>CANTEW010000009.1 GCA_947652925.1 uncultured Lachnospiraceae bacterium
TGTTTGCCGGGCAGCGCAAGGGTCTGGCTTTTTCCATGAAAAACGGGGACAAGGTAGTCGTAGAGGGCAGTGTGGATGTCTACCAGAGGGATGGGCGATATCAGCTGTATGCGAGGAAGATCACACTGGAGGGGGCGGGATTCCTCTATGAACGTTTTCTTGCGCTGAAAGACCAGCTGGAAGAGATGGGGATGTTCGCGGCCGAGTACAAGCAGCCTATCCCACGTTTTATCCAAACATTAGGGGTGGTCACGGCGCCCACCGGAGCGGCTGTACAGGACATCCGCAACATCGCATCCAGGAGGAATCCGTATGTGCAGATCATCCTCTATCCGGCCCTGGTGCAGGGCGAAGGGGCGAAGGAGAGCATCGTCAGGGGCATCCATGCTCTGGAAGCTCTGGGCGTGGATGTGATGATCGTAGGGCGGGGCGGCGGCTCTATCGAGGATCTGTGGGCTTTCAATGAAGAAGAGGTAGCCCGGGCAGTCTTCGACTGTTCAGTCCCAGTCATCTCTGCTGTGGGCCATGAGACGGATACTACGATCATCGACTATGTGGCCGATCTCAGGGCGCCCACGCCGTCGGCCGCGGCAGAGCTGGCCGTATACGACTACCGGGCACTGCAGGAGAGCCTGGAGGGGTATCGGCAGATCCTCCAGGATAAGATGGGGGGCCGTCTGGAGCTTTACCTGGAAAAGATGGAGCGGTATCAGATGCGCCTGCGCTATCTGAGCCCCCAGAGCCAGATACGGGAAAAACGTCAATATCTGGCAGATACAGAAGAAAAACTGCGCATAAATATGCAGCGGCAGGCGGAACAGGCCAGGAACAGCCTGGGCCTGTATATAGAACGGTTGAAGGGCCTGTCTCCGCTCAACAAGCTGCAGCAGGGATTTTCTTACAGTATGGATAAGGAGGGCAAGACGTTGGTGAGTATCTCCCAGGTGGAAAAGGGGGATATGGTCACTCTACAGGTCAGCGACGGGACGATCGGGGCTCGAGTGACTGAGATCGCACCTGTTGACTGGGCGGATCGGGGATGAAAGAGTGGGAAAAGGAGTTTTTTATGGTGCAAGAGCAGGAAAAGCAGGGATCCATATCCGATGATATGACTCTGGAGGAGGCGTTCCGGCAGCTGGACAAAGTGGTAGAGCGGCTGGAGAGCCGGGAGATCACGCTTGAAGAATCTTTCAAGGTCTATCAGTCTGGTATGGAACTCTTGAAGACATGCAATGAGAAGATCGACCGGGTTGAAAAGAAGATGCTGCAGATGGATGAGGATGGAGAGTTAAGTGGATTTTGAGAAAGTACTGAGAGAGAAGATAGAAAAGACGGAAAAGATCGTCTGCGGATACCTGCCCGGAGAAGAAGGCTTTGCAAAAGAGCTGGCCCAGGCTATGCGCTATGCTATGCAGGCGGGGGGAAAACGGCTGCGTCCATTGATATTAGGAGCGTCTTATGAGATGTTCGGGGGAGAAGGGAGAGTGGCGGAGCCTTTTATGGCTGCTCTTGAGATGATCCACACCCATTCCCTGATCCATGACGATCTCCCCGCCCTTGATGACGACGGATACCGCCGGGGCAGGAAGGCTACCCATGTGGTGTTTGGGGAGGCGATGGGGATCCTGAGCGGAGACGCCCTGTTGAACTATGCCTATGAGGTAGCTCTCCACAGTTTTGATCTGACAGAAGACGGAGGGGAGACCTCCAGAGTCATACTCTCTTTGCAGATCCTTGCGGCGAAGACCGGGCTGTATGGGATGCTGGGCGGGCAGAGTGTGGATGTGGGATGTGAGGGGCAGGCGATAGATGGTGAGATCTTAGAGGGTATCTATCTGAGAAAGACAGCTGCATTACTGGAGGCGGCTTTTATGATCGGGGCTGTACTGGCAGGGGCTTCCGCCGGACAGGTGCGAGCCATGGAACAGGCGGGACGGAAGATCGGACTGGCTTTCCAGATCCAGGACGATATCCTTGATGTCACAGGTTCTATGGAAGAATTGGGAAAACCCATACACAGCGACGAGAGAAATGAAAAAACGACCTACGTCGCTCTGTATGGGATGGAAGAGGCGGTCAGCCAGGTAGAAAAGCTGTCTGGGGAAGCTCTGGAGATATTTAAGAGTATGGGGCAAGAAGAGGCGTTCCTCCCCCGGCTGGCCCAATGGCTGGTCACCCGCAAAAAATAGTAAGGAAGCGATACTGTGATATTAGATAAGATCCAAAAGCCAAACGATATACAGAAAATACCTTTAGATGAATTTCCCAGGCTGGCCGGTGAGATACGTATGTTCCTCATCGACCATATCAGCAGGACAGGGGGACATCTGGCGTCGAATCTGGGAGCCGTGGAACTGACCATGGCTCTGCACAATGTATTCCATCTGCCGGAAGATAAGATCATCTGGGATGTGGGTCATCAGGCCTATACCCATAAGATCCTCACCGGGCGTAAAGAGGGGTTTTCCACGCTCCGCCAGATGGATGGCCTGAGCGGTTTTCCAAAGCGGAGCGAGAGTCCCTGCGATCCTTTTGATACGGGGCACAGTTCCACCTCTATCTCTGCAGGACTGGGTTATGTGAGGGCCAGGGACCTTCTGAAAGAGGATCATTATGTGGTGTCTGTGATCGGGGACGGGGCGCTGACGGGGGGGATGGCATACGAGGCCATGAACAATGCGGCGGAGTTAAAAAAGAATTTTATCATCGTCCTCAATGACAATAAAATGTCGATCTCACCCAATGTAGGAGGGATCTCCCGTTATCTGAGCAATCTGCGCACGGCAGAATCTTACTGCGGGCTGAAACTGAGTGTGCGCAAAAATCTCAAGAAAGTCCCCCGGGTGGGAGAGGCTATAGTGGAGGCCGTCCATAAGACAAAGACGGGCATCAAGCAGCTGGTGATCCCAGGTATGCTCTTTGAAAATATGGGATTGACTTATCTGGGTCCTGTGAATGGGCATAATATGCGGCAGATGATGAAACTCTTCAATGAGGCAAAACGGGTAGAGGGCCCGGTCATCGTCCATGTCCTCACAGAGAAGGGGCGCGGCTATGAGCCAGCCATGCGGCATCCGGCCAGATTCCATGGGACGGCGCCGTTCGAGATCGCCACGGGCGTCCTGAAGAGCAGGCAGGAGAAGGCGACCTATACGGATGTATTTTCTTCGGCTTTGTGCAGACTGGGCAGCAAAGACCCCCGCATCGCAGCTGTGACGGCGGCTATGCCTACAGGGACTGGCCTGAACCGGTTTGCCAGTCTCTTCCCGCGGCGTTTTTTTGACGTGGGGATCGCGGAAGCCCATGCGGTGACTTTTGCCGCAGGGCTGGCTCTGGGCGGGCTGATCCCTGTGGTCGCTGTGTATTCATCTTTTCTGCAGCGGGCCTTCGACCAGGTACTCCACGACGTGTGTATGCAGAACCTGCATGTAGTCTTTGCCATTGACCGGGCAGGCCTGGTGGGCAGCGACGGGGAGACCCATCACGGATGCTTCGATCTCAGTTATCTCTCTTTGATGCCCAATATGACAGTGATGGCTCCTAAGAATAAATGGGAATTGACCGCGATGCTAAAGTTTGCCCTGGAGCATCCAGGTCCGGTGGCGCTGCGCTATCCCAGAGGGGGAGCGTTTGACGGTCTGGAGGCGTATAAAGAGCCTGTAGAGCTTGGAAAGAGCGAGTGGATGATCCATGGAGAAAGGATGGCGCTCCTTCCCATCGGCAGTATGGCGGCAGAAGGCGAGAAAGTACGGGACGCCTTGAAAGAGGAGGGATGGGATCCCAGCCTTGTGGATATGCGTTTTGTAAAACCGCTGGACACGGCGTGCCTGGACAGGCTGGCGGAGGATCATCAGATATTCGTCACAATGGAAGAAAATGTACTGTCGGGAGGGATGGGAGAAAAGGTGCGCGCCTATGTGGACGCCCATCATCCGCAGGTACAGGTGATCCCTATCGGTATCCCTGATCAGTTTGTGGGCCATGGGAGTGTGGATCAGTTAAAAAAGAAGTTGCATTTGGATGTGGAGGGGATCGTCTCCACGATCAGAGATAAGGTGGGCAGATGAAAGAGCGGTTAGATGTATTGCTGGTGCAGCAGGGGCTTGCCCCGTCCAGGGAAAAAGCGAAGGCAGTGATCATGTCTGGCAGTGTCTATGTAGACGGCCAGAAAGAAGATAAAGCGGGGTCCATGTTCCCGGATACAGCCGCCATTGAAGTAAAAGGGGATCCGCTCCCCTATGTGAGCCGGGGCGGTCTGAAACTGGAAAAGGCTCTGCGGTGTTTTCCCATCCGGCTGGAAGGGAAGATATGCATGGATGTGGGCGCATCCACAGGAGGATTTACAGATTGTATGCTGCAGAACGGGGCGGTGAAAGTCTATGCCATTGATGTGGGACGTGGACAGCTGGACTGGAAACTCCGCCAGGATCCCCGGGTGGTCTGTATGGAGAAGACGAATATCCGTTATGTGACGGAGGAGGATATTGGGGATGCCATCGAGTTCGTGTCGATCGACGTTTCTTTCATCTCCCTGGAAAAAGTCTTCGGCCCGGTGAAAGCCCTCCTCACAGAAAACGCGGAACTGGTCTGTCTGATCAAGCCCCAGTTTGAGGCGGGGCGGGAGCAGGTGGGAAAAAAAGGTGTGGTCCGCGACCCATCTATCCACCGGGAAGTGATCGGCAAAGTCTTGTCTTATGCGAGGGACGCCGGATTTTATCCGAGCCATCTGGGGTATTCTCCGGTGAAAGGGCCGGAAGGTAACATCGAATATCTGCTCCATCTATATCATATGCAGCCCCCAGCAGAGTCTTCTTATGTGGAGGAACAGGTGGGAGAGATCGTACAGGCGGCGCATCGGGAACTGGATCGGACTGGATAAAAAATGGATAAGTTTTATATCATAACCAACGGACAAAAAGATAAAGGGATGGAGGTCACCCGTCAGGTCGCTTCCTATCTCGAGGAGCGGGGATGCTACTGCGGTATCCAGAAGCTCTCTGAAGGGCGGATGGAAGGGCTCTACCGCTACACGGATCCTGGGCGGATCCCGGCGGATACCCAGTGCATTATCGTGCTGGGCGGGGACGGGACGCTCCTGCAGGCGGCCCGCGACGTGGTACATACAGGGATCCCGCTCTTTGGCATCAATATGGGGACGCTGGGCTATCTGGCGGAGGTAGACAGGACGGGGATACAGCCTGCCCTGGATAAACTCTTACAGGACGGATATGAAGTGGAAGAGCGTATGATGCTCAAAGGTACTGTATACCATGAGGGAAAGGTGATCGGCAGGGGCATCGCCCTCAATGATATTGTGATCGGGCGGGAGGGTCCCTTGCGTGTGATCTGTCTGCGCAATTATGTAAATGGCGAGTATCTCAATGTCTATAATGCCGACGGCATGATCGTAGCCACGCCTACTGGGTCCACAGGTTACAGCCTGTCGGCGGGAGGGCCGATCGTTGCGCCGGAAGCCCGTATGACTGTGATCACGCCGCTGGCTCCCCATACTTTAAATTCCAGGAG
Organism: uncultured Lachnospiraceae bacterium; assembly: GCA_947652925.1. Taxonomy (GTDB): domain Bacteria; phylum Bacillota; class Clostridia; order Lachnospirales; family Lachnospiraceae; genus MGBC164599. The sequence goes on from CANTEW010000009.1 coordinate 5,527, forward strand.
CATCATCCTGCCGGCGAAAGATGTGATCACAGTGGAGATCGGGGAAGGACGTCATGAAGAGCAGGAGACAGCGATCGCGACTTTCGACGGGGATACATGGACGCCTATGGTGACCGGGGACAGGATCGTTATCGAGAAGGCGCAGGTGAGTACCCGGATCATCAAACTGAGCAATCTCAGTTTTGTAGAAGTTGTGCGGCGTAAGATGAATGTATAGGGTTGAGAGATGAAGTTAAAGAGGCACAGGGAGATCATCGATCTGATCGGGCGATTTGAGATAGAGACGCAGGAAGAGCTGGCCCGCAGGCTCCATGAAGCCGGATTTTCCGTTACCCAGGCCACCGTGTCCAGGGATATCCGGGAATTAAATCTGAGAAAAGAGACGAACAGACATGGGAAGTTTGTCTATGTGCCTGTGCAGGAGCAGGTACAGGACAGGAACGGAAGGTATGCGAGAGTCCTGCGGGATGCCTTCGTATCTATGGATGCAGCCCAGAATATCCTGGTGATACGGACAGTTTCAGGCATGGCCATGGCAGCGGCAGCTGTCCTGGACGATCTGAACTGGGAGGAAGTCTTAGGCTGTATAGCGGGGGATGATACGGTCATGTGTGTGGTGAGGAGCGAGGAACAGAGCCGTCTCGTGATGGAGCGGCTGCGTGCGGTCTTGAAAGGAGAGGGGGCAGACACGGGATGTTAGTGAATTTACATGTGAAAAACCTAGCCCTGATACGGGAGGAGGAAGTGGAGTTCGAGCCGGGGCTCAATATCCTTACCGGGGAGACTGGAGCCGGGAAATCCATCCTCCTTGGGTCTGTACAGCTGGCCCTGGGCGGAAAGATGTCCCGGGAGATGATCCGGGAGGATGCGGACTACGCCCTGGTGGAACTGACATTCCAGGTGGAGGATCCCAGGATATACAGAGAGCTGGAAGCCTTGGATGTCCATCCGGAAGAGGGGCAGGTGTGGCTGTCCAGGCGGCTGGCCGGGAAAAGGAGTACCAACCGGATCAACGGGGAGGCATGTACGCTGGCACAGATGAAAGCGGTAGGGGCGCTGCTTTTGGATATACACGGTCAGCATGAACATCAGTCTCTCCTGGATAGGAAACGGCAGCTGGATATCCTGGATGAGTATGGAAAAGAGAAGATCGCACCGGTGCAGCAGAATGTAAGGGCGGCCTATCTGGGATACCAGAAACTGTATAAGCAGCTGAACGGGGATCAGATGGATGAAGTGCAGCGCAAGCGTGAGATCTCTTTTCTGGAATTTGAACTCAAAGAATTGAAAGAGGCCAACCTGCAGCCGGGCGAGGACGAGGAACTGGAAAAGCAGTACCGTAAACTGAGCAATGGGAAGAGGATCCTGGAGACATTGGATCAGGTGCATACATGCACAGGGTACGACGACCCGGGGGGCGCCGGAGAAAGACTGGGCCAGGCGCTGAGACTCCTGAACAGCGTCTCTGACCTGGATGAGGCACTGCTCCCAATGGAAGAGATGCTCACAGACCTGGACGGACTGCTCAACGATCTGAACCGGGAACTGACGGATTATCTCTCGGAGTGGGAATTCGACGAGGAAGAGTATTACAATATAGAGAAACGGCTGGATCTGATCAATCATTTAAAGGCAAAATATGGAAATTCAGTGGGAGAGATCCAGGAATACCAGAAAAAACAAGAAGAAAGACTGCAAAGATTGCAGTCTTATGGAGAATATAAACAAGAACTGGAACAGAAACTCTTAGAACAGAAAAAAAGACTGGCGCAGCAATGCCAGCTCTTGACAAGATACCGGAAAGAATATGCCGGACAGCTGGAAAAACAGGTACAGGAACAGCTTACAGACCTGAATTTCCTCCATGTGGATTTTGCCATAGAGTTTACCAGCCAGGGTTATACGTCAAACGGTGCGGATCAAGTGGTCTTTATGATCTCTACCAACCCCGGAGAGCCGCGAAAAGCTTTCGGCAAAGTCGTATCCGGCGGTGAACTGTCCAGGATCATGCTGGCGCTCAAGACGCTGCTGGCGGATAAAGACCAGATCGAGACTCTGATCTTCGACGAGATCGACACAGGGATCAGCGGACGGACAGCTCAGAAGGTCTCTGAAAAATTGGCGTACATCGGCAGGCAGCGGCAGGTGATCTGTATCACCCATCTGCCCCAGATCGCATCCATGGCAGACGCCCACTATTCCATAGAAAAAAAACAACAGGGGACAGATACATTTACCTCTATCCGTCTGCTGGATGATGCGGATTCAGTGAAAGAACTGGCCAGGCTCTTAGGCGGTGCAGAGATCACAGAGAGAGTCCTGGAGAGTGCCAGAGAGATGAAAGATCTGGCAGGCCAGCAAAAAAATTCAAGATTGAAATCATGATATTATCACATACTAAGAGAGTGTACACGAGGAGGTACGCTCTTTTTTTCAACTTCTGAAGAAGGGATGTGTGTGATAAAGTGAGTCGAAAGAACAAATATAGAAAGACTTTGTGGATGGTCGTATTAATAGGTCTCGTACTCTTTACCTGTATGGGATACTGGGAAGTACGCGATCGTCTGCCAGATCAGGTCAGTATCGTGGAGGGCAAAGAAGAAGACTTTCTGGAACAGTTCCAGAAGCCCTGGCTGACTTTAGACGACGCTATACCTGTGTCAGGCAGGGAGAGTTTTACATTGGAATGCAGTCTGTTTGGGAAGATACCTCTCAAACAGATCAAAGTCCAGGTGGTGGAACCGACGGATATCTATGTCAGCGGCAACACGGTGGGCGTGTATATGGAGACCCAGGGTGTGCTGATCATCGACAGCGGGGAGATCATCGGAGAAAATGGGATATGCTGCGAACCTGCCAGGAATCTGGTGCAGCCGGGTGATTACATCGTGGCGATGGATCAGGAAGCAGTGGGGAACAAACGGGAATTGATCCACAAGATACAGACATGCGGGGGAGATACTGTGCAGTTGTCCCTCCTGCGCCGGGGTGAGGAGATCCAGATGGCGTTAGATCCGGTGATAGACGAGGAGGGGGATTACAAATTAGGTATCTGGGTACGGGATAACACACAGGGTATCGGTACGCTCACCTATATGGACCAGGATGGGGATTTTGGCGCGCTGGGACATGGGATCAGCGATATAGATACAGGGGAGCTGATGCAGATCAGCGATGGGGATCTGTACAGGGCCCAGGTGATGGGCATCCATAAAGGGACGAAAGGGAGCCCGGGAGAGTTGTCCGGGTTGATCCGTTACGACAATTCCAATATCATTGGCACGATCACAAAAAACGGGGAAAATGGTATTTATGGGAGTCTGGATCCCAGGTACGCACAAGATCTCTCTTTCCAGCCTATGGAAGTGGGGTATAAACAGGAGATGCAGCTGGGTGAGGCGAGTATCCTGTGCAGCGTGGACGGCCAGGTGGAAGAGTATCAGGTGGAGATCACCAGCATCGATCTGAACCATCCCGATACGAATAAGAGCTTCGTGTTAAAGGTCACAGACCCAAGGCTCCTGGAGAAGACGGGAGGGATCGTCCAGGGGATGAGCGGGAGTCCTGTCCTGCAGAATGGCAAGGCTGTGGGGGCGGTCACACATGTATTTGTACAGGACTCGACGGGGGGATACGGGATTTTTATCGAGAATATGCTGAAAAATAATAAGGGCTATGCAAACTAATACGAATTAATTGTCGATTAATGTAATCAAAAATAATGTATTTTGGCTATTTTGTTGTTGATTGTCAGGATCAATTGTTTCATAATAGAGTATAGGGATAGAAAGTCTCTGGTGAAGTTCAACACAAGCTTTAGGAGGAACAGCTTTATGGATAAGTTAAACATTGCCATTGCCGATGATAACGAAAAAATGGTAGAAATACTTGAAAAAATGATCAATGAGGATAAAGACTTACGATTAGTCGGAAAAGCACATAATGGAGAAGATATCTGTACGATCATCCGGGAGAAGGAACCGGATGTGGTCTTGTTGGATATCATCATGCCTAAGATAGATGGTCTGTCAGTGATGGAGAAAGTGATCCACGATAAAGAGGTGAAAAAGCGGCCGTCCTTCATCATCCTGTCTGCGGTGGGTCAGGAGAGGATCACGGAGGATGCCTTTAACCTGGGGGCGGATTATTACATGCTGAAGCCTTTTGACAGCGGGCTTCTGCTGGACCGTATCAAGTACGTCAGGCAGAGCGCCCAGCGCAGGAACAGAGAGGCACAGAAGATCAGCGCTTATGAGAGTTCCAGCCATTATATGGAGCGGAACCTGGAGAGCGATGTGACACATATCATCCATGAGATCGGAGTCCCCGCACATATCAAAGGATACCAGTATCTGCGGGATGCGATCATCTTATCTGTCAACGACCAGGAGATGCTCAATTCCATAACGAAGATCTTGTATCCTACTATCGCAAAACACCATCAGACAACACCCAGCCGGGTGGAACGGGCGATCCGCCATGCCATTGAGGTGGCCTGGAGCAGAGGGAAGATGGATACGATCGATGAGTTGTTCGGCTATACAGTCAGCAACGGAAAAGGAAAACCTACAAATTCTGAATTTATAGCCTTGATCGCGGATAAAATAAGATTGGAATATAAAAATCAGACTTTCCATAGTGTAGAAAGTAGGATATAATAGATCCAAGAAGATAATTTTGTTTCGCTAAGGAGGATATGGGATGAAGAATATATTGTTTGCCACGTCAGAAGCAGTACCGTTCATCAAGACAGGAGGGCTGGCAGACGTAGCGGGTGCATTGCCCAAGTGTTTCGACAAGCGTTATTTTGACATCCGGGTGATACTGCCAAAATATATGTGTATGTCTGAAGAGTGGAAGTCAAAGATGGAGTACATCACCAATTTTTATATGGACTTAGGTTTCCGCAGCTGTTATGTGGGGATCTTCCGTATGGAGCATAATGGGATCACATTCTATTTTATTGACAATGAACATTATTTCAGCGGGCCGAAACCTTATGATCAGGCGCCTTGGGATCTGGAGAAGTTTGCATTTTTTTCAAAGGCAGTCTTGTCGGTCCTGCCGGTGATCGATTTCCATCCCCATATCATCCACTGTCATGACTGGCAGACGGGGCTGATACCTGTCTATCTGCATGATTCATTCCAGGGAGGGGATTTTTTCCGCGGTATCAAGACGATCATGACCATACATAATCTGAAATTTCAGGGAGTGTGGGATGTGTCTACAGTAAAGAGTATCACAGGTTTGCCGTCATACTATTTTACAGCGGATAAATTAGAGGCTTATAAAGACGCTAATTATCTCAAAGGCGGGATCGTGTACGCCGATGCGATCACGACCGTGAGCAATACTTATGCAGAGGAGATCAAGACGTCCTTCTATGGAGAAGGTCTGGATGGGCTTTTGTGTGCCAGGACGAACAGCCTGCGGGGGATCGTCAACGGGATCGACTATGATGAATATAACCCGGAGACAGACTGTCAGATCGAAAAAAATTATAACGCCAAGACATTCCGGAAAGAGAAAGTAAAAAACAAGATCGCGCTCCAGAAAGAACTGGGGCTGGAAGAAGACCCCAGAAAGATGATGATCGGGATCGTCTCCCGTCTCACTGATCAGAAAGGTTTTGACCTGATCGCCTATATCATGGATGAATTGTGCCAGGATGCTATCCAGCTGGTGGTCCTGGGGACAGGGGAAGAGCGCTATGAAAATATGTTCAGGCATTTTGCCTGGAAATACAGAGGGAAAGTCTCCGCGAATATCTATTATTCAGAACCTATGTCCCATAAGACCTATGCCTCCTGCGACGCATTCCTGATGCCGTCGCTGTTCGAGCCCTGCGGCCTGAGCCAGTTGATGAGCCTGCGCTATGGGACGGTACCCATCGTCAGGGAGACAGGCGGGCTCAAAGACACCGTACAGCCATATAACGAATACGAGAGTACAGGGACGGGTTTTAGTTTTACGAATTACAATGCTCATGAGATGCTGGGTGTGATCCGCAATGCAGAGCGCATCTATTATGATAAAAAAAGAGAGTGGAATAAGATCGTGGACCGGGGGATGGCTATGGATTTCTCCTGGAACAATTCGGCCAGGCAATATGAGGAAATGTATAATTGGCTGATCGGAGAATAAGATCTGTCCGTCGTGGCATACTAAGAAGGTAATAAAGCAAAAACCTTTAGGAGGTGTACCATGACGAACATCACAGAATTAGATCTTCAGAATCTGCGCCATCTGATCGGCGGGTTTGAGGTCACCCACTGTAAAATGCAGGGCTATGCGGAACAGGCTCAAGATCCCCAGATCAAACAGTACTTCCAGAAGTCAGCCCAGTCAGCCATGCAGAGTAAGCAGCAGTTGATGCAGTTTTTACAGTAGGAGGGAAGAGATATGTTAGATGAAAAGACCATGGTAGCAGACACGCTCACTGCAGTCAACGGCGAACTGCTGCGTTATTCAGAGATGATCACCCAGACCGGCAACCCCCAGTTAAAACAGACGTTAAAGCAGATCCGCAACCAGTGTGAGATGTCCCAGGAGGAGATCTATAACATTGCCAGGGAAAAACACTATTATGTACCGGCTGCAGAGGCGAAAGCTGATGAGATCAGCCATGTAAGGTCTGTATTGACACAGCAGCCGATGATGTAAAGAGCGATAAGGTAAAGGACATGACCCGCCCTGAGAGATCAGGGCGGGTAAAAGCATGATAGAGGATATACATAGAAAGGAAAAGATACATTATGATCGATCAGATAGCAGTAGTCGTAAAGAATAGACCGGGGAGCCTTCGGCGTATCACCAGACTCTTGGCAGAGGAGGACATCAACTGTCTGTGTATCTCTACATATGATGCGCCTGATTTTGGTATCCTGCGGATGATCGTTGACGATCCTGATAAATGTTATAAACTTTTGGAAGATCATGGAGAGCTGGTCATGAAAGACCGGGTCATCGCAGTCCCCATGGAAGACCAGGCGGGCGCTATGGACGGCATCCTGGAAACCGTGGAAGAAGCGAATATCAATATTGACTGTATGTATTCTTATAGCAGCAGCCGATCAAGATCGGCCGTCCTGATCTTCCGGGCAGAGGATATCGAGGAGACGGAGAGCGTCCTGGCAAAAAAAGGCTATGAGGTGATACGGGATGTGAGAGGACTGTAGGATGCGTCCTCTCATCTCCAGCCTGCAGGATATTTATTTTTGAAGATCCCATTTACAAGCTTCCCCCAGCCGAGTGGAAAGCCATCAACACACAGCACCGCCCAGCCGGATGATACGGTACATTCCGCCGGGGATACAGGTATAGTCTCTCCATGCAGATAATCGCCCACACGGGTATCCTGACAGGGAAGGTCAAGGCGGGCGTATGCTGTATCTGTCAGAGTGAGAGCCAGCGGCTGGCTGGGTTCAAAGCGGTTTTTCTTCAGTTCTCCAAGAAAAAGGCCATTTCTCAAAAATCTGAGTCCTTTGACCTGAGGCAGCCCTTCTGGCAGCAGATAGGCTTTTCCGGCACGGATCTCCACCCGTTCCCAGTCAAAGGGCATGATCATGGCCGGTATGAGGGGAGTGAGGGACTCTTCAATGAGTTTTTGCTCGGCGCGGGGAGCCTTGGAGCTTTTTGTCCGTTTGTTTTTTTGCGGGCGTTCTTTTTCTCTCGAGCCGTTTTTGCTGAAAAGCGCCAGGAAATGCCCTTCGCCTTGGCAGCGGTGGGGCCAGAGGCGCAGGCAGCGTTCCAGACGGGGATCGCCGTTTCCCCATGCGGGATCACTGGGCGAAGATCCGTGTATCGCTGGGAGCCTGACCAAGTCCATCTCCGGAAGATGTTCCAGGATATAGGAGACGGATCCTTCATTCTCCAAGGGGGAGAAGGTGCAGGTGGAATACATGAGCAGGCCCCCAGGGGCGAGCATGTGGATGGCTTTTTCCAGGATCTCACGCTGTATCCTGGCGCAGAGATCCGTTTTCTCCAGGCTCCAGGTTTTTACTGCGGCCGGTTCTTTGCGGAACATACCTTCCCCAGAACAGGGGGCGTCCACCAGGATCTTATCAAAAAATCCTGGGAATGCTGCGGACAGCCGTTCGGGGGTCTCGTTGGTGACGAAGCAGTTGGGGATGCCGAACAATTCCAGATTCCGCAGCAGAGCTTTGGAACGTGTATTGCTGGCATCGTTGGCCACCAGCAGTCCCCGGCCCTGCAGACGCGCCCCCAGTCCAGTCGCTTTTCCTCCGGGAGCCGCACACAGATCCAGGACCCGGTCACCGGGATGTACAGGCAGGAGAGGGGCGGGGGCCATGGCACTCGGTTCCTGGAGATAATACAGCCCGCAACGGTAAAAAGGATGCTGTGCCGGGTGATCCTCTTGTCCATAAAAAAAGCCGTTTTCTGTCCAGGGGACCTTTTCTAAAGAAAAGGGAAGGATCCGCTGAAGATCGTCGGGGGATATCTTCAGCGGATTGACACGCAGCCCGTTTCTGCGGGGCTTTTCGTAACTGGCCAGGAAAGCCGGGTAGTCGGATCCGAGCATGGCTTCCATACGTGTGAGGAGATCAGCGGGCAGAAGATGGGTAGGATGCATGTTTCATTACCTCCGTAAAAAATGATCAAAATGTTGAGATATAAGTATCATAATAGACAGAAAGAAAAATTTCAATCATTTCCACAGAAAGGATGTGAAAAAAATGGCGGCAGAAGATCTTGGTCTTTCGATGATCGTGTTGGCAGGCGGGCGCAGCAGCAGGATGGGGAAGGATAAATCAGATCTGGTCTACAGGGATCAGACTTTTTTAGAGATACAGATCAAAAAGGGAGAGCAGCTGGGGATCGATGATATACTTGTGTCTGGTTACCGGGGATCTGGCTGTGATGGCCGGATCGTGATGGATCGTTTTGCAGGCAAAGGGCCTTTGGGCGGTCTGGAAGCGTGTCTCAGACAGGCAGTCCATGACCGATGCCTGGTCCTGAGCGTGGATACGCCCCTCGTTCCTGTCTCTGAACTGCAGGGGCTGATCCAGCAGGACAGGCAGGGCAGCGACCCGGCGACTATACTCCAGCACGGACAGGAGCAGGAGCCACTGATCGGGATCTACCGTACAAAGCTGGCAGATCCCATGGCGGAGGCACTGGAAAGGGGTCGGGGGTCGGTCTTTGGTTTTTTGAAAAAAGTCGGATATGGTGTATACCAGAGTAAGGGAGAGAGCGTCCAGTTTGGGAATATCAATGAAAAGACAGATTATGAGAGATTATTGAAGACTGACAGAGGGAATGGATAGACGTATGAGTGTTCTAACAGTCAGAGACGTAAAACTTGAAGATGCAGAACGTATATTTAGATATCTACGTTTATTATGTGAAAAATACGGCCATCACTTTCGAATATGAAGTCCCTGCACTCTCTGAGTTCCGGGAGCGTATCGTGGATATTGCAACACGCTATCCCTATCTTGTTATCGAGAGGGATCATGTGATACAGGGCTATGCCTATGCGAAGGCGTTTGTGGGGCGGGCTGCCTACGCCTGGTCGTGTGAGCTGACTGTATATCTGGATCATATGGCGCGGGGGTGCGGTTTGGGACGGAAGATATATGGAGTGCTCGAAGACAGGCTGCAGAAGATGGGGATCTTGAACTTGTATGCCTGTATCGGCTATCCGGAAGTGGAAGATGAGTATCTCAACAGGAACAGTGCGGATTTTCATGGACATTTGGGATTTATAAAAGTAGGTGGATTCCATAAATGCGGGTATAAATTCGGACGCTGGTATAATATGATCTGGATGGAAAAGATCATCGGGGAACATCAGCCGGAGCAGCGGCCTGTGATGTTGCCCGATGATACTGAGAGATATACGTTCTGATATCTTTTCCAATGCATGATCATAGATATATTTATCCGATCACGAGTGAGATCACAGCCAGTATGACGCAGATCAGACACCAACCAGACCAGATATAGAGGTCGGAGTAGCTGCCTGCGCATGCAAAACCTACCAATGCCGCGATCCCGTATAGGATCATGATCGCGATATTTCCACTTATGGATCCTTTTCTGGAAACGATCGACACGATCCCGCCAACAAGCAGCATGATAGCCACAATAAGACCTGCGGTCCCGCTTATCTCTCCATTGGAAGACAATGCATTCCCAAGTCCGGCAGCACATGATTGCAGAGCAACAAAAATAAATAAAACAGTTGATAATATCCCGGACGCGAGCTTCCAGATCATCATACCAGTACCAGAGCTTTTTTCACTGCTTTTTATTTCTGAGACTATGTGTGCATAGTTCCGGATCTCTGCAGCAGTGAAAAGGCTCCCACATTTGTTGCATTTAGCATAATTTTTACCATCCACATTGGTCAGTGAAAGTTCACCATCACATTTCAGACATTTCATGAATATTTTCCTCCCTTGTCCATACATGATCCCAGCTCCATTTTTATTTTAAACGGAGCTGGGATCAAAAAGGTCTGCTGGCAGCAGATAAATGTATCTATATCAGATTTCTATCAATAGACTACCAATGCAGAAGATCAAGAAACACAAAAAGATCCTGATGATCAGTCTCACGGGATCCGGGAGGTTTTTGAGAAAAGATATTTTTCTGTCAAAATAGCCGATATCCGCAGCGACGAGGGGTGTGAGCCATATGCATAAAAGGAGCGCTACTATGTCTCGTACAGGGGATCGCCATGTTGGAGCATATTCCTGTATGTAGCCTATACTGGATAAGACCATCAGACAGTATCCGAAAGATGCTACGACGCATTTCCATGGGGTGCCAGTACGGAAACCAGGGACCCATGTGTGGATGTTTTTACCGTTATTTTTTATGTTGTCATCGTTGAGCGTATAGATGGAGTACTGCAGGCCGTATTTGTCTATATCTGAAAGATTTTTTAACAAATAACCCTGCAGGTCATCGCGGGAATACATTCGGTGACATCTGTCGCATTTAGCATATCTGACGCCATTTTCAGTGATCAGTTGGAGTTCTCCACCACATCCCTCCGGACATTTACATTTAGGACATTCCATATTTATCCCTCTTTTGATCGTATATGATAATGTTTCCGTTTTATTTTAAACGGAGCTGGGATCAAAAGGGTCTGCTGACAGCAGACAGATGCATTTATTTTAGGATTCCAGCAATGCGCCTAGGTAAAAAACAGGGAGACACAAAAAGATCCGGATGGTGAGTCTCACGGGAGCTGGGAGATCTTTGAGAAAAGATACTTTTTGGTCAAAATAGCCGATATCTGCAGCGATAAGGGGCGCGAGCCATATGTATAAAAGGAGCGCTGCTATCTCTCGTATAAGGGACTGCCATGTCGAAGCGTATTTCTGTATATAGTCTATGCTGTATAGAGCCATCAGACAGTATCCCAAAGACGCTACGATGCATTTCCACAGAGTGCCGGTACGGAAACCGGGGATCCATGTGTGGATATCTTTGTTGTCATTTTTTATGTTGTCATCGCTGGGTATGTGGACAGGGCACCGTAGGTTGTATTTATCCATAGTCTGAAAGATCTCCTGTACATTATGATATCTTTGGCGATTATCCATCTCTGTGCAGCGCTGTATGATCATACCCAAGGGTCCACAAGCATATCTTTGTTCAGAGGGAAGGTGTCCAGTCAGGAGTACATTCCATAATACACCGATCGCATAAATATCTGTCCGTTCGTCTGTCTGCAAAAATCCATATTGTTCCGGCGCGGCATAGCCAACAGTCCCCAGTATGGATGTATCCGCTCCCTGTGCTTGTTTTTTCTGTCTCGCGATATTAAAATCTATCAGTTTTACGATCCCATCATTAGAGATGAGTATATTGTTCGGATTGATATCCCGATGTATGATCCCTTGCATGTGGATTTTCTCCAGTACCAGCAGAAGATCTTCTATGATCGAGTTGGCTCCCTGCTGGGAGAAGATCCCTTTGTCTTCTATATATTCCTGGAGAGTCATACCACTGATATATTCTGTGATGATGATCCCTTTTTCATTATCTGCGGCATGGTCGTGGATCTTTTCTATATGATGGTCATGGATCTGTTGTAATTTTTTATAGATCGGGATGAGTTTCTTGTCCACATATTTTTTTACGTAGATCTTTCCCGTCTGTTTATGACGGACAACATACACGTTTTCTTTTAATGTAGACAGATCTTCATACGTATCATCCAGATACTGTGCTTTTAGGTGATCTTGCTGCATAGTTGACTTTTCTCCAAGTATTCTTTATAATCTATCTGTCTATCATTGTATCACAAAAGAAGAGGTTTTCAATGAAAAAAAGTACAGTGGAGCTTTTGCAGCTGCTCGCAAAAACATCCAGTTTTAAAGAGTATGAGACGAAGGTGGAGGGAGAGTTTATAGAAAAACGTCCGTTGTCTTTCTATCTGGACCGTTTGCTCATAGAAAAGGGGATGGAGAAAAAAGATGTCATCCGTCGCTCCGGTCTGGAACGTAAATATGCATACGAGATCTTCAGAAGGTCGGATAAGAAGTTTTCCCGCGATAAGATCCTGGCACTTTGTTTTGCTATGGATCTGTCGGCAGATGAGACCCAGGGGCTGTTGAAAGCTACGGAGTATCCGCAGCTTTACGCCAGGATCAGGCGGGACAGTGCTGTTTTGTACGCCCTGGAACATCGTATGACGCTGATCGACGTCAATGAACTTTTATATGAAATGGGGGAGGACTGTCTCGGATAAGATCATCTGGGACAGTCCTTTGGCTTTTGGCGGTCAATAATGGTATTTGGCGCGTTTTCCGATCATGAATAAGATCGTCACCACTGCAGCCATCAGTTCTGCCGCCACGATCGACATCCAGATACCATCGATCCCCCAGATGAGCGGAAAGACCAAAACAGCAGTCACCTGGAAGACCAATGTACGCAAAAACGAGATCAGGGCAGAGACCAGCCCGTTTCCCAGAGCTGTGAAAAAGGAGGAGCCGAAAACGGCTATGCCAGCAAACAGGAACGAAAAAGAGTAGATCCGAAAACCCTGCCGGGTCAGCGCAAAGAGGGACGGATCGTACCCCACGAATATCATTGAGAGCGGCTGTGCCAGCAGTTCGGCCAGGCACAGCATGGCCACGGAAAAGCAGGCGATGATCGTCAGGCTTTTTTTACGGAGGTTTCGTAATTCCACATGGTCGGCCGCGCCGAAATGATATCCGATCACAGGCGCACAGCCCACGGAATATCCGATGAAAGCGGCCAGGAAGACAAGGTTCACATACATCAGGACTCCGTAAGCGGCCACCCCATCTTCGCCTGCGTACCGGATGAGCTGTACATTGTATAACATGCTGACCAGGGACATGGATACATTGGACATCAATTCGGATGAGCCGTTCGTACAGGCTTTCAGCAGAGCTTTTCCGTCAAATCTGGTCTTTGTCAGGCGTAAGATGCTGCTGTTGGGGCGGGCAAAATACAACAGGGGGATGATGCCGCCCACTGCCTGGCTCAGCGCCGTCGCCGCAGCCGCACCCGTCAGCCCCCATCTGAACACGGCTACAAAGAGGGCGTCCAGGACCATATTTGTGACGCCGGCCGCTATGGTGACAGCAAGCCCTAATTGGGGTTTTTCCGCTGTGGCAAAATAGCTTTGGAACTCAAATTGCAGCATAAACGCGGGCAGCGCCAGCAGGACGATCCGTCCGTAAGACACACACTGGTCTAGCATGGCTCCTTCCGCCCCCAGAAGGGAGGCGATGGGACGGATAAAAACGATGCCAAATACGGCGATCAGGATACCGAGTACCCCCGATACATAAACAAACAGCGAGAATAGACGGTCTGCCCTCTCCCGGTCGCCGGTGCCGACGGTGAACGCGATGAGCGCACTCCCGCCCGTACCGAACATAAAACCCACGGCGCCCAGGATCATCAGGAAGGGCATGATAAAATTCACGGCGGCAAAAGGCGTTTTACCCACGAAATTGGAAACAAAAAAACCATCAACAACGCCATAGATGGAAGTAAAGATCATCATGACGATGGAAGGCAGTGTGAAGCGCAGCAATTTTCTATAGTCAAAATGATCGGATAATTGGATCTTCATTTTTTTCTATCTCCTTTCTATGAGATCTCTCAGTCAGGCGATCACCTGAGGTCTTTTATCTTTTCACGAAAATGATCCAGATACTTTTGGGTCAGCTCCAGATACATCTCTCGTTCTTTTTTCGGCCAGGAAGAGAAGATATCATTCTCGATCCCTATCAGGCGGACAGCCGTGTGATCCGCCAGGTCCATGCCCTTCTCCGTGAGGCATACCCGTTTCTTTTTGCCGTCGAAAGTCTCAAGGAACACGACACCGTCTGCTTCCAATCTGCGCAGGGCAGAATTGATCGTCTGCTTGCTGACGCCGGACAATCTGTTGATGTCGCTCAACAGACAGCTGCTGCCGAAGGTGCAGATCGTATAGAGGATCATCAGCGCGCTGTCAGACAGGCCCAGCCGTCGGGCAGCCTCGTGGTAGGCAGCGTCGATCTCCTTTGTCAGGTGATCAAAACGTTTTAAAGGTGTTGTCATCAGATCTTTCATATTTATGGTACAGCTCCTTTACAAGATAGATCATATTATAGTATGATTTCGTACGAAAAGTCAACAAAAAATTCTATCAAAGTGCTATATCTTCCAAAGTAAGTGTGTTATAATATCCAAAGTAAAAGTACGAAGGAGGTGATCTTGATGAAAGATTTTGGAGCGATCGTAGGACACGAACAGATCATCAACCATATGAAAAATTCCATCCAGCAGGATAAAGTCTCCCATGCCTATGTATTGGTAGGGGAGGCGGGCGCCGGAAAAAAGACGCTGGCCAATGTCTATGCCATGGCTCTCCAGTGTGAGCAAGGCGGCGCCGTTCCGTGCAAGATCTGTGATTCCTGTAAGAAAGCCAACAGTAAGAATCATCCGGATATCATATATGTTGAACACGAAAAGAGTGCATCCATCGGAGTGGATGAGGTCCGCGCGCAGGTCGTCGATGATGTGGCGATCCGACCATACAACGGGCGGTATAAGATCTACATCATCAGCGATGCGGATAAGATGACCCCGCAGGCGCAGAATGCCATATTGAAGACCATAGAGGAACCGCCGGAGTACGCGGTGTTCTTACTGCTCACCACCAATGTGGATGCGCTCCTGCCCACGATCCGTTCCCGGTGTGTGCGGCTGGATGTGCGGCCGGTGAGCGATGCTCTGGTGAAACAGTATCTGGTGGAGAATATGCATGTGCCTGAACATGAAGCAGGATTGGGGACGGCTTTTGCACAGGGGAATATCGGTAAAGCGGAAAAGGCGGCGGATACTTCTTATTTTGATGAGATGGCGCAGAAGGTCTTATATATATTGAAGTATGCGTCAAAGATGGAAGTCCATGAATGGTTGGAGGCCCTGAAGAATATATCGGAGGGGAAGCAGGACATCTATGACCAGCTGGATATCGTCCAGGTCTGGTTCAGGGATGTGCTGATGTTCAAGGCGACCCGTGAAGTGGACAACCTGGTATTTAAACGGGAAATTAATTCTATCAAAGAGCAGGCCAGCCAGCGTTCTTACGAAGGTATAGAGAATATCATCGACGCTGCAGACAAGGCGAAGGTCCGGCTGCAGGCAAATGTTAATTTTGACCTGGCCATGGAATTGCTGTTCTTGACGATCAGGGAGAAATAGGATGGTAGAAGTGATCGGAGTGAGATTCCGGAATGTGGGCAAGATCTATTATTTTGGCCCCAAAGATTATGAGATCCACGTGGGAGACCATGTGATCGTGGAGACAGCCAGGGGCGTGGAGTATGGATATGTTGTCCTGGCACCTCGGGAAGTGGAGGACAAGACCGTCGTGCAGCCGTTAAAAGATGTGCTGCGCATCGCTTCCCAGGAAGATGAAGAGCGGGAGCTCAAGAACCGGGAAAAAGAGAAAGAAGCGTTCCAGATATGCCTGGAGAAGATCAAAGAACACAAACTGGAGATGAAACTGATCGATGTGGAGTACACTTTTGACAACAACAAAGTACTGTTTTATTTCACAGCAGACGGGCGGGTGGATTTCAGGGCGTTGGTGAAAGACTTGGCAGCAGTGTTCAGGACACGGATCGAACTCAGGCAGATCGGCGTGCGGGATGAGACGAAGATCTTGGGCGGCATCGGGATCTGCGGGCGGCCTCTCTGTTGCCATACCTATCTTACAGAATTTGCCCCGGTATCCATCAAGATGGCCAAGGAGCAGAATCTATCCCTGAACCAGACAAAGATATCAGGCGCGTGCGGGCGGCTGATGTGCTGCCTGAAGAACGAGCAGGAGACTTATGAAGAGCTGAACAAAAAACTCCCGGGCATCGGGGATACGGTGACTACGAAAGAAGGGCTCCAGGGAAAAGTCCACAGTGTCAGCGTCCTGCGCCAATATGTGCGCGTGCTGGTGGAAGTGAACGATGAAAAAGAGATGCGGGATTATAAGGCGGAAGAATTGAGATTCCGTCCCAGGAAGAAAAGGATGAAATTGTCGGAAGAAGAATTCCGGGAACTGAAGGCGTTGGAAGACAAAGGAGGGCAGTCCAGTTTTGACAAAGAGTAGCCTACTGCCAAATGAACGGCTGGATGACCTGCAGAACGGCTATGAGATCATCCAGGATCCGGATAAATTCTGTTTTGGCGCGGATGCTGTGCTCCTGTCCTGGTATACCCGGGCGCAGACCCACGAGAGGATCTTGGACATGGGCTGCGGGACAGGGATCATCCCGATACTTTTGCGGGCGAGGAAAAAAGGGAGTCATGTGGTGGGGCTGGAGATCCAGGAGGATTGCGCGCAGCTGGCCAGGAGGAGCGTTATCCACAACCAGCTGGAAGAAGAGATCACGATCGTGACAGGTGATATCAAAGAAGCTTCTGCCATATTTGGAGGGGCTTCTTTTGACGTTGTCACCTGTAACCCTCCATACATGATCGATCAGCATGGGCTGAAGAATGCCCGCGCTGAGAAAGCCATCGCCCGCCATGAGATCCTGTGCAGCCTTCAGGATGTGGTCAGCCAGGCGGCCAGCCTGTTGAGACCCAGAGGGCGGTTCTATATGATCCACCGTCCTTTTAGACTGGGAGAGATCCTGCCCCGGATGGTAGGTGTGGGTCTGGAACCAAAGAGGATGCGCCTGGTCTATCCATATGTGGATAAAGAGCCCAATATGGTGCTTCTGGAAGGTATCCTGGGAGGCAGGCCCAGGATGACAGTGGAAAGACCGCTCATACTCTATAAAGAGCCAGGCATATATACGCAGGAAGCGTTGGACATCTATTACGGTGAAGATCCCGGCAAGAGGCAGCATGATGGGCAGGCTTGACTGCATGGAGAGAGATGGATCTGTAGAAAAGGGGGAGTCGATCTTGGGGACTTTATATCTGTGTGCTACACCTATCGGTAATCTGGAAGATATCACACTGCGTGTCCTGCGCATCTTAAAAGAGGTGGATCTGATCGCGGCGGAGGACACTCGGAACAGTATCAAACTCTTGGACCGCTATGATATCCATACGCCCATGACCAGTTACCATGAACATAATAAGATAAAAAAAGGACATATATTGGTGGAAAAACTGCAGCAGGGACTGGATGTGGCGCTGATTACGGACGCAGGTACGCCGGGTATCTCCGATCCTGGAGAAGAATTGGTCAATATGTGTCATGAGAAGGGGATAGAGGTGACAGCCCTGCCCGGTGCGGCGGCCTGTATCATGGGCCTGACTCTGTCGGGACTGCCCACCCGTAACTTTGTATTCGAAGGTTTTCTGCCCATGGAGACAAAAAAAAGGAGAGAGGTGCTGGAGGGGCTCACTCGGGAGACAAGGACGATCCTCCTCTATGAAGCGCCCCATCGTCTGGTCCGGACCCTGGAGGAACTGGTGCAGTCGCTAGGCGGGAAAAGGAAAGCCGTGTTGTGCCGTGAACTGACCAAACGGCATGAGTCCGTCCTACGTCTGGATCTGGAGGGACTGCTGGCACGGGCAAGAGAGCAGGAGCCAAGGGGAGAATGTGTGCTGGTGATCCAGGGCAGGGACAGGCGGGAATTGAGAGCGGAGGAACAGGCCCAGTGGGAGGCGTTGAGTCTGAAAGAACATATGGAGCGTTATGAGGGACAAGGCTGTACCAGAAAAGATGCCATGAAACAAGTGGCCAGGGACAGAGGACTGGGGAAACGGGAAGTATACCGTCTGCTTTTAGAAGGAGAGGAGTGATGTGGATGGAACTTAGTAAAGAAACGATCCGAAAACTGCGGCGGCTGATCGTGTTCACGGCTTTAGTCGTGGTGGCCTTTATCAATTACAGACTGATCTTCCAGGTATTGGTCTTTTGCTGGAATATCATCGTTCCTTTTGTACTGGGAGGGGCGATGGCGTTTATCATCAATGCGCCCATGCAGTTTTTTGAGCGCAATCTCTTTCTGGAGAGGAAATACAGCGGGAAACCTTTGGCGGTAAAGGCGGCAAGGCCATGCAGCCTGCTCCTTTCTCTGGCCGCGGTGGTGGGGATCTTGCTCATCGTGGTCTTCGTCGTTGCACCAGAACTGGCAAACACCTTTGTCTCTCTGGGAAAGAGCATCCAGGTCTTCATCCCCCAGTTGCAGGAATGGGCGGAGCGGATGTTCCAGGATAACCCGGATATCGTAGGATGGATCAGCGAGCTGGATTTTGACTGGGACAAGATGATCCAGACAGGGGTGGAATTCCTGCGCAATGGCGCGGGGAATGTGCTGAATTCTACCTTTGTAGTTGCAAAGACTGTGGTCAGCGCTCTGGCAAATTTCTTTATCGGGTTTGTTTTTGCCTGCTATATCCTTTTGCAGAAAGAGAAACTCTCTGCGCAGGTGGTAAAAGTCTTTTACGCCTTTTTGCCGGAAAAAACAGTGGAGACTATCCTGGCTGTGTGTACATTGACAAATAGAGTGTTCAAAAACTTTCTGACCGGGCAGTGTCTGGAGGCGGTCATATTGGGGACGATGTTTTTTGTTGCTATGTGGCTGTTCAAGTTCCCCTATGCATTGTTGGTGGGGATACTGATCGCGTTTACAGCGTTGATCCCCATATTCGGGGCTTTTATCGGATGTGTGATCGGTACTTTTCTGATCTTGATGGTCAGTCCGGTGAAAGCGCTGTTGTTCGTGGTCTTGTTCCTTATCCTGCAGCAGGTGGAGGGGAACCTGATCTATCCCCATGTAGTGGGCGGCTCGGTGGGGCTCCCTTCCATTTGGGTGCTGATGGCCGTGACTGTGGGCGGCAGTCTGATGGGCGTGGTGGGGATGCTGGTCTTTATCCCGATCACATCTGTCCTCTATACATTGTTCCGAGGGGCTGTGTACGACCGTTTAAAGAAGAAACGGATCCGGATCTGACATGGACAATGGATATTTCTCTCTGAAATGGGTATCTTATTATGGAAAAAAAGCTTTCACATTAGTATGATACACAGGAGGAGATATGATGCAGATGGATTATAGGATCCGGACAGACCTGGCCCTGGAGACAAAAGAGCGTTTTGAAGAAGATAACGTGGAAGTGAGCGGAGTGGTGATCGAAGGATCGTATGATGAAGAGCGGGATATCCGTACCACCCTGGTGAAGATCGAGACGGAAAAAGGCGCGAAGGCGATGGGGAAGCCCCAGGGCACGTATATCACCATGGAAGCGCCGAATATGTCTGTGCCGGATCAGGACTACCATCGGGAGATCTCAAAGGAACTGGCCAAACATCTGCGCAAACTGGCCTCACTTGACAAAGAAAAGTCTGTGCTTGTGGTGGGTCTTGGGAACAGGGAGGTGACGCCCGATGCACTGGGTCCCAATGTGATCGAAAATCTCCACATCACCCGCCATGTCCTGCGGGAATATGGGACCCTGGGTATGGGTGAGGACCGCGCCCATGCGGTCAGCGGCATCGTGCCGGGGGTCATGGCCCAGACTGGGATGGAGACGCTGGAGATCATCCAGGGGGTCGTGGATGAGACGAGACCGGATGTGGTGATCGCCGTGGACGCACTGGCTGCCCGGAGTACCAAGCGTCTGAGCCGCACGATCCAGATCACAGATACAGGGATCGATCCGGGTTCCGGTGTGGGGAATCATCGGGATGGATTGAATGCGGAGACACTGGGTGTCCCGGTGATCGGTATCGGTATCCCTACTGTGGTGGATGCGGCGACGATCGTCCATGACGCAATGGCGCATCTTCTGGATGCTCTGGAAGAGCAGGAGAGGAAAGAATTTCTGGAAGAGATGA
Organism: uncultured Lachnospiraceae bacterium; assembly: GCA_947652925.1. Taxonomy (GTDB): domain Bacteria; phylum Bacillota; class Clostridia; order Lachnospirales; family Lachnospiraceae; genus MGBC164599. The sequence continues at coordinate 25,838 of CANTEW010000009.1, forward strand.
TCTCGCCCCATCTGCACACGATGTTTGTCACCCCGAAAGATGTGGATGAGACGGTCAAACGGCTCGGGTTTACGATCTCGGAAGGATTGAATATCGCTTTGGAATATGTGTAGGGTCTTGAGAAAGTAGATAAGGTACGCCGCAGGAGAGGGGGATATCAGTAAACGGGGATATCCTCCTCTTTCTGTCCTTCCTTTGGGGCGTGTTTGAAAAACGCTTTAGGACTTTCATAGTATATTCCCCGGAGTTGCCTCATATAACAACTATGGGGTGATCAGTTGACTAATTGGCAGAAATTTGTTTGTATATTGCTGTGTCTATGCATGATCGGCATGCTTTTTATATATATTCCTGGATTTTACCCCAGGGGATCTTTCTTTAAGGGATCATATCCTGCCGCGGAACAGGAGCCTGGAATGGTGGATAAGCTATTCCACCAATTCCCTGTCTACGGTTATATGAAAAATCAGGCGATATATGAGCCGACTATTGAAGATGAGTATACATATGACAAGATCATAGAGGCCAACGCAAAATATCTCCAGGAACAGGTGGAGGGTGAAAACCAGCTGGCCCAGGAAAAAGAAGACGGCACGGGAGAAGAGAAAGAGAAGGCAAGATCCAAGGGAGAAAAAGACCAGGGGTCAGAAAAAGCGGATACAGTCTCCGGGGATGAGAAGAGCGCTCCGGCCGCGGCTGAGCCCCAGGTGGAGATCACACGGGAGCAGCTGGAAGACTATGACTATCTTCTGGGGAATTTTTTTATCGTGGACAGTACGACAGCGGTGGACCAGACGCGTATCAACGCACCGGGACTCCTGGATCTGGATATGACTCTGGAAAAAGATCCAAGCGTACCGCAGATACTGATCTATCATACCCATTCCCAGGAAGGGTTTGCCGACTCAAGAGAGGGCGTCCAGGAGGATACAGTGGTGGGAGTGGGCGACTACCTGACAGAGATCTTACAGGATCGATATGGATACAATGTGATCCACGACACAGGTACATATGACGTGGTGGATGGGCAGATAGACAGGAACAGCGCTTATGACTATTCTATGGCGGCAGTGGAACAGATCTTGTCAGAAGATCCTTCCATCGAGGTCGTCATCGACCTGCACCGGGACGGGGTGGCTGAAGACCGCCGGCTGGTGACGGAGATCGATGGGAAGCCAACGGCAAATTTTATGTTTTTCAACGGCCTGAGCTATAGTGCCCTCAACGGGGACGTGGCGTATCTGCCCAATCCTTATATACAGGAGAATCTGGCGTTTTCCTTTCAGCTCAATCTGCAGGCGGCACAGTTCTATCCGGGATTGAGCCGGAATATCTACCTGTCCAGCCTGCGGTATAACCTCCATCTGCGTCCACGGGCGCTCCTGTTGGAAGTAGGCGCGCAGACAAACACCATTCAGGAAGTAAAAAACGCTATGGATCCTTTTGCGCAGATCCTGGATCAGGTCTTACAGGGGGCGGTCGGATGAGAACGTCCCTTATTAAGAAAATCTTAATAAAATCCCAACCATGTTTTTAAAGAACAGGTGTTATCCTGTTAAGCAAGTCAAGAGTTTATAAAAGAAAGGGGGGAGTCTTATGGCGGGGATCCTGGTATGTGATGACGATCAGGAGATCGTGGAGGCCATCGAGATCTATCTCAGACAGGAAGGATATGAAGTATATCAGGCCCATGACGGCATGGAAGCGCTGAAGATCATCAAGGAGCAGGAGGTGCAGTTGATCATCATGGACATCATGATGCCAAAACTGGACGGTATAAGGGCCACGCTGAAGATCCGTGAGCAGAATACAGTCCCGATCATCATCCTGTCTGCTAAGTCGGAAGATGCGGACAAGATCTTAGGATTAAATATCGGGGCGGATGATTATCTAACGAAACCCTTCAACCCGCTGGAATTGGTAGCGAGGGTAAGATCCCAGATCCGCCGGTATACCAAGCTGGGCGGCAGCCCGGACTTATCCAGGGCGGGCATCTATGGGACAGGCGGTCTGTTGATAGATGATGACAGAAAAGAGGTGACTGTGGACGGGCAGCCGATCCGTCTGACACCGATCGAGTATCAGATCCTCCTGCTGCTCATGAAGAATAAAGGGAGGGTCTTTTCTACCAGCCAGATCTATGAATATATCTGGAAAGAGGATGCCATCGGCGCAGAAAATACAGTGGCCGTACATATCAGGCATATACGCGAGAAGATCGAGATTGACCCCAAGGAGCCGCGGTATCTGAAAGTGGTCTGGGGTGTGGGCTACAAAGTGGAAGTTTTATGAGAAGAGGATGTTATTTATGAAAGAATGGTTGGGATCTAAGATAGGAAAAGGTGTGGGTATAGGAGTCTCCTGTCTGGCTGCGGCCGGGCTGGTGGTCAGCCTGCTGTGGATGGCGGCAGTCTCTTTCGTAGAGCCGGCAGACTTACTGCTGGATAAAGGGGACAGGAGTTTTTTTGTGAGCGGTACATTCCGTGGTCTACTGCGGCAGCATATCCGTCAGGAACTGGAGTTTTATGGCGAGATGTGGGTATTGAGCCCGTCCGGAGAGATCGATCAGGATATACTGGTGGACGTCCTTGATCTTGACGAACAGTCCAAGATCACCGGGAAAAATGTGAACGGACTGGCTTATACGCTGGGGGATCTGCTGGATTGGGGCAGAGAACGGGTCCAAACGAGCGGCTTGTCTGCGGAGAGGATCCTGGTCTGTGAGACGCCTTATGGAGACATACAATATCACTACATGAAAGACCTGCTCAAACAGGTTGAGAGAGGAGAGCTGATCTTCCAATGGGATAATGGACAGGCGGTGGAGCAGAGTACAGCACAGACAAGCGACCAGGATCTTATGGACAGATGGGAGAGTACAGTGACTCAGGAGTATTATTATGGGGATGTGGTCTATGGAGAGGAGGCGTCGGTCTATCCGGACCGGGTGACCGACAAACAGGGGAATACTGTCTATACACACCTCTCCCTCTATACCGGCTATCAGATTAAAGAGACATACTTTCCCCAGGGAGCGGACAGCCTGCTGGATGTAGTCAACCAGATGGGATGGGATCTGAGCTATATATCCGAATGTGTGTCGCGGACTGTTGAGGAGGCAGCCCGGCGGGTAGAGACTTTTGAGGCGGAAAAAAATGAACGTCCGCAGGATTCTAATGTGCAGTATCTCTATGTGGATCTGGATGGGAAACGTGCATTTTCCAATAAAAGGGAACTGGAGGATTTTAAAGGATGGAAAGAGACTCTGGACAGATTCCGCCAGATAGGTGACTACACGATATTGACAAAAGGGACACAAGGCACAGCATGTGACAGCAATATGTCCGGCAGTGAAGAGACCTGGCGGCATTGGGTGGAGACGGATCTGGCAGATACGCCTCTTGGGATGGATGATTATGTATTTGCCGTGGCCATAGATCCCGGCCTGCCTGTCCAGGACTGGCTGTATACAGAGAAGACTGCTTTCCACAGGAATGTGAGCGTCCTGAAGCAGGCCATCGGCGTAGGGATCGCCAGTGCGGTCCTGTTCCTGGCATCCCTCATATGGCTCACTCTGTCTGCAGGGCGCAGTGAAAAAAGGGGACAAGTGGCCTTAAATTTCTTTGACATGTGGAAAACAGAAGTCTCTGCGCTTTTGGTAGTGATCGTCTGGGGATGTCTGCTGGCGTTTTATACGGAGACAGGTATCCTTGGAGCTGGCGTTTTTTCAGAATATCTGAGGTCGGGTCCTGTCTCGGACGTGCAGATCCAGTTTTATATATGTTTGGTCGGGGCGTTGGTCGTGGTCACAGATCTGTTCTTCCTGTGGGGGTATCTGAGCCTGGTGCGCAGGTGTAAGGCACGGACATTGTGGAAAAACAGTATCCTGCGCGTGCTGCTGTGCCAGGGAAAGAGGACGTTCCTCGCATTGAAAGATATCCCCAGGAAAGCGGCGGCGTTGGGTGTGTTCTTGGCTATCCAGGCATTCTTTGTCTTATTGGTGGTAAGCGGGGGCGGCGGCTTTGCATTCTTCTGCTTGTTCTTGACCCAGGCGGCAGGCGTTGGATGGATCGTGAAAGTGGCGCTGGAGTACCAGAAGATCAAAAAAGGTGTGGAGAAGATCGCGGGAGGGGATATGTCCTGGCAGATCCCCGAACAGGGGCTGACCTTTGACAGGAAGACCCTGGCGCAGGATATCAACCGTATCGGTGAAGGACTTGATAAAGCGGTGGAGGAGAGTCTGCGCAGCGAGAGGCTGAAGACGGAATTGATCACCAATGTCTCCCATGATATCAAGACGCCGCTCACATCCATCATCAACTATGTGGACCTTTTGCAGAGAGAACAGTTTTCGGATGAAAAGATACAGGGTTACCTAGATATCCTGGAGAAAAAATCCCAGCAGTTAAAGACATTGACAGAGGATGTGGTAGAAGCTTCGAAAGCCAGCACCGGGAATCTGAGATTAGACTATGAAGATCTTGATCTGGTGGAGATGATCCTCCAGGTAAACGGTGAATTTCAGGAAAAATTCAGCCAGCAGGAACTGGAACTGATCCAGCATCTCCCCGATGATCCGGTGGTGATCCGGGCAGACGGGCGGCGCGTGTGGCGTATATTGGAGAATATCTATCAGAATGTATACAAATATGCCATGCCGCACACAAGGGTATACGTGGGATTGGAGACAGGCGGGCTCAAAGCTGTCTTTACTATGAAAAACATATCCCAACAGCCTTTGGATATCTCGGCGGATGAACTGACAGAGCGTTTTATCCGGGGGGACAGCGCCCGGAACAGCCAGGGCAGCGGTCTGGGCCTGTCCATAGCGAAAAGCCTGACAGAGCTGCAGTCCGGGGAATTTAAACTTTATCTGGACGGCGATCTGTTCAAAGTATGGATCTCCTTCTCTTTAAACAGACCTTGATATATATCTTCGCCTGGAGGGTGTTTGAAAACCCTCTGGATCCTGTAGATAATACGAACATTTGGTACGATCCACGGTCGCTCAGGCACCCCAACAACGCACTTCTATAAGGGATAATGGAAATTTCGGAATGATCCCTGTTGAAATTAGTACTAAATAGGACTATAATACGCTATATATAATACTTCAATAAAAAGGGGGTGCAGTATGGATCGCAAAGATCCTGTTTTTGATCTTTATTCAGTTTGGGCGCAAGGAACAGCCTTGTATGGGAAATGGGCATCATCACATGGGATAAGTTATACGGAATTATCTATCCTCTACGCATTGTCGCACATGGGGGCTGTAACGCAAAAGACAATATGCGAGTTGTATGGTCTCCCAAAACAAACTGTCCATAACAGCGTGAGCGATCTGGAAAAGAGGGGCTATATTAGATCCGAGATAAATGAAAGTGATAAGAGAGAGAAGATGCTCTCTTTTACTGGACCGGGGGACAGATATTGCCAGTCCACGTTATCTCCTCTTTTTGAGATTGAGGAATATATCTGCAGAAATATCGACCAAGATAGATTGTTTAATACTCTGTTTGAAAAGGAAATGGAAAGGAGCCAAAAAGAATGAAAGGAGAAACTCCAAAGCATTTTTGCAGCTGTCCTGTCACACAATGTCCCCGACATCCGCTTAACCATGATGAGGGATGTGATCTGTGTATAAAGGACAATCTTGAAAAAGGGAAAATGCCGGCCTGTATGTTCAAGGCTGTCAGTGAGGACGTGAGCGATGCCAAAGACTGGACCATAAAAGGGTTTGTAGATTTTTACTTAGAACATGACAAAGAGGATGATCTTGCAGAATGAAAGACTGACCACGTGTATCCGCACGAAGATGACGGTGCCAGCCCCCGCCACGGCTGCGCTCTTATGAACGCGGGCTGACCGGCGGGGCTGTGCCCTTGCTGAGAGATCTAACTTGCGGGATTCACATGTATCATCACATGCTTTACTTTTGGAAAATCCCGCTCGATCTTTTCATGTATTTTTTCTGCGACTTCATGTGCTTTCTCCAAGGTATATGTCGCATCCACTGCGATCTCCAGATCCACATAGATCTTATTGCCAAAAATACGGCTCTGGAGCAGGTCGATCCCAAGCACATCTTCATGTCCTATGACACAGTCATAGATCGCTCTTTCTGTATCTTCGTCTCCGGAATGGTCTACCATCTTATCCAGGGCGTCCTTAAAAATGTCAAAAGCGGCTTTCATGATAAATGCAAAAATGGCCAGGCTCGCCACTGCGTCCATGACAGGGAAACCCATCCTTGAGCCGGCGATACCGATAAGCGCGCCAATGGAAGAAAAAGCATCCGAACGGTGATGCCATGCATCCGCCATCAATGCGGATGAATCGATCTGTTTTGCATAATGCCGTGTATACCAGTACATCCCTTCTTTTGCGGCGATGGATACCACAGCCGCGATAAGCGCCAGTATCCCAGGTGTTTCCAGGCTCTCATAATTTTTTTCCAGGATGTCCTGCAGCGCTTGGATCCCGATCCCTGCCCCTGTGATGAACAGTACTGCGGACAAAAGGATAGCCGCTACGCATTCCATACGTTCATGACCGTATGGATGTTCCTTGTCTGCTTCCTGGACAGAGAATCCTATGCCTATCATGACGACGATCGTGCTGAACACATCCGAAGCGGAATGGATCGCATCGCTGATCATTGCATTGGAATTGGCGATGATCCCTGCCAACAGCTTGAAACCGGACAATAATGCATTCAAGATGATCGAGACTGCAGATACTTTGTTTGCGGTTTTTTTTGAATGATCGTCTACCGCTCGGTCTTTTCTTTCTGTGTTCCTGTTTTTTTTCATATCAGTTACCTCCTAAGGTTAAAATATTAAAGATAACTCGATGACACTCACAGGTCCATAGTATTTTATGTAAAAAAATAAAAATGAAGATAAAAAAACACGGACCAGTATTATTAGTAACTACTGTCCCGTGGATGAAAGACCCACTGCCGTTCTCATGGCCCGACTCCATAGCAAGATGCCATTGGTCTGCTCAGTTTGTACTGTAGATTGATATGCAGTGCAAAGAGTTGGGCTTATGCTATCATACATACGGCGTGTTGTCAATGGATTTTTTTGATCTATATCACAGATCTTATCACAAACCATAGGATGGGTACGAAAAGGCTTGGGAGCATGTTCAGTGCCTTACAGTCTTTGATCCCTAAGATAGAAAGACCGGAGCTGAAGATCAGGACGCCGCCCACGATAGATATCTCAGTCATCAGTTCCGGAGAGATGAATCCGGAGAGCAGCCCTGCAGACAAGTAGATGCTCCCCTGCCACAGGAATAAGACCACGGCCGCCAGTGCCATCCCGATCCCGTATGTGGAGGCCAGTACCATGGAGGTGACAAGATCCAGGGTTGCGTTGGTGAAGAGGTATGTATGGTCGTTGTTTAACGCGCTCTGGATGGGACCCAGGATGGACAGGGTGCCGATACAGTAGAGTAAGATCCCTGTGGAAAGCCCCTGTCCCAGATCTGAATGAGAAAACCTCCCCACAAAAGAATGGAATCTCCCGTCCAGATCCGCCATAGTCCCCAGGAGACTCCCAAGTGCCAGGCTCAGGATAAAAAGGACGGGATACTTGCTGTCCGGCATGTTCCCCACCACGGCGTTGATCCCCAATACAGATGCCGCTAGTCCCATGGCATTGTAAAGGGCGCCCTGGTATCTTTCTTTGATCCCTTTTCTGATCAAACTCCCTATCAGACTCCCTGCGAGAATAGTGCCAGTATTGACGATCGTCCCTATCATATGGATGCCTCCTTGATCTTTTATGTTCATTTCATAGTCTCTTTACATTCTATTCTCTGCGGAGGTTTTTTTCAAGTTTGGATGATAGTTTTTTTAGATACTGTCCTCATTCTTTATGGATATACATCCTTACCATAGCAGATCCCCCGTCAGCAGATCCCCCATCTTCTCGGATCATGTAGAGAGATCTCCGACAGGGCGCCGGCTATGCCGTTGCACCGCGCAGACATTAGGCGCGAGGTCTTTTCTATCTGTTGATCGGACTATTTCATGATCTATTTAGTCCGTATCTCCTTTCTGATCCTGCTGCGTATCATATATCCCGATCCTATAAAGCGGACTCCACATCTGCAACTGTGATCAATGCGTTACGCTGTAAATACTGCATTGCTTTCAGTGCATAGTCATGTGCTTCTGTACTGGAACCGCAGCAAGCGTCCGTTACCACCTTAAAATGGTGATCGTGCTGGTGTTTATCCTCCGTCATCTCTTTAAGATCTTCCTGTTGGATGTCGATGACAAGTAATGCACTTCTTTTTTTGATTTTCATGAGCGTTTGTTCCTTTCTCTTTGTATTTATTTTTATATATCACATATCCGGATAATGAGACTATAGATTCTGTTATCGGATAAGTAAGCCAGACGCCTGTCATTTTCCACAGAGCAGACAGCAGAAATGCCATAGGGACGATCAAGACCAGCCCTCTTAGTACCGAAAGGATATGGGCTGGCAGCGCCTTTTCTATCGAAGTAAAAAAGGTTGCTAAAATGATATTATATCCAACAAACGGGTTAGATATAAAATATGATCTTAATCCCATTACAGAGATCTGTTGCAGCTCCATATTGTGCTCACTATTGAAAACAGCGGTGATCGGCTCTGCGAAGGCAAAAATGGATAAATAAATGATGCCGGACAAGGATAGCATCGTTACTAAAGCGTATTGGAGTATCGTCCTTGCCTGTCTGTTATCCCCGACACCATAAAGACCACTGATCAATGGTTGGATGCCCTGTGCGATACCCGTATAGATGGCAACGATCACAAGAGAGATATTCGCGACTACTCCATAAGCGGCAACTCCTGTATTCCCCGCCACTTTTAATATGATCGTATTAAAAGTGATCATCGTGATCCCAGAAGAAAGCTGAGCGATCAGGGACGGAAAACCTAATGATAGCTCCTGCTTTATGATATATATCCTTATCTTTGTTTTTACAAAATGGAACGTATTTTTATTTCTCATCCAGTGAGGGAGCATCATAAGGATACTGATGATCGATGATGATCCCGTAGCAAAAATGGCCCCGAAGATCCCCATCCTCAATGGAAAGATAAAGATATGATCTAATATGATATTGGAAAAACTCCCAAACAACATAGCGATCATGGAAAGCTGCGGACTGCCGTCGTTTCTTACAAAACAAAGCAGTACATCGTTCAGGATAAAAGCAGGTGAAAAAAGCAGCAGCCAATACAGATAAGTATCGGTCATTTCCAATATGTGCATATCTGCGCCTAAGAGCATTGCCAGCTGATCGGAAAAGAAGAGACCTATCAAGACAAATGCTGCTGAAAAGATCACAGCGAGATATATTGTATTTGTATAGACCCGGTCAACTTCCGCATCCCTTTCCTGACTCTTACAGACTGAAAATCTTGTTGCACCGCCCATACCCAGCATAAGACCTGTTCCATGGATAAAATTATATACAGGAACAGCAAGATTTAAAGCGGTAAGACCATTTGTTCCCAATCCTTTTGATACAAAAAATGTATCGGCTAATATGTAGCAGGATACCCCCAATGTCCCTAAAACACTTAAGGTCGTATAATGGGCAAAATCCCGCATACAAGACTTTTGTTCCATATATCCGCTCCTTCCTAAGATCAAAAAAATAGCGTCAGAGCTTTCTATCTCCAAAGGCCTAACGATAGAAAGTCTGACGCTGGATCCCTTACCCGGCGGCAAGAAATGTCAATTGATATTTTCATGTATTATACAATGGAAAAGTGAAAAAATCAATAACAAGATCCTATTTATTTTTACGCTCGATACTCTCTTACGGGATGTTTTTCCTCCAGGGGTGCTTTTTTTCCTATCATTGTGGACAAGAGGGTGCATTTTCTGCTATGATGGATAACAGTGATCTCCACGTCAACTGTACGCCCCACTTTGCGGTATATCTGCCCCCTTATCCAGTTGCCGTAGCCCGCTACGCCACCTTCATTCGAGGCAGATCTCCCACAGATTGTGACGCACGGTTGACATAAAGCATTTTTAAGACACATTCTAGATGAGAACGGAGGGGATAGAGAATGGCAACGACAAAAGGATTCCACGACCATGTTTTGGAACATCTCCAAAAAGTTGGCGATGTCACCACAAAGAGGATGATGGGAGAGTACTGTGTCTATTACAATGGGAGGCTTGTCGGGAATATCTGTGATGATACATTGTTCTTCAAGCCCACAAGAGCGGCGTTGCGTGCATTGCCGGATGCAGAACGGGGCTATCCCTATGAAGGGTCGAAAAGCCTGATGATCATTGTGGATGATATAGAGGATACGGAGCTGATGGGTAAAGTGCTGGAGGAGATGTATGACGAACTGCCAATGCCAAAGAAGAGAAAATAAGGATTTTATAGTAAGATCAAAATATCTGATAATATGATTGACATATATGATGAAAAAAGGTACAGTTAAACAGGAGAATGAAAGCAGGTCATAAGGGGAAAATATGGATTTTAAACAACTCCGATCGTATATCGCGGTGGTAAAATATAAGAGTTTCACAATAGCGGCTGAGAAACTGGGGATCTCGCAGCCAACGATCAGTACTCATATCCGGATCCTGGAAGGGGAGCTGGATTCCCAGTTAGTCACCCGCACATCCAAGAATTTTGAGATCACGCCCAGGGGCTGGGAATTATATGAATGCGCCCAGAGCATCTTGAAACTGCGGGATGATATGGTGGACCGATGGAATGGAAAAGAGCCGAAGGTGATCCGTCTCGGCGCTTCCACGATCCCATCGGCCTATATCTTGCCGGAAGTCCTGCCAGCCTATGAAAAACAGCATAAAGACGTATGTTTTGTGATCGAGCAGGGCGATAGCTGCGGTATCATCGAGGCTGTACATAAAGGCAGTTTTGATATCGGGCTGGTAGGCATGCGGACGGATGATGATGCGTTGGAGTTCCAGCAGTTCTACCAGGACCGCATGGTCCTCATCACACCCGCTACAGAGCGTTATCTGGCTATGCAGGAGCGCGATCCGGTCCCGTTGGAGGAACTGTTGGCTGAACCCATGATCTTGCGGGAGCAGGGCAGCGGGACAGGAAAGAGCGCGGAGAGGCTCCTGGAGAAGCTGGGCATCGCAGGGGACAGTCTGTCAGTAACGGCCAGGATCAACGACCCGGAATCGATCTAGAATCTGGTCGCGGGAGGGCTGGGTGTGTCGATCATATCGGAAAAGGCCGTACAGGGTTATCTGGAACCCCGGCGTCTCTTGAAATTTGCACTCCCTAGCGATCTGTCGGAGAGACAGTTCTATATGATCTACCAGAAAGGTTGTATATTAAAGGATTATGTAGAAAGATTTTCCGATCATCTTATGAAGTTTTATCAATAAGGAGAAAACAGGCATGGTTTCTGAAAAGAAATACTATGTAGGGATCGATATCGGTTCTACAGCGTCAAAAACTGTGGTACTGGAGGAGAGTAAAGTGGTGGATCACTTTGTGCTGCCTACGGGTTGGAACGGACGGGAGACTGCACAGTGTATCCATCAGAAACTGGAAGAAGACGGATACGCCGCCGCTATGTGCTGTGTGGCGACCGGTTACGGCAGGGTCTGTGTGGATTATGCCGATAAGATCATAACGGAGATCACCTGTCATGGAAAAGGCGGATGGGCGTTGTTTGAAAAAGACGCGACGATCATCGATGTGGGCGGGCAGGATACGAAGATCATCAAAGTGGCGCAGGGACAGGTGATCGATTTTCTCATGAATGATAAATGCGCCGCGGGGACAGGTAAATTCATCGAGGTCATGGCTAACCGCCTGGGAGTTTCCCTGGAAGGATTGTATCAGCTCGCTGAAAACGGCGAACCCCTCTCGATCAGCGCTATGTGTACAGTCTTTGCGGAATCAGAGGTGATCAGCCATATCGGTATGGGAGAGCGAAGGGAAGATATCGCCGCCGGGGTGGTCCATTCTGTCGCTTCCCGCGTATCGAGCCTTGCTTCCCGTTTCGGCATCAGCGGGGAGCTGGCTCTCACAGGAGGGCTGTGCGACAGCCCCTATTTCATCCGGGTCCTTTCGGAAAGATTAGAGCAGCCTGTCCAGACCCATCCTTTTGCCCGGTACGCCGGTGCGCTTGGGGCGGCTCTGGCGGCGGAAGGGAGGAGAACATGATCTATCTGGATTCTTCAGCGACTTCTTTTTTGAAACCGCCGCAGGTGGCGCATGCGGTCTGTCAGGCGTTCCAGAACATGGGGAATGCCGGGCGGGGTGCGCATGCGGCGACTCTGGGGGCTTCCCGCATGCTCTACGATACCAGGGAAAAACTGGCCGGGCTTTTTAATATCGCGGATCCGGCGCGCATCTGTTTTACATGCAATGCCACAGAGTCTTTGAATATCGCCGTCCATGGGCTGATCTGCGGAGGCGACCATGTGATCACAACGGTCTGTGAACACAATTCTGTCCTGCGGCCGCTGTATGCAAAGGAACAGGAGGGAGCGTCCCTGTCGATCCTGCCTGCGGATGAGAAAGGCAGGATCATCTATGAGAGACTGGAAGATCTTCGCAGAGAGGATACAAAAGCCGTGGTGATCACCCATGCCTCGAACCTTACGGGGAATGTGACAGACCTTCTTAAGATATCTGCTCTTACCCGCAGATACGGTCTGCTCCTGATCGTGGATGCCTCCCAGACCGCTGGCTCTATCCCCATAGATGTGGAGGAGATGGGCATTGACGTCCTCTGTTTTACAGGACATAAGGGGCTGATGGGTCCCCAGGGCACAGGGGGTATCTATGTGCGGAAAGGGTTGTCGCCCAGACCGTTAAAAGTGGGCGGCAGTGGTGTACACAGTTTCGATAAGATGCATCCGGTGGACATGCCCACAGCGTTGGAGGCCGGGACTTTGAACGGCCATGGGATAGCAGGATTAAATGCGGCTATTGATTTTATCAATGAGACGGGGGTAGGGGCCATCCATGAGAAAGAAGATGCATTGGCCAGGCGATTTATAAAAGGTATGGCAGATATCCCGCAGGTGATCCTCTACGGCGACCTGGAGGCAGATCTGCGGGCGCCTATCGTATCTCTGAATATCGGGGATGTGGATTCCGCCTTTGTCAGCGATATCTTATGGGAAGACTATGAGATCTGTGTCCGCGCCGGCGCCCACTGCGCGCCTTTGATGCACCATGCTCTGGGGACGGTGGGGCAGGGGGCGGTGCGGTTCAGTTTTTCTTATTTTAATACGGAGGACGAAGTGGATACCGCTATAAGAGCGATACGGGAGATCGCGGAGGAGTAAGAGCCATCATGAGAGAGAAGAAGAAATATATGGTCTTATCATTTCATTCCACCACCGAGGCCATATCCTTTGAAAAACAATGCATCCAAGATCAGATCCCCGGACGGCTGATCCCCATCCCCCGGGAGATCACTGCCGGATGCGGATTGGCCTGGCGCATCCCGGCAGATGAGTATCCCTCTTGCCGGCAGATGATCCAGGACCGGCAGATGAAATACCAGGATATAACAGAACTATCATTATAGAAAGAGGAGGAAAGATATTATGGAACTGCGAAAAGAGCTGCCTGAGATCTTTGAAGATTTTGCCGAGGGGAGGAGGAATGCGTTTCTTAACGTAAAGAAGATCAAAGACCAGGATAAACCGGTCATCGGGATCTTCTGTACATATTTCCCCCAGGAGCTGGCTGTAGCCATGGGCGCCGCCGTCGTTTCTCTGTGCGCCACATCCGACGAGACGATCCCGGCGGCGGAAGCAGACTTGCCGAAAAACCTCTGCCCGCTGATCAAATCCAGCTACGGATTTGGAAAGACTGACAAATGTCCGTTTTTCTTTTTCTCAGATCTGGTGGTGGGAGAGACAACCTGTGACGGGAAAAAGAAAATGTATGAGTACATGGCGGATTTCAAACCGGTACACATCATGGAGCTGCCAAACTGCCCCACAGAGATGGGCGTGGAGATGTATAGGAAAGAGATCATCCGCATGAAAGAAAAGCTGGAAGAAGTCTTCGGCGTGACGATCACAGAAGATGATATCCGCCGGGGTATCCAGGTCAAAAATGCGGAGAGGGCCGCGCTGAAGAGATTGTATTCGGTCATGAAGGCAGACCCGGCTCCGATCACCGGCACAGACCTGATGAACACCCTTGTGGCCACGACCTTTAACTTCGAGCGCGAGAAGATCCCGGCACAGATGGACGCCTTAGTGGAGAAGATCAAGAAAGAGAGCAAGGCTACGGAGAAGAGACCAAGGATCTTGATCACAGGATGTCCCATGGGCGGCGCCACCATGAAAGTTGTGGAGGCTGTAGAAGAGAACGGTGCGGCTGTCGTCGCTTTTGAGAACTGTTCAGGAGCGAAATCTGTGGAAGAAAATGTAGACGAGTCGATCTCTGACGTATACGAAGCTCTTGCCAGGAAATATATCAATATCGGATGTTCCTGTATGACTCCCAACGACAATAGGATCAAATTATTAAATAGTATGATCGACGAATATAATGTGGACGGCGTGATCGATATGGAACTGCAGGCCTGCCATACATATGCGGTGGAAGCGCTTCGGATCAAACGTTTTGTCAACGATGAGAAGAAGATACCGTATATGAACCTGGAGACAGATTACTCCCAGTCAGATGTGGGACAGTTGAAGACGAGGATCGCCGCGTTCATTGAGATGCTGTAAAAGATATAGGAGAAGATCAGGAGGGATCAAGATGATACAGGTAAATGCTATGGGCGACGCATGCCCGATACCAGTTGTCAAGACAAAAAACGCGATCAGGGAGCTGTCAGGCCCCGGCATTGTGGAGACCCTGGTGGACAATGAGATCGCCGTACAGAACCTTACAAAGATGGCAAACCAGAAAGGGTACGGGGTCAAGTCAGAAAAACTGGGCGCGGATCAGTATAAAGTGACCATGACAGTGGGAGAGGGCGCCGAGATGCCCCAGGAAGGCGAGGAGGAAGTCTGCCTTGTGGAACCCGGCCAGCAGAAAAAGAAGATCGTGGCGGTCATCTCTTCACCGAATATGGGTGACGGAGACGAGGGATTAGGCAGGACTCTCATGAAAGGGTTCATCTATGCGCTGAGCCAGCAGGACGTCCTGCCGGAGACGATCCTCTTCTATAACGGCGGGGCGGCACTGAGCTGCGAGGGTTCCCCGGCACTGGAAGATTTAAAGAGCCTGGAAGCCCAGGGCGTGGAGATCCTCACCTGCGGGACCTGCCTGGATTTCTATGGTTTAAAAGACAAACTGCAGGTGGGCGATGTGACAAATATGTATGTGATCGTTGAAAAAATGGTGGGCGCCCACTTGATCGTAAAACCATAAGGAGACAGATCATGGATCACGCAGAATTGATAAAACGCATGAGTGAGCAGAAAAACGAGATGACTGCGGCAGAGAGGATCAAAGCCTATAATGCAGGGGAAGAGGTGGACTATCAGCCTTATACCCTGCAGGCGCCGGATCCGGCCATGGCAGACATCTTCGGCTTTACTACCACGCAGTTCGCAAAAGACTTTGAGGTAAAAAGTGAAGTAATCCGAAGGCGCAGGGAAGAATTTGGTCTGGACAGCTTTAATGTGGGATTGGGGCTGAAGACGATCGGTGGGGCACTTGGCTCCACCCTTGCCGCGCCGGAACATGGCATCGATTATGTGGCGGATCATATCTTAAAAGATTATAAAGACTTTGACGCTCTGGAAGTGACAGACCCGTATAAAAACCCAAAACTCGCGCCTATCCTGGAGAGTGCGAAAAGACTGAAAGATCGTTTTCCGGATGTGAGCATGACCACCAGCGTGGCAGGTCCGATCTCCACAGCCATTGCTGTGAGGCCGGTGGAGATGGTCCTGCGGGACACGGTGAAAAATCCTGCGATGCTGCACAGACTGCTGGATCTTACGGTGGAGTGTTCCCTGCGATGGTTTGAAGCCTTCTATCATGAGTTCGGACCTGTGGGGACGAATTTCTCCGATCCGGTGACTTGTATGGATGTGATCAGCAAGAAACAATTCGACGAGTTCTCGCTCCCCTACATCAAGAGATTGATCGACGGGACAGAAAAGATCATGGGGTCCCGTCCGGGCGCGCATATCTGCGGAAAGACAAACCCTATCTGGAGCGACCTTGCAGACGCCGGGCTGTTCTCCTTCAGTATCGACAACTGTGAAGATCTGGAAGTGGCAAAAAACGCCGTGGGAGACAGGATGCGGATCGCGGGGAATGTCCCGCCCATAGAGGTGATGAAAGAGGGGACGATCGACGATGTGATCGCTTCCTGTAGAGAATGTATGAGAAAATGTGCGGATAATCCGTCGGGCTTCATATTAAATACAGGATGTCAACTCCCCATCGGGACGCCGAAAGAGAATGTGGAGGCGTTCATCTATGCGGCGCGGAAATATGGACGCGGCGCAAGGCTGGGATGCGTACCGAAAGGGTTAGAAGAAGAGTAAAGTATATGCCGCCTGGAGATAAATGTCATCTATGGGCGGCATGTTCATCGATCTGACCGTGTGATCTTATGCTGGGAGAAAGATCTTACTTTTTCCCATATCTTTCGACGTATCTTTTGGCTTCCTCGCTGGAGATAGGATATCTCACCTGTATCCGGGATATGGTATCCTGCTCACTCTCGCCAAATTCCTGGCAGGTCTCTATCAATATCTTGATGCCGTCTTCTCGTTCTTCTTGTCTGCCCTCTTTTCTCCCCTCTTCTTTTTCGATCTCGATATTTTCCAGATCGCGCATATATAGAGTCATATATTCCCGCCTCCATTTCCGGTCCATTTTTGCCTTTTTCACTGCTTTGTCCAGTCTGATGATATAAGGATCGTCTATAGGCTCTTTTCCGACCATATAATCCAGGAAAGCTTTGAGCCCGTCGCTGACGTCATCCATCACGTCCGTATTTTTTGGTTGTTCCTTTCCATCCGGATCCTCCTCTGCTCTGGAGTGTGTTTGAAAAATGCTTTATGTCAACCGTAAGTCACAATTTGTGGGAGATTTGCCTCGAATGAAGGCGGCGTAGCGGGCTACGGCAACTGAATAAGGGGCAGATATACCGCAAAGTGGGGCGTACGGATGGCGTGAATGATTTTTCAAACACGCTCTAGAACGTGTCTATTATATACAGAGATTTCTGAAAAAACAATGGCTTTTACATGATCTAAAATGGTTCGGTGATGGTCTGAGGATAATATTTGATAGAAAAGTGGAGATAAGGGCGGATATATATTGATATGGCAGATCCTTCCAGATCGTATCAGATATTTGTAAGATCCAAGCTATTTACAGGATTTAGAGGGCTTTCAAACACGTAGAGTACTTTGTTATCTGCTCTGATATCATGTGGAGATCAGATAAAAATTAGATACTGATCAGAGATTATTTAGAGATACCTATGATAGGATCTATAGCAAAGAATAGATGACGATCAAAGGAGGTACAGATGAGAGTGAGAAAGATCATGAGCATCGTCCTGGCGGCGGTCTTATCCCTGGGGATCCTGGCGGGATGCGGGCAGGCCGGGGGCGGAAACGAGGATGAAAAAGGAAGCGGGGATACCGATACTGCAAAGGGCAGGTATCTGGAAACGGATATCCAGCTTCTGGAAAATACATCTGTCTATAGTATGGTAAAACTGGAAGATGGGACTATACGGATCGCCTCCAGAGACCAAGAGGGGCGGCAATCCGTATGGGATCTTAAAGAAGACGGGAGTACATGGGAGAAGGTCTATGATATGCCCGGGGAATGGAAGCAGACAGATACTTTTTTTGTGACCCATGTGAGTCTGTCGCCCAAGGGGGACGCCTTTGCCGTCACCAGCCAGCCTGCGGGCCAGAGCCAGGAGGCGGATGGAGATATGCTGGAGGCGCCGCAGATGGAGGATCATTACTATCATCTGGACGGGAAGGGAAAAGCCACGGAAGTACCTCTGCAGGTGAAAGAGTATCCATATTTTATGCAGTATACAAAAGACGGGGAACTTGTGGCACAGTTCCAGAATACCCCGGTCAGCGTCGTTGATATGGAGACGGGAGAGCTGACAGACAAAGTTTCCGGCGCGGAGGATACAGTGTATTTTGGGATAGCTGGAGATACGATCTATACGGTGGACCATGACGGGCAGATCCTTCCTTTTGACCTGCACACAGGCGAGCCTCTGGCTAAGGATGAGAATCTCTCGGATACGATCACCCAGAGCGGGGTGGGATTGGATCTTCACACTCTGCAGACTATGCCATTGCTCTTCGCAGGAGGAAAAGAAGAGCAGGAGGTCTTCTACTGCACCAGCAAAGGTCTGTACCGCCATATCAAGGACGGGGATGTGACGGAACTTGTGATCGATGGTTCCTTGAATTCATTGGGAAACCCGGATACGGGGCTGATCAGTCTGGAGGCAACGGACAATGATGAGTTTTATATATTGGGTGTGGATTCCCAGTCAAGTAAGCTCCTGCACTATACTTACTCTAAAGATACGGCCACTGTGCCGGAGACAGAGCTGAAAGCCTGGGCTTTGTATGATAACAGCGAGTTGATACAGAACATATCCCAATACCAGAAAGAAAACACAGACGTCTATGTGGATCTGGAGGTGGGTGTGACAGAGGAAAACGGAGTGACCGCATCAGATGCCCTGAAAAATCTGGGTACGGAGATCATGGCGGGAAATGGCCCGGATGTGCTGGTCCTGGACGGTCTGCCTGTGGATCACTATGTGGAAAAGGGACTCTTGGAAGATCTGAGCAATGTGGCCCAGGATGCGGAAGATCTCTTTACTAATCTGGTATCCGCCATGGAAAGAGACGGCAAGATCTACGGGATACCCCTGCGCTTCTCCATCCCGCTCGTGGAAGCAGATGTCCAGTCCCTGGAAAAGATCCAGGATCTTAGATCTCTGGCAGATACGGCGGAAGGATTGAAAGCTTCAGACCCGGACAAGTATGTTTGCGATCCTTATTATGACGGCACCATGGTAGCAGCCCAGCTCTACGATGCATGTTCGGCGGCATGGGTGAAGGAAGATGGGAGTATCGATACGGAGTCCCTGCAAGGATTTTATACACAGTTGGCCAGGATCTACGATCCTGAAGGGTTTGTCGATGTAGATGTTTATGCGTTTGGGGAAGGTTATCAGAAATATACGAGTTCTATCGGCGGCGACCTTCTGCAGATGTACTGTGACAGATCTGCATTAAATTTTGGGAATATCTGGTCGGATGCAGAGCTTGCTCAGCTCGCCACTACGCTGGCGGATAAAGGAGGGATCGGCTATAAGCCTTTGACCGGGCAGGCGGCCCATACTTTTTTGCCGAAGCTGATGACAGGGGTCAGCAGTAAGAGCAAGGCCAAGGAGGAGGCCAAAGAGTTCGTACGATTCCTCCTTACTGAAAAGGCGCAGACAGCAAACCAGGGAGGAGGCCTCCCTGTGAATGAGAGGGCTCTCCAGTCCCAGATGGACCGTATACAGGAAGGCACCACGATTGGGAGCGGCATGTCTAACGATCCGGACAGTTATGTGGAGATGACGATCAAAAAACCCAGCCCGGAGGCGGTGGGACAGTTTATCTCTTACGTCAAAGAGGCAGATACCCCGGCGCTGACTGATGAGATCATCCGGGATGCAGTCCTCTCCCAGGCCGGGGACTGTCTGGACGGGAAGATCACACCAGAGGAGGCGGCGCAGGCGGTGAGGGATAAAGTGGACCTGTACCTGGCGGAATGATCGAGAGAAAGAAGATCCCCAGGGGGCAGACAGGATTCCTCTTCGTCCTGCCCAGTCTTGTGGGTGTTACACTGTTTATCCTGATCCCGTTTGTAGATGTGGTGCGCCGCTCCTTTGTAGGAGCGGCCAGCGGGATCTGGGTGGGGCTGGCTAATTACCAGACAGTTTTTTCAAATAGGGCATTTAGACTGGCGGCGGGGAACACGCTGCGATTTGAGGGGGTCTGTATCCCTTTGCTCCTGGTCTTGTCCCTGGCGGCGGCTCTGCTCCTGGACTCATTGAAGGATCATGTACAGTTCTTTAAGGGATGTTTTCTGATCCCGATGGCGATCCCCGTGGCTTCGGCGGTATTATTGTGGAAGGTCTTATTCCATGAGCGGGGGCTGCTCAGCGGACTTATGCATATGCTGCACCTGCCGGAGGCAGACTGGATGGGTACGTCCTGGGCGTTCTGGATACTGGTCGTCAGTTATATATGGAAAAATCTGGGGTATGATATGGTCTTGTGGCTGGCGGGGCTTTCCGGTATCTCACCCAGTCTCTATGAAGCGGCACAGGTGGACGGGGCCGGGAGAGGACAGTGTTTTATCTACATCACGCTGCCCGGGCTCCTCCCTTCCCTGTTCACGATCTCAGTATTATCTGTCTTAAACTCTTTTAAAGTGTTCCGGGAGGCTTATCTGGTGGCGGGGGATTATCCCCATGAGAGTATGTATCTGCTCCAGCATCTGTTCAATAATTGGTACAGGGATCTGTCCATGGATAAGATGGCGGCCGGAGCAGTGGTCCATGCGGGGGCGATCTTTCTGCTGGTGTTGTTTTTACAGCGTAAATGGGAGGGATGAGTAGTGATATGGAAGAAGATGGTCATGTTCCCGTTGGCTCTGCTGGCTTTTGCGGCAGTCTATCCCATCTGTTTTCTGCTGGCAGGCTCGCTGATGGGGAGCGGGGAGATCAAGGAGAGCCTGGGGGCGGCTCTGGGCGGCTCAGCCGGGTATGTGCAGATCCCCTGGCTGCCCCGGTATCCAACGCTTGTGTCTTATGTGGAGCTCCTCTTGGATTCCCCGGAGTTTTTTGTGATGTTCTGGAATTCGGTGAAGCTCGTGGCGGGGATCTTGCTGGGGCAGTTGGCGTTCGGCGTCCCGGCCGCCTGGGGATTTGCCAAAGGGACATTTCCCTTTCGGAAAGCGCTGTTCACTGTCTATATCCTGTTGATGATGATGCCTTTTCAGGTCCTGATGCTGTCGGATCACCTGCTCCTGGACAGGCTGCATCTGCTGGACACGCATATGGGACTGATACTATTGTCGGTGTTTTCTACGTTTCCTGTGTTTATCATGTACCGTTTTTTTGACGGCGTACCGGATGCTCTGGTGGAAGCGGCCAGGCTGGACGGAGCCTCCCAGTGGCAGATATTTTTCTATGTGGGTCTCCCTCTGGGATCGCCGGGGGTGATCTCTGCCATGGTGCTGGGTTTTCTGGAATATTGGAACTTGATGGAACCGCCGATGACATTTTTGAAAAGTAAAGAGCTGTGGCCCCTATCTCTGTATCTGCCTGCTATCGGGCTGGACAGGGCGAAAGTGGCGTTCGCCGCGTCTGTGCTGGCTCTGATACCGGCCATCTTCGTATTTTTGGCGGGACAGGACCATCTGGAAAAAGGGATCGCGGCGGCAGCGGTAAAGGAGTAGATATGAAAGGGAAAAAGATGCTGCGGTCACTTGCCATCTTCCTGGTATTTATGCTGGTCTGTACCATGCTCTCACGGGCATCCAGTACATTGACCACAGCCCTGGTGCAGACGGTGTCGCCGGGGAAGATGGTGATCGTCCACAAAGTCACGGCCGTGGGAAAGATACAGGAGGAGCGGGAACTGGCCGTGTCTGCACAAGCCGGGCAGAAGATCGCGCAGATATCCGTCAGGGAGGGGGAGCGGGTCGCCCCCGGGGATCTGCTCCTGCAGATAGATATGGATATGTTGAGAGAACAGATCGCGTCCAGAAGGCAGGAATTGAAAAAGATAGGGTTGGAGAGGGCGGGACTGGCGGCATCGATGGGGATAGAAGACCAAAAGAAGGGGCTGGCGATCCGCCGCGCCCAGGAGGACTGCGCCCAGGCCGCAGCTCAAGGCGACCGGGCTGTGGCGCGGGCGGCTGAGGAGTGGGACCGGGCTGTGGCAGAACTCAATGGATACCGTCAGACGGCGGAGATCCTGGATGAGCAGGAGGATGTTCTGGCAGGAGCAGTGGATACAGCGCAGAAAGCTTATGAAGACGCTCTTGCTGCCAGAGAAGAAGGCATCCGGAGCGCGGACAGGGCTCTGGAAGATGCTCTTTTGGAAGGAACGCCGGATTCCACGATCCAGTTAAAAGAAATAGAAGCTAAGAGCATCCGCAGGCAGTTAGACAAGCTGAAGAAGATCCAGCGGACAGGAGGGGAGATATGTGCGCCCATTAAAGGGACAGTGACTCGGATACAAGTATCCGTGGGGGAACTGACGGCAGAGACCCCGCTCCTTTTCCTGGCGGATCTGGATGCAGGCTGCAGGTTCACAGCCCAGGTGGAAAAGAGCCAGGAAGAGTATCTGGTGCAAGGTACGCCGGTGACACTGACCAACGGACAGAAGAAACAGACGGTCAGGGATCTGAAGATCGATCTGGTCAGAGTAAATGGGGAAGACCCTGCGCTCCTGGATGTGTGCGTCCGTCTCCCGGCGGATGTCCTGGAGATCGGGGACAGCGCGGAAATGACCGTGGAACAAAGATCGGGCACTTATGATACATGTATCCCTATCCAGGCGCTCCACCAAGCAAACGGGATGTATTTTGTCTATGTGATCCAGAAAGAGGAGACGATCCTGGGGGAACAGCTCACGGCAAGGAGGGTGGATGTGACTGTACAAGAGCAGAATGAGATTTATGCGGCCCTGGACGACGGATGTCTGTCTAACAGTCAGAAAGTGATCCGGGATGCCAGCAAGACCATCGACGAGGGCAGCCCGGTGCGGCTGGAAGAGCCATGAGCCGGCGCAAGATACGCAGGCTCCTTAAACCGGCTTTGCTGCTGATCGGGATCCTTTTTTATCATATCGCGCTATATCAATATTGTACCTTGCGTCAATATCCGGCTGTATATCAGGTAGTCTGTGAAGGAGAACATGCGGCCCTGACCCGGGAGGACTATGGACAGATCTGTGAGACGCAGGAGAAAGAGGAGTCTGCGCTCTGCTATGCCTTTTGGGGAAAAACAGAGGGCGCGGATGTGGAGGAGGTCCAGTGGGGACGCCGTTCTCGCGTGCGTGTGTACAGAGTGCGGGGAAGGATGGATATGCTCTTCCATGGATATGTGGATCTGCAGGATACAGATCTGCAGGGATGTTATCTGGATGCTGAGACGGCCCGGGAACTCTTCGGCAGTACAGAGGTGATCGGCAGTGAGATCTCCTGCGCGGGGCGGCAGTTTACCATACGGGGGATCCTGGAAGGTGAAAAAAGTCTGCTGGCCATCCGTCCGGAGGAGGGAGAGACGACGGACCGGATCGCTTTAGGGAAGGATGGTAAGGAGCAGATAACGGGAGCCGAGGTGGATGCTTTCCTGCTGCGCTATGGTATCTCAGGGACAGCAGTACACGCCCTGTTCCTCAGGGATATCCTGCAGATCTTCTTGCTGCTGTTCCCGGTGGGTCTGAGTATCAGTCTTTTTGGGGACCTGAGAGGGTGGAGTCCGGAGGGCATCCGTTGGGCTGTGCTTATCTTGATGTTCTGGATGCTCCTGCGGCAGATAGAGATCCCGGAAAGGATGATCCCGGATAAATGGTCGGATCTTCAATTTTGGAGAGACCAGTGGGAGTCTGCCAGGGATAACATTGCGGCATTTGTGAGACAGGAGAAGACAGGAAAAGAACTGGATCAGCTCATCTGTTTTCTGAAGGGAGCTGTGTGCGCAGTGATCTCTGTTACAGTCTGGCAGATACCGATGGGAGGGAGGTCCGTACATAAATGATCCGGTATACCAGACGAAAACGCCGTAAGATATGGATATTTTTATGTTGTTTTTTATGATGCTGCCGTTTGTTCTTGGATCTGTATCATATGTATTGGATGATACAGGGCATCATAGGGCCAGCGAAAAAATGGGTGGGAACTCATCCTCGTGGACCGTGATGACTAGTGTAGCGACAAGTTGACTTCTGTAATAAAGCGTGCCGGATATTTTGTCACTCTGCAAGGCGGAGGAATGAGGCGTAGCGGTGGCTACGGCGATTGACGACAACGCAGCAGATGGCAAAATAGGCGGTGGGATTGATATAGAAGTCAGCTTGTTGATACACTAGTCCGACGCAGCCCGGGCGGAGGGCCAGGAGCTGTTTGTGGCGGCGGGAGAAATATACAGACATGTGATCTGTCTGGAGGAATATATTGATCTGATATTCGATCAAAAAAGAAAGGAAGAAGGATAGGAAAATGATCTTGATGGCCTTGGTCCCGATCGGTCTGACGACCGTACCGGTGATGATATATCAAGTACGATCGGCAATGTGCAGGAGAAGATCCTCACTGGTACATTATATATGGACATACGTGATGATGATCTATATCTGGCTTGTCTTTTCAGTGGCAGGTATAGGTTCCGTATGGGATATCTTTTCAAGAGGGGGACTGATCGGTATGTTGCAACAGGCGGATATCAATCTTCTCCCTTTTCAGTCAGAGGGGATATTTACTTATTGTATGAATGTGATCATGTTCATGCCTTTGGGATCTTTACTGCCGTTTATTTGGAAAGAGTACAGGGAGCTTTGGAAAATAGTTTTGGCAGGAGCCATATTTTCTCTGTTCATCGAACTCGCACAATTGCCCACGAACCGTCTGGCGGATGTTGACGACTTATTGATGAACACGTTGGGGGCGGTTTTGGGCTTTGCGGTCTGGAAGCTCGTTGGCAGGTATTTTTTCAGGAAGAGAGAGGGGGAGCGCACCAGGTCTTTAGGGAGGTTTGAAGCGGTGATCTATCTGTTTTTGGCTTGCGCATGTAATTTTTTATTGTATGATCAGACTTGGTTTTGGAATGTACTCATCTGTTATCTGTAAATCCCTTGTACTGGTCTGCTTTTCCAAAAATTAGTGGATCAGGCTTGTGAGAGTTGTACACCTATTGACAAAACAGAATGATCATAATATATTATGAAGATAGGTTATGTCAATATAAAGTTTTTTCTGATCAAAAATTAGGAGGTCACAAGTATTGAGACAACGAATTCTTTCAGTTACTTTAGCATTCTGCCTATGTGTCGCTACCCAGTCAGTAGCACATGCATGGCAGAAAGACCCTTTGCCGCAAGAGGATGTCCTTGCAGACGGATCCACAGACGGATCGGATACCAGTGACGATGTGATCACTGTCTCACAGGAAGGCTCTTCGCCGCAAGAGGATAGCCCTATGGAGAGATCTGCGGCCGGACTGGTCACCCGTGATAATATCATCCCCACCCCGACGGAAGTTTATGAAGCCATGATCGCACTCAAGGATCAGGAGGGGTATAAAGAAGGAACGACCTGGACCAACTATGAGCCTTATCCGGATACAAATGGAGATTACAAGTGGAAGGGCGGGCCTCTCAATGGGAGCAATATCAGTGCCGTGGGCTGTGTAGCTTTTGCTTTTATATTGAGCGATGCGGCATTTGGCGAACTGCCAGCCAGGATGTATGCAGCGGGTGAGTTTACATACGAGGATATAAAAGTCGGGGATATCCTGCGGGTGAGCAATGACGCCCATACTGTGATCGTCCTCGAGGTGAGCGATGCAGGTGTGGTCATCGCTGAAGGGAACAACAACAGTAAGGTCCATTGGGGACGGGCGATATCGAAGGAAGATGTGTTGAAGAACACTGATCATTATATCACCCGTTACCCGGAAGGTTATATCTCGCCGAACGATCCGGAGGCCAATGAATCGATCGGGAGCGGGACCCTTGAGGGAGGGCTTGCCTGGAATCTGACGAAAGCAGGTACGCTGACCATTTCTGGAAGTGGAGCCATGCCGGATCTTAGCAGTGCCACAGATCAGGAGTGGAGCCAGAACAGTGGAAAGATCCGGAAGGTCGTTATCGGGGAGGGCGTTACCAATATCGGTTCCTGTTCTTTTTGGGATTGTGGGGTCCTTAGTGTAGAGATCCCATCCAGTGTGACAACGATCGGAAATAGTGCTTTCCGCGGTTCTTCGATCATTGCAGTGTCCGTTCCATCCAGTGTGGAGACCATTGGCGACAACGCTTTTTACGGATGTCCAAATCTTAGTTCGGTGATCGTTTCTGAAGGAGTAAGAACGATCGAGCAAAATGCTTTCCGCGCATGCACAAGTCTTACCTCGATAGCTTTGCCTTCCAGCATTGAAAAGGTGGGCGCCGCCGCATTTTTCCAGTGTGGGGAGATGATGAGTGCGACATTTGCGCCGGGGAACAACCAGGTGGAGTTAGGCGACAATTTATTTACTCAATGTTATAAGTTGATGCGTGTAACATTGCCCTCGAGGATAAACTGTATTGGCGAAGGTATGTTCCAAAATTGTCTGATGCTCACCGATGTAGAGATCTCGCAGGGGGCACAGAGCATCGGCGGATCTGCATTCGCATCCTCTGCCTTGACCACTGTTGTGATCCCAGACAGTGTAACGACAATAGGGATAGCAGCGTTCTCATCCTGTCCTCTGACTGATATATACTTTACTGGTTCTGAAGCACAGTGGAAGAGTGTAAGGAAAATAGGTGATACAGAATCAGCAGTGTTAAAGGTGACTATGCATTATGATCATATCCCTACTCCAAGTCCCGAGCCGAGTCCAAGTGTGAGCCCGAGTCCCAGCCCAAGCCCAGGTGTGAGTCCGAGTCCCAGCCCAAGCCCGGATGTGACTACGAGTCCCAGTCCAAGCCCAAGTGTGAGTCCGAGTCCCAGCCCGAACCCAGGTGTGACTACGAGTCCCAGCCCCAAACCTGATGGTGATGGCGGCAACAACGACAGTACCAGCGATAACAATACGGACGACAGTACCAGTGATAACAATACGGACGGCAGTACCAGTGATAACGATACTGACGGCAGCAACGGTGATAACAACACCGACGGCAGTGAGAATGATGATAACGACAATGATAGTGACACCGACGATAACGATGATGATACAGACGACGAGAGCCGGGTGCCGATCGCAAGAGGTAAAACCTTTACGACTAGTAAGATCACTTATAAAGTAACAAAAGTCGGTAAAGAAGTGGAACTGACGACATCAAGTTCTGCTGCAGCGAAGGTTACGGTCAATACTGTCACGGGTCCAGACGGTGTGGTGTATAAAGTGACCTCCATTAAGTCAAAGGCCCTGCAGGGTAATAAGAAGATGACCCGTCTGACCATTGGAGCGAATGTAAAGACGATAAAAGCAAGCGCGTTTTCCGGATGTACGAAGCTGACGACAGTTGTTTTCGGTAAAAATGTGGCCACGATCGGGGCGAGCGCGTTCAAGGGATGTACCGCTCTAAGGAAGACCCTCACTCTCCCGGACAGCGTAAAAACAATCGGGGAAAGTGCATTTTCAGGTTGTGATAAGATCACGGCGGTCACCATCGGTAAGACATCGAGAGCAAGTCTGACGACGATCGGAAAGAGCGCACTAAAAGGGTGCAAGAGACTCAACAAAGTAACGATCAGATCAAAGAAGCTTGCTTCCGTAGGGAAACAGACATTTAAGGGTACAGGGTCCAAACTAAAGGTAAAAGTACCGTCCAGACAATTGACAAAGTATAGGAGGATCCTTAAAAAAGCGGGATTAAAGACAAAACAGATAACAAAATGATCCTTTGCGGTCGATCTGCCCCGCTTTCAGTTGGCGTAGCCCGCTATGCCCTCATTTGGATCAGATCCCAAAAAAATTTCAAACACACTCTGGAAGATCTGGCGGAACGACAGATGATCAAAGAGTTAGGTACATAGATGCAGAGCCGATCGACTGGTGAGAGATCACAGTTTATCGGCTCGCTCTATCTCAAGAAATAAGTCGTCGGGTATCGATCTGACTGCTTTCTGTCCCTTCCATGCTTGAGTTATCAGGGAGTGTATGGTAGAATAGTCACATCTTGTATTTGGAAAGGGATCATTATATGAAGAAAATTGCCATTGTGACAGACAGCAATAGCGGGATCACACAGGAGGAAGGGAAGGAGATGGGTATACATGTCCTTCCCATGCCTTTTTATATTGATGGGGAGATCTACTATGAAGATATCACTTTGAGTCAGGAACAGTTTTACCAAAAGCTGTTGGAGGATGCGGATATCTCCACTTCACAGCCTTCTCCGGGAGAAGTGATCGATCTGTGGGAGAAGCTGTTGAAAGAATATGAGCAGATCGTGCATATCCCTATGTCCAGCGGGCTGAGCGCTTCCTGTGAGACGGCGGTCGCCCTGGCGCAGGATCATGGAGGACGGGTGCAGGTGGTCAACAATCAACGGATATCTGTGACACAGAAGCAGTCGGTGCTGGACGCGCTGGCGCTTGTTAAAGAGGGAGCAGACGCCGTTCAGATCCGGGAGATCCTGGAGCGGGAGAAGATGGAATCCAGCATCTATATCACACTGGAGACTCTGAGATATCTGAAGAAAGGCGGACGTATCACTCCAGCAGCAGCGGCGATAGGCACTGTATTGAAGTTAAAGCCAGTGCTGCAGATCCAGGGGGAGAAGCTGGATGCTTACGCAAAATGCCGTGGTAAGAAACAGGCCAGGAAGACCATGCTGGAGGCTATGAAAAAGGATATGGAGACTCGTTTTGCCTCTTATGTCCGGGAGGGTAGTTATGCACTGATGGTGGCTTATACGGGAAATGAAGAGGAGGCGCAGGATTGGAAGAAAGAAGTGGAAGGGTATTTTCCAGGTTATCCGCTCATCGTGGATCCTCTTTCCTTGAGTGTCGCCTGTCATATCGGTCATGGTGCATTAGCCCTGGCCGGTGCGAAGTTAGTGGACGCGCGTGTCTGAAAAAGAGATAGAGATTGGAGTGTTTGAAGATGGAGAAATGGATGGAACGGCTGACAGAGAAGCTGTCAGATGCGTTTGAGAAGGCAGGATATGACAGGAGTTATGGAAAAGTAGCCCTCTCCAACCGTCCGGATCTGTGTGAATACCAGTGCAACGGAGCTATGGCGGGAGCGAAAACGTATAAAAAGGCTCCCATACAGATCGCGGGGGATGTGGTGGCAGGATTAAAAGACAGCCAAGTCTTTTCCATGGCGGAGGCAGTAAACCCAGGGTTTATCAATCTGAAAGCAGATCCCGACTTCCTGGTCGGCTTTCTGAGAGAGATGGCAGAGGATGAGCATTTATCTGTGGAAAAAACGGATGCGCCCAGAACGATCATGATCGATTATGGCGGGCCGAACGTAGCGAAGCCTTTGCATGTGGGGCATCTGCGCTCTGCGATCATCGGCGAGAGCATGAAGCGTCTGGGACGGTTTCTGGGACATAAAGTGATCGGGGACGTGCATCTGGGGGACTGGGGTCTCCAGATGGGGCTGATCATCACAGAAATGAAACACCGGAGTCCGGAGCTGATCTATTTTAAAGAAGACTATGAAGGCCCCTATCCCCAGGAAGCGCCTTTTACGATCGGGGAACTGGAGGAGATCTATCCGGCGGCCAGTGCCAAGTCTAAGGAAAATGCAGCCTATAAAGAGGAGGCTATGGAAGCCACACACCTGCTCCAGCAGGGGAGGCCGGGTTACCACGCACTGTGGGAGCATATCCTGCATGTGTCCATGGCCGATCTGAAGAAAAACTATGAACGGCTGCAGGTGACCTTTGATCTGTGGAAAAAAGAGTCGGATGCCCAGCCCTATATCCCGGAGATGGTCAGATATCTGAAAGAGGGAGGCTATGCCCATCTGGATCAGGGTGCGCTCGTAGTGGATGTGAAGGAAGAGGGGGATACCAAGGAGATACCGCCCTGCATGATTTTGAAATCTGACGGAGCCTCTCTTTATAATACAACGGATCTGGCTACGATCGTGGAACGTATGAAACTCTTCCATCCCGATGAGATCTTGTACGTGGTGGACAAGCGTCAGGAATTATATTTTACCCAGGTATTCCGCTGCGCCAGGAAAGCCCATCTGGTGGAGGAAGACACGAAGCTTTCTTTCCTTGGATTTGGGACTATGAACGGAAAAGATGGAAAACCTTTTAAGACCCGCCAGGGCGGTGTGATGCGTCTGGAAAACCTGATGGACGATATCAGTAAAGAGATGTATCAGAAGATCGTGGACAACCGCAGCGTAAAAGCGGAAAACGCCCGGGAGACGGCGCAGATCGTGGGACTTTCTGCCATAAAATACGGGGATCTGTCCAATCAGGCTACGAAAGACTATGTCTTCGATGTGGATCGTTTTACTTCTTTTGAAGGGGATACAGGTCCTTATCTGCTCTATACGATCGTGCGGATCAAATCTATATTGAACCGTTATCAGGAAGAGGGGGGCAGCCTTTCACATGGAAGCCTGCGGACGCCCACATGCGAGAGTGAAAAAGCGCTGATGCTGGAGCTGACTGGTTTCGCGCCTGCGGTGGAAGGGGCTTTTGCAGAGAAAGCGCCGCATAAGGTATGTTCTTATCTCTACGGGCTGGCGAATGCCTTCAATCGTTTTTACCATGAGACGAAGATACTGAGTGAAGAGGACCAGGCACAGAAAGGCTCCTGGATAGGTCTCCTTTCCCTGACCAGGCAGGTGCTGGAGACAAGCATCGATCTTTTGGGGTTCTCGGCGCCGGAAAGGATGTAGGGGATGTTATATCTAGAATGTACATCCGGGATCAGCGGGGATATGATGGTGGCTGCCCTCCTGGATCTGGGTGCGGATGGACAAACACTTAAAAGAGCCCTCGCAAGCCTTCCGGTAGACGGATTCCAGATCCATATCTCCCGGGTCGTGAAGAGCGGACTGGATGCCTGTGATTTTCATGTCCTTCTGGACGAAGATCATGAGAACCATGACCATGACATGGATTATCTGCATGGAGGCGGTCACGGATCAGGCCATCACCACGCCCGCCATAGCCAGGGGGATGACCATGACAGCAGCCATACGCAGGGCAGAGGCCATGTCCACGGCGCGCATGCGCAGCATGTCCACAGAGGACTCCCGGAGATCCTGGAGATCATCCGCCAGGCAGATATGACTGAGCGGGCAAAAGGACTGGCGGAGAAGATCTTCCGCATACTGGCGCAGGCGGAGGCAAAAGCCCACGGTGTACCGGTGGAGCAGGTACATTTTCATGAGGTGGGAGCGGTAGACTCCATTGTAGATATCCTGGCGGTGGCAGTCTGCCTGGATGATCTGGATATCACGGACGTCGTCATACCCAGATTATGTGAAGGGACAGGGACAGTCCGCTGTCAGCACGGTATCCTTCCGGTCCCCGTGCCCGCTGTACTGCATATCATACAGGAACACAGCCTGCCGCTCACGGTCACCCAGGTGGAAGGAGAGTTGGTGACCCCTACCGGAGCGGCTATCGCGGCTGCTATCCGGACAACAGGGACACTGCCGGAGAGATTTTTTGTAAAAAAGACCGGGATAGGCGCAGGGAAACGGGCTTATGCCTGCCCGGGCATCTTGCGGGCCATGATCCTGGAAACGGGAGAGATAAAAGGAACGGGGACGGATACCGTATATAAACTGGAAGCCAACATCGACGATTGTCCAGGGGAGAGGCTTGGCTACGCCATGGAATGTCTGTTCCAGGCAGGCGTAAAGGACGTCCATTATACGCCTGTCTTTATGAAGAAGAACCGTCCGGCCTATCAGTTGAATGTGATCTGTGAAAAAAAAGACGTCCCGCGGGCAGAAGAGATCATCTTCCGTGAGACGACCACCATAGGGATCCGCAGGATGGAGATAGAGAGAGCGGTACTCCAAAGGGAAGTGAGAGAGGTGGAGACTTCCCTGGGCAGAGCGGCTGTGAAGATCTGTTCCAGCGGCACAGGCAGGTGGATCTATCCGGAGTATGAGAGTATATCCAGGCTGGCCAGACAACACGGGCTGTCGTACGGGCAGGCAGAGCAGCGGGTGATGCGGGAAGTTTCAGACACGCTCTAAGAAAGGGAAAAGGACCGTGAGGACCAGGCGGAGATCTATGATGAGAAGATCGGGATGGCGATAGAGGTAAAATATGTGCAGGATGGCGGTCTGGAGGCCGGGTGAGATCCTCGATCCCCCGGCGCTTTTCGCGTTTCTCAGATATCTATCACATACCGCTCAAAGGCATTGACGATGGTCGTGCCGTCCAGGGTGCGGATCCGCTGGGCCTTCATCCCGTAATTTAAATGGACATGGCCATGGATCATGAGTTTTGGCTCATATTTTTCCAGCAGGCGGCGGAAGGCTTTAAAGCCAGTGTGGACAAGGTCGTCGTGATCGTTGATCTGCCAGGCGGGGGCGTGGGTCACCAGCACGTCAAAGCCCCGGCGGAATCTCAGCTTGAGCCAGAGTTTTCCCACACGGTAGTCCATCTTCCGCTGGGTGAACTGCCAGGGTCCGTCCTTATAACGCATGGATCCTCCCAGACCCAGGAAGCGGATGCCTTCATATTCGTAGATCTTGTCTTCAATGCAGATGCAGCCTTCCGGCGGCGTCTTTTCGTAACGGCCGTCATGGTTGCCGTGGACGTAGAGGACCGGGCCGTGGAAGAAAGTAGCCAGGAAGGACAGGTAATGGGGATCCAAGTCTCCGCAGGAGACGATGACATCGATCCCTTCCAGCCGCTCTGGGTCAAAGAAATCCCAGAGGGCTTTTGATTCCACATCAGAGATCGCGAGTATCTTCATAAGAATACCTTTCCCGTATGTAATCCCTGTATCTCTACCATAGCCATGGCCTCCTCTGTCAGTCCTTCCATTTCCGGGATACCGCCTTCTACATTATCGGCGAGCCAATCCATGCGGACGATATCGGCGGGAGAGAGCCCTTCTCTGTCCAGACACCGCAAAGATCCGCTCTGATCTTTCAGTTCCCCGGAAAAGATCTGGAAATCTTCTGAGACGATCTGCTGCTTTACGAGCTCTGCCAGCTGTCTGGTCTGGCGGGGCAGGGTCTTGGAATAGATGATATCGATCATGCCGGAGGAGATCCCCCACCAGTAATTGATCGAATCCCCCAGCCGTTCCGGTGCCGTGTGGTCCCATCTCCCGTTGAGGATGGTCTGTACGATCCGCTGGTAGAATTTTCCCCAGTGCCAGATGGACGCGGCCAGGAGTAACGGTCTGCCCTCTTTTAACTCATACAGGCCGTAGGGCTCCCCGGATGTACGGGGCGAGATCGTGTCCCGTCCGGAAACATGGCTGGTATGGAGATCTTTGAAATATCGTTCCAACAGGGCGAAGGACTGTTCCGGTGTTTCGGCGCTCCAGCGTTTTTCCATGGACCAGACCAGATGGATGCGGGCCTTGGGGTTGACCATCTTTACTCCCAGGGCAAAGGCATTGATCGCGGCGGGAGCGCCGAAGATAGGCGCATCGGCCACGTAACCGATCTGTCCGGTGTCCGTCAGGATCCCTGCCAGCATACCCACCAGGAATTTGGCCTCATAGAGCCGCCCGTAATAGGTGCGCAGATGTCCGCTGTAGGCATTGACGGAGCAGTTTAAGATCTTAAGTTTGGGATAGCGTACGGCGGCTTTGATGCTGGCTCCCAAAAATCGGGGCGAGGTGGTGAAGAGTACCTGGCAGCCCTCATTGACAGCCTTCTCAATGAGGAGCAGGGCATCCTCGTCATTGACAGCGCCATCGTAGACAAGGGTCTCCACCCGGCTGCCCAGACTGTTTTCCAGATGCATGCGGCCCAAGTCATGGCTGTTGGTCCAGCCGGAAGTCTCTGCCGTCCTGTAATAGAGAAAACCGATCTTTAACCGGGATCCGGAGGGGAACAGTTTCTGCAGGAGTGCAGAAGACGCGCTCTGCAGGACAGCCGATGCATTCTGTATAGAGACAGAAGGTCCCGAAAGGGTCTCGGCCTTCGTTCCCCTGGCAGTCCGGGGCTTTAATACCAGATCCACCTGTCGGTCCACCTGCAGGGCTTCCAGCTCCATCCAGAGTTTGGCGACCTCTTCTTTCAATTCAGAGGACGATCTTAGCAGCATGTCTTTGTAGCCATAGATATTCAGATAGGTGAGGAAGGCGTCGCCCACAGGGATGGGCAGTTTTCCCCCGCCTTTTTTTCGGAACGCTTCTTCAAAACGCAGCAGGCAGGAGCTGAAGATACTCCGCTCATCTTCATCCCAGGGGGTGGAAAAGTCTTTCCCCATAAGCGTACAGAGGCGTTTAAAATTTCCCTCCCGGCTGAAATAAATGGTATTGACGCCGCTTATCCGGTAGAAATCTGTAAATTCCTTGTAGATCCGGTATTCTTCTGTGTCGGCAGGGGCGGGCAGGACCCTGGTCACGTATCCGGAGACACTGACCGCGCCCGAGTATTTGAGGACGCTCACCCGTTTATTTCCCTCTATGATATAATAAGAATTCATAAATTCGCAGGCGATCACCGGCTCCCGGATGCCTTCTTCCAGATGTGAGCGGTACAGAGAACACCACTTGGAGGCGAATTCTGTGTTCTCATCCAGGAGAGGCATGAAATTGGAGGCGAAAGCTTTGGTGCGTCCGGCAGTCTTTGTACCCCGGATCAGTCCTGCGGGGATATCGATGAGCCCCAGATCTGTCTCCCCGGCTGTGTCGGTGAAAGAGAGGAGTTCATCCAGGACCGGGAGATAGGGGTAGCTGTGGCGTCCCAGGTCCTGCCGATAGGCTTTGACGGCGGCTTTATGTGCTTTGATGTATTCAGATATTGGCATAGATCAGGGTCCTTTCTAATAAACGGTCTAATAATCTTGTCCCACTAAGATCCCTTTGAGCGTCAGCCCGGATCTTCTGATCAGCCGGGCGGCCAGTTCAGAAGCGAGGCAGACCACAGTCTCTTCGTGGATGAAGTCGGTGATGTCGGCATCGAACAGGATATTGGCCTGTGCGTCAAATTCATCATCTCCGTCCCAGAAGAGGACTGTCAGAGGGATGCAGTCAAAAGCGTTGATGACAGAACCCACGTCCCCTTGGCGGACAGGCTGTCCATCCAGTTCCCTGCATGCCTGTTCCAGAAGGTCCGGATGGCCGGAGAAGGTCTCGGCTAAAGGTTTCAGGACAGTCCTCTGGAAAGCCGGGTCGAAAGGTGATGCGTTCTTTACCTGGCGGAATGGGACGAATGTACCGTTTATCTCTGCGCCCGGTCTGGAGTAGTGGAAGAGATGGTAGATACACATCAGCGTGTTAAATCTCAGACGTTCCTCCGGGTCATCGGTACTCGTGACCATACCGGTGCGCCGGTCTAGACGGTAACGTTCACAAAAGAAAGTGATATAAAGGGCATCTTCATCCGTCTCCAGATGAAAACGCCGCACCAGGTCTTCCATATCCATTGCAAGGAAGATCTTCCGCCATTTCTCGCAGACCATGGCATAATTGTCCGTCCGTTCCCTGGCGTCTGTGTCCAGATAGCTCTCTCTCATATATCTTATTCCCCTTTTATCTTTATAATATTGATATATCGGTCTTGTATCATTTTAACAAATGGCCTATTATGTGTAAAGTCAAAAGTAGGGAAGATAGGGGTGAAATACGGTGGGTATGTGATATAATAGGGGCATGACAACGATCTTATTAGGTCTTATTATAAGAAGGTCGGTAAGAAGAAGGGAGGTCTTAGGAGATTTGGTGGTAAAAGAGATCTTTGACTTTGATCTGGGCCAGATCAGCCGTTCCGGCCAGTGTTTCCGGATGCGGCAGATCTCTGAGGATACATATGCGCTGGTCGCATTCGGGAGGTATCTGGAAGTGGGGCAGCAGGGCACGCAGATCAGTTTTTCCTGTACAGAGAGTGGATTTGAGGATATCTGGCGGGATTATTTTGATCTGGATACAGATTATAGGAGTATCAAGCAGGCGATCGATCCTGAGGATGCATATCTGCAGGCGGCGGCGCAGGCAGGGGGAGGGATACGCATCCTGCGGCAGGAGCTGTGGGAGACGATCGTGACCTTTATCATCTCCCAGAGGAACAACATCCCGCGGATACGAAAATGCGTGGATGCGCTGTGCCGGGAGTTCGGCGGGAAAGAGAGGGACTTTCGGGGCGATGCATACGATCTGTTCCCCACGCCCCAGGCTCTGGCGGATGCGACGGAAGAGTCCCTGCGGGGCTGCGGTCTGGGATACCGGGCGCCTTATATCAAGAAGACAGCGCATATGGTCACCAGCGGTGCGGTGGATCTGGACGGGTTCGCCGCCTTGGAGTATGGAGAGGCCAGGGAAAAGCTGCTCCAGTTGTGCGGGGTGGGGGAGAAAGTGGCGGACTGTATCAGTCTGTTCGCTCTCCATCATATAGATGCTTTTCCGGTGGATACCCATATCCAGGATATGCTGGTGCGCTATCCGGAAGGATTTCCTTTTGAGCGTTATAAAGGATCTGCAGGGATCCTGCAGCAATATGCATTTTATTATGAACTATTTGGAACGGAGGGATAAAACAGATGGCAGTGGCAAGAGAAATGGTCTTATATTATAGTCCGGAGAAAACAGATAAGATCCGCATCCTGAAAAGTGTGCTGGTGCGCATGGGGATACGGATCAGGAACATCGGGCCGGAGCAGGCAGGCCAGAAAGTGGGATATCTGGCGGGGATCGAGGGTTTTGCGGAGCAGCCCGGGGAGCCGGGAGAGGATCTCCCGGTCATCCCGGAGGAGATGCTGGTGCTGCATGGGTTCAGCAGCAGCCGCTTGGACGAGCTGCTCAGACAGCTCCGCAGAGCCGGGGCATCCGTGGCGTTAAAGGCGGTCCTCACAGAGAGTAACTGTGCGTGGAGTTTTCACCAGCTGTATGAGGAGATACGCGCCGAACATG
The DNA here is from genome assembly GCA_947652925.1 of uncultured Lachnospiraceae bacterium. Classification (GTDB taxonomy): domain Bacteria; phylum Bacillota; class Clostridia; order Lachnospirales; family Lachnospiraceae; genus MGBC164599. The sequence goes on from CANTEW010000009.1 coordinate 62,613, forward strand.
AGATGATGACGGCGGGAAAGACGAAACATTGATACTCAAGCATTGAACACATAACGGTCCAAACGGTGGAATGCTTCCTGCACCCGGCTGTGGGGCAGCGCCAGGTTCATGCGGATCGCGCAGGGACCGTGGAAGATCCGGCCGTCCTGCCAGGCCACGCCCACATCCCAGCCGGCTTTCAGCAGTCCGTCGAGGGTCTGGCCATGCGCCCGGCACCATCCGTCACAGTCCAAAAACAGCATATACGTACCTTCCGGCTCACTCACCTGTACGCCTGGGAAACGATCGGTGATGTACTGGCAGGCGAAGGCGGCATTCTCACTCAATACCTGGCATAACTCGTCCACCCATTCATGGCCTTCCGGTCGGTAGGCGCCGATCAGTGCGTGCATGGAGAGGACATTCATATTGTTATAATGGGATTTACTGCCCTTGGCACGTACACGGTCGCGCAGATACGTATCGTAAATGATGTGATAACTGCCGATCAGTCCGGCAAGGTTGAAGGTCTTACTGGGGGCGTACAGAGCGACTGTGCGTTTTTTGGCATCTTCGTTGATGGACTGGGTGGGTATATGCTTATGTCCGTTTAAGAGGATGTCTGACCAGATCTCGTCAGAGATCACGATACAGTCATTGCGGCGGTAGATCTCCATGGCCTGTTCGATCTCAGTACGCTCCCATACCCTGCCGCAGGGATTATGGGGACTGCAGAAGATCGCTGTATGGATATGCCCTTCTCTTAACCTGGCGTCCATATCCGCGTAGTCCATCCGCCAGATGCCGTCTTTATCTTTTTTCAGGGGGCTGTGGACGATCTCATAGCCGTTCTCCTTAAGGCTGGCTGTGAATCCGATGTAGGCGGGGCTGTGCAGCAGTACCTTATCCCCAGGCGAGGCAAATGCCGTGAGAGCGGAGATCAGGCCGCCCAGGACGCCGTTTTCATAGCCGATACAGTCGGCTGTCAGGTCTTTGACCCCATTTCTTGTCTCATGCCATTGGATGATGGCGTGATAATATTCCTCAGCGGGCATATAATAGCCGAATGCCGGGTGCCCGGCTCTCTCTATGATGGCTTCCTGGATGGTGGGGACGGTGGGGAAATTCATATCGGCCACCCACATGGGGATGGGGTCAAAACCTTCTTTCGGCAGATCCGGGGCGGAACCCATGCCGCTCCCCAGGCTGTCTATGGCCAGGGCATCTCTGCCGCGGCGGTCTATGATCGAAGTGAAATCATATCTCATCATTCTCTATCCTTTCTTTATAATGTCATATATGATTTTAACGATCATATGCCGGGATGTCAATGTGCGCGCATGGGCGGGGAAAATGATCGTTGACAGTCCATATATGGATAACGTATAATCTAGCTAATATTTTAACTTTAATAAAGGCAGGAAAAAAGAAAGGGTCAAAGGTGATGAAACAGTTTTTTGGCATGAGCCAGAACGGAAATTTAAAAGAGGCGGCCCGCGGATTGCATGATCCCCAATTGATCATGCTGTTCTCCAACAGCGGACAATTTGAAACCCATGTAAAAGAGCTGGCTCAACTTTATCCGCAAGTCCCCAGTATCGGATGCATCGGCATGGGCTATGATACAAGGGTCGTGCTAAACGGCGTGGCACTCGTAGCGTTTTCAGACGGGGTGACGGCAGCAGCCAACGTACTTGAGCAGGCGTCCGTCATGCCGGTAAAATATATCGATCGGTTAAAGAAAGATGTGCGGGATGTGGGCGGTTCAAAAAAGGATACTGTCTGTATCGATCTTTGTGCGGGTAACGATGCCTGTGTCCTGACCACCATATACAGTGTGCTGAGGGATAAAGGCATCTCTTTGGTGGGCGGTACGGGCGACGCAGGTATGGTGTCTGCAAATGGACGTGTCTATCAGGATGCAGTGGCTTATGCCCTGGTAAGGAACAACAGTGGCAGGGTTAAAGTCTATAAGGAAAATATCTACCGTCAGATGGGCGATCACCGTTTTATCGCTTCTAAAACGAATAAAGCCAGATACATACTCGGGGCGCTCAACGGGGATCCGGCTAAGGAAGTATACCAGGATATCCTGCATGTGACAGAACAGCAGATCACCACACAGACATTTAAGAACCCTTTTGGGAAAGTCAACGGGGACGATGTCTGCATCATCTCTATCAAAGAAGTGGTGGGAAATGCATTGGCATGTTTCCGGCAGGTCAATGACTCGGATATCCTGGTACTCCTAGAGCTGGGGGATTACAGAGCCGTCGTGAAAGAGACGATCGAGAAGATCCAGGCAGATCTTCCAAAGCTCTCTGCAGTGTTTTCTGTAAATTGTCTGTTCCGGTATAAATTATTCTGCGAGAACCATTATATGGAAGAGTACCTGCGGGATATGAGTTCTCTGGGCAAGCATGCCGGTTTTGTGGGATATGGGGAACATTATAATAACCGTTTTGTCAATCAGTCCATGACCTGCGTGGCGTTCGAGTGAGAGGAGGATATCCATGCTGTTTCGTAAAAAAGCCCGGCAGGGAACGGGAGAAGAGGTAAGTAAAGAGAAGAGTCTGTCCCCGGTGCTGCATGTGACAGACAGTCTGAAAAAATATCAGAAAAAAATGGTGCAGAAAGAAGTGGACTCGCTGCAGGAATTGAGTCTGATCGGCAGTTCCTTCGACAGTGTACTGATTGAAGCAGATGATTTTCAAGACCGGCTGCAGGACTTCGGGGAACATTTCTCCAGTATCAACCAGGTCGCGGGGCAGTTTGAGGATGTCAAAGATGAGGTTGAGCGGACCGTGGGATGCGCGCAGGATGGAGTCAAGGGTTTCAAGGCCAGCTCCTTGCAGGTGGAGACTTATTTTGATGAGTTGGCAAAAACATTTGAGGATTTCCAGACTGCTGTAGCGCAGATCAAAGATTGTACGGATAAGATCGAGACGATCGCTGAACAGACGAATATCCTTGCGATCAATGCATCCATTGAAGCGGCCAGGGCAGGCCAGCACGGTACGGGTTTTGCTGTGGTGGCAACGGAAGTGAAGAAACTCGCCGATGAGATCAAAGAACTGGTGGGGACGGTCAGTTCCAATATCAGTGATGTGGAATTGAGTACAGATGGATTGAGCACAGGCCTTGACACTTCTAAGAAGGCTTTGGGTGAGAGCATAAGCAGATCGAATGAGACTTATGAGATGTTCGATCAGATCATACAGGCGGCCGAAGGCACCACATCCGTACAGGCAGATATCTCGCATGTCATCGATGATTCCAGGGCGGCTCTCCAGACATTGTGCGGTTTTTTTGATAAAATAAAAGACCGGTACCAGGAAGTGGTCCAACATATCGAAAATGCAAGCAGTCTGTGTACAACGAAGAGCGCCATGTTTGAAGACGTGGATAACATGCTGTCACAGATCCCGCCCATCATCAAAGAGAACTGTCCGTAAAGCGCAGCAGAACGGGAACGCTGTCCGGGAGAGAGGATATATCTTTTTTCCTGGCGGCGTTTTTTTGGATAAAGGAGATAAAGATACGACTGTATATTTGTGAATATTGACATCATAACAAGGCAATGATATAATCTATCTTTAGTGAAAATAGTTAAGAAAAGGCATATAGAAAGATGCTTTATAGAACAGAAGAGGTGATGGTATGCTGGAGTTAAAAAACATATCGTTTGAAGTATCAGAAGAGAGCGGATCAAAAGAGATCGTACACGATCTGAGCCTGACGCTGGAAGATGGGAGATTTATCGTGATCACAGGTCCCAACGGAGGTGGAAAGTCCACGCTGGCCAGGGTGATCGCAGGGATCAATATGCCCACGTCCGGCAAGATCTATCTCGATGGGACGGATATCACAGAGAAGAGCATCACAGAACGGGCAAAGATGGGGGTCAGTTATGGATTCCAACAGCCTGTCCGGTTCAAAGGGATCACCGTACACGACCTGATCTGCCTGGCGGCCGGCAAAGAGCTGACGGTCTCGCAGGTATGCGAATATCTGGCGGAAGTGGGGTTATGCGCCAGGGATTATATCGATCGGGAGGTCAACGCCAGCCTGTCCGGGGGTGAGTTAAAACGTGTGGAGATCGCCACAGTCCTTGCGAGAGGGAGCAAGCTGTCTATCTTTGATGAACCGGAGGCGGGGATCGATCTCTGGAGTTTCCAGAATCTGATCCGGGTCTTTGAGAAAATGCGGGAGACGGACCGGGAGGGGTCGATCCTGATCATCTCCCACCAGGAACGGATCTTGGACATCGCGGATGAGATCGTTGTCCTGGCAGACGGGAAGATCGTACAGCAGGGAGGAAAAGACGAGATCCTGCCCTCTTTGATCGGCACAGGATCGGCGGCTAGTGTTTGTGGAAAATATAACGCAGGAGGCAAAATGTGATGGTGGATGAGATACAAAAAAGGCTTTTGGAAGAGATCGCCGGACTCCATGAAATGCCGGAAGGGGCGTACAATATCCGTGCCAATGGAGAGATGGCGTCCAGGAATACGACTGCAAATATAGATATCATATCGAAAGACGACGGTACAGGGATCGATGTACGGATAAAAGCGGGTACGCAGAACGAGAGCGTACATATCCCGGTAGTACTCAGCGAGAGCGGTCTGAAAGAAGTGGTGTACAATGACTTCTATATCGGGGATGACTGTGATGTGACGATCGTGGCCGGATGCGGGATCGACAATTGTGGGATCCAGGATGCGGAACACGACGGTCTCCACCGCTTTTTTGTGGGAAAGAACTCCAAGATCAAGTATGTGGAAAAACATTACGGCTCCGGGGACGGCAAAGGGAAACGGATCATGAACCCCGGTACAGAAGTCCATATGGGAGAGGACAGTTCCATGGAGATGGAGATGGTACAGATCAAAGGGGTGGATTCCACGGTCAGAAAGACAACGGCGGATCTGGCGGCCGGGTCAAAACTCCTGGTGCGGGAACGGCTCATGACCCACGGGGAACAGTCTGCGGTGAGTATCTATGAAGTGGATCTGAACGGCGAAGGAGCTACGGCCGACGTAGTATCCCGCTCTGTTGCCAAAGATACTTCCTATCAGAAATTCGATGCGAAGATCGTGGGGAATACACTCTGCAACGGCCATGCAGAGTGCGACGCGATCATCATGGGCAACGCGAAGATCCTGGCTGTTCCCCAGCTGGAGGCGAACCATGTGGACGCGGCGCTGATCCATGAGGCGGCCATCGGGAAGATCGCGGGGGAACAGATCACCAAATTGATGACCCTGGGCCTTACAGAAGAAGAGGCGGAAGAGCAGATCATCAATGGATTTTTGAAATGATCGGATGTTCAGGAGAGAGGGCGGGGCATGTCTGTCCTGCGCTCTTTTCCACCTGAGATGACAGATCATGGGAAGAAAAATGAAAAAAAGCTTGCATATCAGGAAAAGTTATGATAGTATATAAAGCGTCCTAAAGATATCACAAAGATATTATGCGACATAGAGAATAGAAGCCGCTGTGGCGGAATTGGCAGACGCACACGACTCAAAATCGTGCGGGAAACCATATGGGTTCGACTCCCATCAGCGGCAGTTGTTTGTCCACCCCTCGTTGATCGAGGGGTTTTTTATTTTTATGGGGGAATAATAAGAAAGCGATCCGGAGAGTTGGAAAAAAACGGGTTGAAGCAAAGGTCACGCAATGCTATAATGGACAAGTATATGCAGGAAGACAGATTGGAGGTTTGGAAGATGAAGACATATCTGGTAACGGGCGGGGCTGGTTTTATCGGATCTAATTTTATCCATTATATGTATAAGAAATATGGCAGCGATATCCGTATCATCAATTTGGATAAACTGACGTATGCAGGCAATCTGGAAAATCTGAAAACGGTGGAAGACCGGGATGACTATACATTTGTGCGGGCAGACATCTGTGACAGGGACGCGGTAAATAAGATCTTTC
>CANTEW010000010.1 GCA_947652925.1 uncultured Lachnospiraceae bacterium
AATATAGAAGATCCCCTCCTGACGCAGCTTCTCAAAGTCCTGATTCCCTATCCCTATCTTCATCGCCATAAGATACCCCACGCTCCTTTTCCTTCCAAATAAACACAACTCTTTTCATAAAAATATACAAATGCTGCCAAGGTGACCCCCTACCCCTGGCAGCATCAAGAAAACATATTTATTTATAAAAAGAATCTTTTCCAGCCACACGCTGGCTCATCCTGCTGTCCACCTGGATCGTCTTATCCAGCACCTTACGGATGGATCCCGCGATCTCTCCGACTTTGACAGCCTCAAAACCGTCCCGCTCTCTCGCCGTCCCATGGTTGAGCCAATCTCTCACCTGTTCTCTCTTCTCTGGCGTGAGTACGGACAGGAGATATTGGATATCCCGGTCACAGTCAACCGCAAGATCGATCTCGTTTTGCCGCATGGAGATCAACATCTCCAGGGATACCCGGTCATCCCGTGACAGGGCGTCCTGCATCTCCTGTGTGGTCTTAAATATCTCGTTCATGCTCCCATATTTTTTCTGCAGCTTCTTCATGATCTCTACGAGGATCCCTTGTTCATCCATCTCTATCTCCTGCCTTTTGCGGACACTCATTCTCTATCGATTCGATCTCTTCTCAGCCTGGCGGAATGCATCCCGCAGCTCCTCGATCAGCGGCTTTACCTCGTCCATGATCGCCTGCCTCCTGCTGGCTTTGACGCGGCTCAACTCATATATAAAGAAGTCATATAAAGCCCTTAACTGAACACTGATCGCATACTCCCTGTTCAGGGTGCGTTTCAAATATTTAATGATCTCCGCAGCCCGGTTGATAGACTGATCAAAAACCTCATTATCCTGGTCTTTGAGCGCCAGCTCTGCCCTGGTTATCCTCTTTACCAGCTCATCAAAGAGCAGGAGCAGCATCTCACCTTGCGTCATGGTACTCACTGACTGGTTTTTATATTGTTGGTAACCGCTTGCACGCATTTTTTCTCTCCTTAATCCTGTGACTTTTAATAGCCGCCCGACATAGAACTCAAGTAACTGCTCTGGCTGTTCATCTGAGCGATCACAGTCTCCAGCCTGGTGAACTGAGAAATATACCGATCCTGTTCACTCTTGAGCCGTGTCTGGAGCTGTTTGATGATATCGTCGATATCTTTCATGGATTTATACATCTCATTGTCTGTCAGACTGATCGCAGAAGATTCTGAACCTGCCCTCTGGATCAGACTACCCTTGGTCCCCCAGGTCTTCGCATAAGAATCCGTGATCTTCTTCATATTTGTCATCAGGCCAGTCTTGCTGTCTGTAAACAATTTTGCGACTTTATCCGGATCAGACTCTAATGCATTCTTTAATTTGGTCTCATCGATCGTCAGCTTACCGTTTGAAGAATATCCGCTCACTTCAGATATACCGATAGCTTCTAACTGGTTCATGAGCGACCCGCCTGCAACAAAACGCAGGTCGCTGGAAAGATTGCGGAGCAGGTCATCTCCAAAGAGGATACCTTCTTTCGCTTTTTTCTCCCATTTTTCTATCTGCTCTTCGGACATGTCTTCTTTCTGATCGTCCGTCAGAGGCGCATAATCCCGGTCGGGTTTTGTAGAGACAAGACTGTTGACCAGATCCACCACTTCGTTGTAAGCGGTCACCATGTCTTTGATCGTGGTGAGGAGATTGTCTACGTTGGCTTTGGATTCGAAGGTGATCTCCTCACCTATATTGGCATCTGTATCGATCTCATCATCCGCGGGGTTGGCTGCCTGCTCCTTATACTTTCCAAAAGTACCTTTTACTGTGATATTCAATCCATCCTGTGTAAAGGTATTGGAACCTCTGACCAGATTTATCTGCTCTGAAGATCCGGCATATTGTACAGTCACGATCGCATCCTGTCCCTGTTGTACATTACTCATCAGATCGCCAAATAAAGATGCTCCAGTCCCACTTATGTCGATGTTCCCACTGGCTCCGTCCACTGTAGCGGAGATAGTGAATTTATCTGAGTTCTGCAGATAAGATATCTTCACTCCGGCATTCAGATGATTGATCTGATCCATGATACTGTTTATCGTATCATCTGCCTTGATCTGGATCGTCTTTCCATTGATCGTCAGATCTTTTGGATAATCTGATACACTTCCTGCCCCCTGGAGACCTGAATCAGTGATCTTCGCATCCAGATTCAGTTTGTTATTCTCTCCTGATAAAGCGTTGAAAGCACCATTCCCCCCTATCATACCCGCACTGCCGCCTGTCAATGTGAGGACCGAAGTCTTATCTGCAGCTTTCGCCTGCCCGGGAAGCGTTGTCTTAAGATCAAAACTCCCTTTAGTAGGATCTAAAGCGTCCGCCTTGAACTCAACAGCGACCCTGCCCTCTCCAATCGCTTTATCAAATCCTTTCTGCAGGGTTTCCTCGACTCTTTTCATCACGTCTTCCTGAGAAGACAAAGCTTCCAACTCTTCCTTGGAGGGCATTTTTATAGAAATATCCTGACCATTGTAATTAAAGTTTAACGTCTTCCCTGCGATCCTATCTATAAAATCTTCATTTCTGTAAAGACTGTCCTCATCAGCTGTGATATGCCCCAAGCTGTTACCTGCCTTCACTTCCAGGCTGTCTGGGTTCTCTTTCAGATGTTCATCCAGTTTATCATCTTTCTTAAGCCCCAATAAGGCTTTCAATGTCACCTCGGAACCACCGGTCACACTAAAGTCTTCTTTCGCTTTTAATGTGATCTCACTTCCGTTAAGCTGAAACTCCGCCACGCTATCCAGCGTTTTATTGCCATCGATCTTAACATCTTTCAATGCCGCATTCAATTGATCGACCGTTGTCTGATCGATCGTAGAGCCAACTTCACCGAATCGTACAGTATATGTCTTGCCGCCATACTCGATCTTAAGGTTTTCATCATAAAAGTTATTGATCAAAGTCCCGCCGACAGTCCCCGTTCTCAGCACACCGTCAGACACTGCGCTGGAATTGGTAGATGAGGTATTCTTCGCCAGCTGCTTCACACCCAAGATAGTCAGGGAATCCGCCGCATTTGTTCCATTGCTGGTCACACTCACCTTTGAACTATTCTTTCCATTCGCGATGATATTCGTTCTGCTGAATAAGCTGGAATTGGTCAGATTCGTAGATGGATTCGTAAAATCCATGTATTTTGTTGACAATGCGACTAATTTATCAGTCACGGAGCGGTATGCATCCTGTTTCCACTGAAATGTCTGTTTTTTCTGCTGTTGTTTTGCGATCTTTGCCCTTGTAGCATAGGTCATGGATTCGATCAGTGTATCCCTGTCCAGACCACTGGCCAGACCGCCGTATCCATGTAGACCTCCCCCTCCGGATACGAGACTACTGGTACTGCTCGATAAACTCCCAATTGATGCCATATTATGCAACTCCTCTCCTGAAAATATACACGCCAAAGTTTTCCATAGGGCCGTCCTCTACATCTAGTATACTGTAGATCTCACAACATGCTCCTTCTCCATGCAGGCCATGCTGCACCTTACACATGCGAGCCAAACTATGCTATGCAGTTATCATAAAACATATTTCAAACACACTGCGGCACGTCTGCATGCTACATGTCCGGGACAGGCCGGTCTCGATATTTTTCTCGAATTTTTATCTATACTTATTTATCGACATATAGTATACTTAATTAATAGTGAAATATAGATTTTACATTGCCCCAAATGGCAGCAGATATATAGACGACTACTGAACAGGAGAATGACCAATGGCGACAACGAACAATGAGACTCCGGACATACTGCACCTTCTGACAGGCGAAGGACCTGATCCGGAAACATCTGAAAAAGAAGAAAGCCCCCTCGAGACACCCCAGGTCAGAGCAGGTACAGAAAATACAGATGATACAGCTGTACAACAGCAGATCCATGAGCAGACAGGAACAGAGCAGGATATCCCCAATATCTCTATCATTTCCACCGGCAACAGCGAGGATGATCCTGTAGCCGATCTGATCAAAGAACAATTAGAAGAAGATTTTCCTGAAGATATCCTAAGACCTCAACCTTCTCACACCGATATCCCCGACTTTCCAGAGGATCTGGATCCGTCCATGCCGACGCATGAGGGAACAGCGGACGTAGCGGCTGACGCTGAAAAGGATACAGACATTTTTGCGGAAGATACAGCAGACGGATCAGATGATCCAGATCCAATCCTTCCTGCCGCTGATGGCGATCATCTGCAAAATTACCGTTTTGTAAACGTCATGGAATATATAGTCAAAGACCTCGTTATGGAATATATGGTCAGATTCAATATGTGTACCTGTGAACGGTGTATGGTAGATACCATGGCTTTAGCGCTGACTTATTGTCCCGCCAAGTACATCGTCGTGGATTCACACTCCGTATCCCCTCTCCTGAATTTTTATTCCAACAGATACCGGGGAAATGTGACTGTGGAACTCACTAAAGCATGTATCAAAATAAAAGATAATCCCCGCCATTGATCAATTGACGGGGGTTTCCTCTTCCACTTCTTCCTCTGGACGCTCGAACTCATTTGTCAAGCCATTCCAGATCTCATTGACCTCTTCTACACAATCCAGATACAATTGTGCGATCATGTTTGTGGCAATATTCAATTTCTCTGTATCTTTCTTCAGCTTTTTCCAATCGGCCTGCTCATAATCAAGGACTAACTGGAACAATTGCCCCCCGATCCCTTCATTCCGGAGCAGAGCGTCTTTCACCACGTCTGGTAACGGGATACCCTCCAGGATCTCTTCCATCGTGGCATCGATGATATAATCCATCGTAGAGAACATACCGATCATATATGCCTCGTACTTCGTGATATCCGATGTATGCATACGCTCCACAAGTGCAGAACTGAGTGTGGCCCGCAGGAAAGATAATTTCAAGACCTCCTCAGAAGCATTGTTCCGGTCACTGTCTTTTACACTCAGCAGATATACCCACTGGCGTAATTGATTGATACCCAGCGTGATCAGCGCCTGACGGATGGAAGAAGTCCTTTTCCGGATGGAAAAATATTTTGAATTCACCATCTTCAAAACGGTATAACTCAAAGAGGCATCCCGGCTGATGATCCTCTCGATCTCCTCCATATCCGGCTCATCCTTGGACACTTGCACCACTAGATGATAGAAGTTGCCTTCCATATAGTCCATTTTGCTAGACTTTGTGATCGTGGCTCTCTCGATGTAATTTCCCTGCAGAAAATCTACGCCTACCTCTTTCGCCAGATCATAATCCTCTTTAGAATTCACGCCCACCGCAATGCACTTTTTATTAAAACCGTGCAGCATATCTACCAGGTTGATCAGTGATTTCTTCCCTTTTTCATCATGTTTATCAGCCAAGGTGACTTTTGCATAATCAGCCATCTCTAACATACTGAAATATTTGGGTGAAAATTGAAAATTATTGATGGCGAAACGATAGCCATCCTTACGGTATTTCTGCATGATGCCCGCCGCCAAGGGATGGACAACGATACTATCTTCGATCTGTACCACCATCTTTGTCTTATCGAATAATTTAGGCGTATTGCGAAAGAACAGAGAGGGCGGAAAAGATAAAAAAGTCACCTTATCCTTAAAGATAATATCGTTGTTCTGTGTCAAAAATCCAGATATCGTATCTGCAACAGCTCCTTCTGAAGTATTATATAAGCTGTCATTATCACTCTGTATCATGATCTCATAACCGACGATCTCATCGTCTTCCCGTTTTTTGATCGCTTGCCGCACCACATACTTATCCATTGATCTCTTGCTCCCTGCCTTCCAATAAATGATCCATTACCTCTACCAGATGCCCAATCTCCGGTTTAGAAAGCTGTTCATCTGCCCCCAATTGTTTCCCTTTGATCTCCATCTCCTGATTGATCAGTGATGAAAAGATGATCAATGGGATATGCTTCAGATTATCATTATCTTTTACTAATTTCGTCAGACGATGCCCATCCATCTTCGGCATCTCTATATCCGTGATGATCAATGCAACTTTCTTGTCCAGATCTTCATCATTCTGTACAGCCTTCAGATAATTCCAGGCCTCCTGGCCATTGTTGAATTTTTTCAGATTCAGGTATCCGGCTTTATTCAATGCCTCTTCGATCATCTTTGTCAGCAGGATCGAATCTTCCGCCAGGATGATCGGATGTTCATTCCTAGCGCGGTCTCCCAGAGCATCGATCTCTGATTCCTGTATACCTGTCTCCGGCGCGATATCCGTCACGATCTTCTCAAAATCCAATATGGTGACCAGGTCGTCTCCACACTGGGCAATACCAGTAGCCACACTCTCAGCCCCACGATTTAATGTATTGTCAGGTTTCTGGATATCTGCCCAGGAGATCCGGCTGATGCCCACTACATTATGTACCCTGAAAGCAATATGCATTTTGTTAAAATTCGTCACCAGGAAAAGATCCCTAGGATTTTTTTCTGTGGGGTTCCCTGTGAGATAGAAGGGCAGATCCACTACAGTCAGCAGTATATCCCTAGGTTTGAAGATACCTTCCACAGAAGGATGTACATGCGGGACCGATTTGACTTTGTCGGACATCATGATCTCTGTCACTTTGGCCACATTGATCCCATATAATTCTCCATACAGGATGAACTGCATGATCTCGATCTCATTGGTCCCTGATTCCAACAAAATTTCTGTTTGTGCCATATCTTTTTCTCCTTTACATGGTTATTTCCGGCCTGCCAAAGGTCTTTATAGTTACTTTTCCGTCACTAACATCCATGGACATGGTCCTGGCATAATTTGCCCCTGTATCCTCCCCTACAATGCGTATCCCTTGTTCACGCAGTATTTTTTTTACATTCATGGCGTTCCTCTCTCCGATATTCCCCAGATCGTGACCGCCTTTCATCTCGAACATCCTTGCACCGCCTGCGATCTTGGCCCGCATCCGATTCTTCACACCTCCAAATGCAGTCATTTTCCGTATCGTCTCCCGCAAGCCCGTATCTGCATATTTGTAAGGGTTCTTATCAGCCATCGTCCCAAGTTCCGGCAGCATAATGTGGACCAGTGTTCCCAACTTGATCATGGGATCATACAAGGCGATCCCAATACAAGAACCAAGAGCATAGGTGATCAAAACTCCCTGCTGCCTGGCCATCTTCATATCCGCTATTCCCACAATGATCTGTTTTGCCATTACATTAGTCAACCCCCAACTTATGCATCAAATAATTTAAAGACTCTATATCAGGCATCATCAGCAGATTACTGTTCAATACCTTATCATCTACGATAAATTTTCCATTGATCATCATCAATTTGTCTGTCACATAGCCAAACTCTACCATCGGGACACTCAAGATCCCGCCCAGCATATTGATCGCGATGCTGGGGATGGACAGATTGATCCTCACGCCTGTGAGCCCTGACATGGCATTTACATAAGAAGAGATGATGATATTCCCGATCTCCTCCAATGCTGATTTCTCCAACTCAGTCAGATCCATGTAATCTTCGATCTTTTTGGACAAGACACTGGACAGGACAGCGTTGATAAAATCCATCTTCAGCACAAACAACATGATCCCGTTGATCTCTCCCGACATCTTGACCAGGACAGCCGCCACGATCTCCTCAGGAGTCCCCACCATCTCGATGGCTTCGTTATAACCTAAGATATATACATCAGGCAGGGACATCTTGGTCCTTTTTTTCAAGACCTGCGAAAGGGCTGTGGCAGCATTCCCTGTGCCGATGCTGCCGATCTCTTTGATCACATCCATCTCTAAAGCACTCATATCCTCATATTTTTCAATTCCCATAGGCACTCCTTTCTTTGAGCATCCTGCACCTATCATGTTCTCAGAGTGTTGATCGTATTTTCTATCTCATCGGATGTCTGTACCATCCGCAGCGCATAGCTGTAAGCTCTCTGAGCCTCGATCACTTTCGTCATCTGCTCTGCAAGATCCACATTGGACATCTCCAGCATCCCTTTGCGCAGCCTCGCACCCTCCGCGGCAATGGGAACTCCGTTCTTTGCCACAGGAGTGAACTCATTCTCGCCATCGCTCAGCATACCGTTCTTATTTACAAAATCAAAGATACCGATCGGCAGTGTATCCGGACTGTTCTCATTCACCAGGATCGGCTGTCTATTCTGATCCAACACCAGTTTTCCCGTGGAAGTGACCAGATAAAAATCATTTCCTCGCAAAGACAGACTGAAACTGCCGTCCCTCGTATAGGTGATCCTGTTGGTAGCCGGGTCGCGGAGCATGAACATCCCGTCTCCTTCTATGGCATAATGATAATCGCCTTCACTCTCCGCAAGAGTCATCTGGGAAAAATCCGTATCTGCTTTCTGGATGCGCATACCTGTTCCCGTGAGCAGTTCGCTGTCCTCCTGCACTTTCCCCTTCATCTCATAATACATCAATTCAGAAAAGATAGGGACTTTCGTCTTATACCCCCAGGTATTCAGGTTCGCTGTATTATTTGCCAGGATATCCAGCTTATACTGCTCGCTGCCCACTCCCAGTGCCGCTGTGTAAAATGATTGGTTCATACACACCCCTCCTTCATATCATCATACCTTTCCAAGATCCGTGACTGCTTTTCCCATGATCTGATCATACATCTTCAAGACCTGGGAAGCACTCTGCAGAGCTCTCTGGCTGCTCATCATGTTGACCATCTCCTGTACCGCATCCACATTGGACCGCTCCAGATATTTCCAGAGCATCTGCGTATTGGAAGCCACCGCCTGCTCGTTGGTATAGAACACACCATTGCCGCCCTTTACCATATTGTCATAGTTATTAAAATCCACCACTGCGATCTGTCCGTAAGCTGTCCGCCCATCTTCACTGAAGATCCGGCCTGCGCTGTCTATCGTGATCTTATCCGTGCCGATACGGATAAAGCCATTCCTTCCGACCACACGCCCCACAGAGGGCAGGGACAGATAACCCTGATCGTCCAGGATGAAAGAACCGTCCCGGGTATAGCCAATGCCGTCCTGTGTCTGCACCATAAAGAAACCATCCCCCCGCAGAGCCACATCAAAGATCTCATTGGTGGGTTCCACAGCTCCTATATCAAAATCTGTCACTGTCTCATCCGAAGCGCGGACCATAGCCATCGTCCCGATCTCTGTCTTGTTATCCTTATCGATATTCCCGCTGCGGTACATCAGTTCCTCACGAAAAGTCGTAGACATATACTTGTCGCTCTTAAAACCAGGCGTAGAGACATTGGTCATATTGTTACTGATCACGTTCTGGTTCCGGGTCTGTGTCAAGATACCGGAAGTCAGATTATAAAACCCCTGGAACATATCACTTCACTCCTTTCTTATCCGACCAGGTCTTCTTTCAGATACAGCCGCATCTTCCGCAGCGCATTGGCATGTATCTGGGAGATCCTGGGCTCGCTGACCTCCAGGACCTTGGCGATCTCTTTCATATTCAGCTCTTCTACATAATAGAGGGATACCACCATCTGTTCATTCTCTTTCAGACTGTGCAGCGCCTCCACCAGCCTGCCATGCAGTTCCTGCTCCAACAGATGTGCTTCCGGCTGTTCCTGTTGATTATTCGAGGGGAGCTGGACGCTCTTTTTATTTTCCATCGTCTCCTCCAGGACCATATCCAGAGATAAGACATTGAAGAGATTTGTCTTGCCCAGGGCCTCATGATATTTGTTAACACTCACATGGAGATACTCAGCAGTCTCCTCTGCCGTAGGATACCTGCCCAGCTCATTATACAGTTCCATGGTGGCATTATCGATCTCTTTGGCACTCTTACGGACGCTGCGCGGGATCCAATCCTGCCTCCTCGCCAGATCGATGATCATCCCCCTGATACGTTTGGAAACATACGTCTCAAATTTTACATTTTTTTCAAAATCAAACTTATCCAGAGCGCTCATGATCGCCAGCACTCCGTCGTTGACCATATCATCCACCTGGGCAAAGCTCAGATATACATCCCGCATCTGGAGGGCAATGCTCTTTACAATATAGACGTAACGCATGACCAGCTCCTGTTTCATGGACAGGTCATTGGTCTCTTTATACTTTCTCAGCAATTCTTCATTTGTCATTTCACTGTATGAACCCTGCGCACTCATATCTCAAACTCCTCAGCATCTTTCTCATCTATCCGGCAATAGTCCCTAATGCCTGTATCTGCACACTGTTTGCTATCTCATTAAAAGACAACACATAGATATTCGGATAGAACTGCTCGATCAAACGGTAGAAATACGGACGTATGACCTGGCTGGTAAGAACGATCGGATCTTGCGCCAGTTCATGGAATTTCTTCATCTCCTCGCTGATCTGCTCTATGATCCGCTGCATGATATCCGGACTGAGGGCCATATAAGTCCCCTGGTCGCTTTTCGTCAGGCTCGCGATCATCTGCTTCTCAAGTTCCGTATCCAAGGTCATTACCCGCATACTGCCATTCTCGCTGAAACGCCTGGTGATCGTACGTTTCAGAGCTATCCGGATATTTTCTGTAATGGTATCGATATCCCTGCTGTTGGGGACAGTATCTGCGACCATCTCCATGATCGTCTCCATATCTTTGATCGGGATACCTTCCCGCAAGAGGTTCACCAGCACTTTCTGGAATCCCCCGTAAGAGATCAGGGCCGGGACCACTTCTTCTACCAGCTCCGGTGAATTTTTCTTTGTATTTTCCACCAGCTGTACGACTTCCTGCCGGGTGATCAGCTCATGGGAATGCCTCCGCAAAGTCTCTGAGAGATGCGTCAACATGACCGACAGAGGGTCGATGACTGTATAGCCGTATATCTCGGCGATCTCCTTATTATCCGGTGTGATCCATCGGCTGGGTATGCCGTAGGCCGGCTCCACTGTCTCGATACCGTCGACTTCTCCGGAGAGATTGGGCGGTTCGAGCGCAAGATAATAATCTACGAGGATCTCGCCTTTTGCCACTTCTTCTCCTTTGATCTTGATCACATACTGGTTCGTGTTCAGACTGGAGCTGTCCCTGAGACGGATAGAAGGGATCACAAGGCCCATCTCCTGGGCATATTGACGCCGGAATATGACGATCCTGTTGATCATACGCCCGCCGCTGGACTCATCCACCAGAGGGATCAGACTGTAGCCAAATTCCATCTCCACAGGTTCCACCGCGATCAATGAATAGATATTATTGATATCCCGGTAATATTCCTCCTCGCTGATGGACTCTTCCTCTTCCATCATGCCCCCAGCCGCCAGGCCGCCGGCCGGACCTGCCAATTCCAGTTCCTCTATCTTAGCCATATCCTGCATCCGTCTGCTGAGCATAAAACCGCCGCCCACCAGCAGGACTGCCAGTATCATCATCTGGAACTTTGGCATACCCGGCACCAGCATCAGCACTGCCACGATCGCACCCGCGATCATGATCGACTGGGGCTGCGCCAGGAACTGCTTGGAGACATCCTGATTCAGGCTCCCCTCTGCCACCGCCCGGGTCACGATCATACCCGTAGCCACCGATATGAGGAGAGCAGGGATCTGGGAGACCAGACCATCACCCACCGTAGCGATCGAATAGACAGAGAGCACTTCCGTAAATTCCATCGTACCCTGCACCATACCGATGATCACACCGCCGATAAAGTTGATGGCTGTGATGATCAGGGACATGACTGCGTCCCCTTTTACGATCTTAGTCGCACCATCCATAGAACCGTAAAAGTCTGCCTCTTTCTGGATCTTATAACGACGGAGCTTGGCTTCCTGTTCATCGATCAGTCCGGAACTCAGATCTGCGTCGATGGCCATCTGCTTTCCAGGCATGGCATCCAGGGTAAATCTGGCTGCGACCTCTGCTACACGCTCCGCACCTTTCGTGATCACGATGAACTGTACTAAAACAATAATGAAGAAGATAACGAATCCGACAACCACATTTCCCTGTAGGACAAAATCCCCAAAAGCCTTGATGACCTGCCCTGCACTGCCCGAATTTGTCAAAATATTCCGTGTGGAGGACACGTTGATGCCCAGCCGGAATAATGTGGTGATCAAAAGCAGCGATGGAAAAATGGAAAATTCCAAAGATTCCGTGATGTTCATGCTGATCAGCAAAATGATCAATCCAACCGATATATTTATAATGATCATAACATCCAATAAAAATGGATTCAACGGTATGATCAGCAGCAGCACGATCACCACTACAAATAACGACACCGCATTACTCATTACTCTTTTCATGTCTTCACCAATCTATCACTGTCATTCTTATAAGATCACTTTATGGTTTTCTTTAAATACATACACCAGGATCTCCGCCACTGTCCCATAGTATTCCTGAGGGATCTCTCCATTCAAAGGTGTGACTGCATAGAGAGCCCGCGCCAATACTCTGTTCTCCACGATATGGACATCGTGTTCCTCTGCCACTTTAACGATCCTGAGAGCCAATGCATCTTGCCCTTTGGCCACCACGATGGGCGCATTGTCTTTCTCGATATCATACCGCAGGGCTACCGCATAATGCGTAGGATTTCGGATGACCACATCCGCCTCCGGCACTGCCTGCATCATACGACTCCTGGCACGCTGCCGCTGTATATCCCGGATCTTGCCCTTGACCTTGGGATCGCCTTCTGTCTGTTTAAATTCTTCTTTGACTTCCTGCTTGGTCATCTTTAACTGACGTTCATAATCCCAGTGCTGATACAGATAATCAAAAGCCGCCAGCGCCGCGAAAGCCATCGTCAATCGAAATACGATCTTCATGATCGTATCCAGCACATACTTCGTGGAGATCACCAGATCCATATTGATGGTGCGGGCGATATCCAGTAGTTCACCCTGTAAGATCATATACAGGAATATGAGCAGGATCGATATCTTGACCAGATTCTTTAGCAGTTCCACCACGTTTTTCAGCGAAAACAATCTCTTGATCCCACTGATCGGATTCAATTTGCTGAACTTCGGCTTCACTGTCTCCATGGTAAAGAGGAACCTTGTCTGGACCGCCGTACCTAAGACCCCCACAGCCACCATAGCCGCCAAGAAAGGCAAGACCACCTTGGCGATCGTCAGCATCGTCTCCATCCCGATGGACTGCAGAGTACCCATGGAAAATTCCTCAATACTGACCATATAGCCCAGATAGCGCAGCAGATAAGCTTTCACATTCCTATATATGACCGGAAAAAAGAACTTTAATCCGTAAAATCCCATTAAAAACGAGACAAGTGTGGCCACATCCTTGCTTGTAAATACATTACCTTTCTTTCGCTGATCACGCCGCTTTTTGGGGGTGGCCTTCTCGGTCTTCTCTCCGCCGGGCCCGTCTGCCATTTTTTCTCACATCCTTTTTCACGGCCTTTGGACCGTTTATTTCTGCGGGTACTGGGCCAGGCAGCCGTGCCTGCACGGACATTTGGCAAATGCCGCAAGAGTCGGATACCCTATGATATACTATGGAGTATTCAACTTGACAGCTACAAAAGCGGCAAGATATCCCGCATCTGCTGCAGCATAGAAGTGATCAGATCTTCCAAGACATCAGACATAGGTGCAAAAAGAAACAGGAACAATGCCAGGCCTACAATGATCTTCACCTGGATCTGCACCACAAATACATTGATCTGCGGTATCATCTTCATCAGTATCCCCAATCCCATCGTAACAATGAATTCTGCCGCCAAGATGGGAAACGCAAGTTTCATCGCTAATACGATACACTCTGAGAAAATGTCCAGCATCGCCCAAAAAGCGCCGCCGGCAAATGCCACTTCTCCATAAGGCACCACATCCGAGGAGGTCAAAAGGATCTTCATCATAGCCAGATGCGCGTCAGTCGCAAAGAACAACAACATAAAAAATACATTGTAGATGCTCCCTGACAATGGGATCTGCGCATTATTCTGCGCATCATATATCATGGCCATAGAGATACCCATCTGAAAATCAATGACCGCTGCCGCAAAGGTGATCACCATGCTGAAAAGCTGTATCACAAATCCCAGAAAATAACCGATCACAAATTCCTTTATCAATAAGATACTATATACCAGAGGAGATGTCACCTCTATCGGCTCTCCCTGGGAAAAAGAATACAAAAGGAACGTCAGGACCAGGATCAACCCAGACTTTACAAACATCGGTATGCTATTGCGTCCTAAGATCGGATTGAGCAGTACAAATCCGGCCATCCGCATCATGATCAGAGAAAAAAGGATAAATTGTGCCGTATCTATGATCCCCATTCCATCCCAACCTCCGCCGATCCGCTATAGAGCCGCCATCAATTGAAAGACTTTATTCGTGAAATCCTGCAGCATCACCAGCATATTGCCGCCTGTGAACACCAGTATCACAGAGATCACCAGCAGCTTGGGCAGGAACGTGAGAGTCTGCTCATGGATCTGCGTGGCCGCTTGAAAGACGGAGATCAAAAGTCCGATCAGCATACTGATCACCAACATAGGGGCTGCCAGCTTGATCGCCAATACAAATACTTCATACATCAAGTCCGATACTTCACCGTTTGTCATAGATCCCTCCTATCTTCAGCGGAAACTCTGTACAAGAGTCGAGAATAATAACTGCCAGCCATCCACTGTAACAAAGAGCAGCAATTTAAAAGGCAGCGATATAGTAGCCGGAGGTAGCATGAACATACCCATGGACATCAATGTAGTGGAAACTACGATATCGATCAGCAAAAAGGGCAAAAACAGTAAAAACCCTGCCATAAAAGCACGTTTTAACTCTGATGTCATAAAAGCAGGGACGACCACCGTCATCGGCAACTCCGTTAATTCCTCCACCTCTTCTGTCCCCGACAGGTCGATATACAGATTGACTGAACTGAGTTCTGTCTGACGGAGCATAAATTCTTTTAACGGCTTCTGCGCCCGTTCCAACGCCTCTTCTTGGGATATTTCCTCCTGTTTATATGGCTCATAAACAGTCGTATTGATCTCAGATATCACGGGATCCATAATGAAAAGTGTCAGAAACAACGAGATGCCGACCATTACCATACTCGGCGGCACCTGCTGGACTCCCAGGGCATTTCTGACAAAAGACAGGATGATCACAATTCTGGTAAATGATGTCATCATAACAAGGATAGAAGGCAGCAGCGCGATCACTGTCAGCATCAACAGCAATTCCAGCGTAGGCACCCGATCCCCGTTAATATTTACAAGTGCGTCCATTCACTCCAACTCCTTATCCGTCATACTACCTTTTATCGTTCCAATGCTTTCTGGCTTTCCCGAGCTTTTCCATCAGATCCTTGAAATCTGGTATACCGGTCTGAGAAGCTGGTCCATCCATCTGCAAAGGGATCAGTCCCTCTTCTTCCAGTTCGACCAGCATATTGATCTCTTTCTCCGCGATCCCCAACAAAAAATAGCGATCTCCTACCTGTATGACAGATACAGACCGATTCTGTCCCACAGGCATTTGATCCACCATACGCATATATTGAGAGCGGCCTGCCCGGACAGAACCTTTGGCCACCAGCTTTGCCGCCACATAACTCAAATATATGATCAGCACTACAATACACAATGTACCGACCGCAGTCAACATCCCACTGAGCATTTGTCCATCCTATTCTATCGCAGACAGGTCTTCTGCCAGGATCTCCGTGATACGGATCCCAAAATTATCGTCTACCACTACCACATCACCCTTTGCGATACACTGTCCGTTTACAAAGAGATCCACCTGTTCCCCAGCCACCTTATCCAGGACGACCAGAGAGCCTTTTGTAAATTCCAGGATATCCTTTACTAATTTTCTGGTACGCCCGATCTCTACGGAGACTTCCAGAGGAACACCTAAGATCATCTCCATATTCTCTTCCTGTTCTTCTCCTATACTGCTGCTCCCCATGATAGGATCTGAAGGTAAGGGATGGACGTTCAGAGTTTTCGGCATACCTGCTCTCGGCGCAGCAGTCTGCTGCATCTGCCCCATCATCATCTGTTGCATCTGGCTCATCACCTGGGTCATCTGCGCCATCTGTGCCAGCATCTGGTCGGTCACAGCATTTCCCGAAGGCATCGGCTGCGGAGCCACTGGCTGCTGCATCGCCGCTGTTCCCTGGAACTGAGGCTGCGCCTGGGACATCATCGGATCAGGCTGTACCGCTGTCGGCTGCGGCACTGGCTGAGGTGCGGGCTGCGCTGCCATAGGTTCTGGCTGGGGCGCAGGCTGTGGAACCACTGGCTCCGGCTGGGGCTCCGCTGCTGCAGGCTCATCTGCACCACCTGCCAACAGAGCTTCGATCTCTTCCTGGCTCATCATCCGGTTGGATGACTCTTCTGCCGCAGGTTCCGGCTCCTCTGTGTCCGCACCTGACAAGAGAGCCTCGATCTCTTCCTGGCTCATCATCCGGTTGGATGACTCTTCTGCCGCAGGCTCCGGCTCTTCAGGAGATACAGGCGCTGATGCTTCTTCCTGCTCTCCCGTATCCGGCACACCATCCGGAAAAAATCCCGATACCAACTTCTTTGCCAGATCTGTGGGCATCAGACTCATGAATTTGCTCTCCATGGAATCCCCGATACGCAATACGAATTCCACACAGACCATCACATCTTCGCCGGCAAAGTATTTATCTTTAAATTCTTCTGCATCGGTAACTTCCGTCGTCGTCGGCGTCGATATATTGACGGTCGAACCCAAAAACTCAGATAGTGCCGTGGCAGAGGCGCCCATCATCTGGTTCATAGCCTCACAGATCGCACTCAGATTGATCTCATTGAGTTCGAACTCTTCATCTGGGATCTCAAAGCCCATCATCATCTCTACGATCACTTTCACATCCATGCGCTTTAAGAGCATGATGTTACTGCCCCGCAGACCTTCCACATAGGTGATCTCCACACCGATGGCAGGTTCCAGATCCTCAAACTCAAAGTCTTCCTTGGCGACCACCTTCACCTGGGGAGTCGTGATATCTGTCCGCGTACTCAACATCGTAGAAAGAGCAGTAGCGGAAGAGCCAAGACTGATGTTCAGTATTTCGCCTATGGCATCTATCTCTAATGTGCTAAACCCTTTAAAACTCATATGTTTTTACTCTCTTTCCGTGAATTTAGATAAAATGCCTCTTGCTTGCCTACTTGATCTCCAGAGCTTTTTGCGCCATCGTTTTCAAAGAATTAAATGCCGTGATATTGGCTTCATAAGATCTAGTGGCTGACATGCTGTCAACAGTCTCTTTGATCAGATCCACATTTGGCAAAGCAACATACCCTTCATCGTCCGCATCCGGGTGGTCAGGGTTATACACACGCTTGAATTCACTCTCATCTTCTATGATCTCCGCCACCCGGACACCGCCTTTTGTCGTCTCGTGGTTATTCGCTGCACTCAAGAGCGCTTCGCGGAAAGTATTGTTCCCAATCTCCTCCAGGACCACAAGTTTGCGGCGATAAGTCCCCCCGCCCTCCGTCCTTGTGGTATCAATATTTGCAATGTTTTCCGATGCCACGTCCAACCGCATCCGCTGTGCGGTCAGCGCAGAGGCGCTGATATTAAATGAACTAAGAAAAGACATGTCCGCTCCTCCCTATCAGGCATCCACAATGCTGGATACAGTCTTTAAGATGCGGTCTGGTTTAAAAGGCTTCACGATAAAATCTTTTGCGCCTGATTTGATCGCTTCGATGACCATACTCTCCTGCCCCATGGCAGAACACATGACTACAGTCGCGTTGGGGTCTTTGCTCTTGATCGCTTTGAGCGCTTCAAGACCGTCCATATTCGGCATGGTGATATCCATGATCACCAGATCCGGCTGTATCTCACTGTAAGTCTCCACAGCCTGGAGTCCGTCTGCCGCTTCATACAGATCCGTATACCCAGCTTTTGTCAGAGTATCTTTTACCATCATCCTCATAAATGCCGCGTCATCTACTAATAAAATTTTTGCCATCTTCTTTTCCTCTCTTAAAAAATTATTTATTGATCATGAACTTATGACTTCTGTTTCCATTTTCTCTAATACTTTTTCTTCTTCAGTTGAAGACACCAATCTCCGAAGTTCCTCTTCATCTATCTCTTCAGCTATCCGCTTCTCGATCTTCACCGCCATATTCTTCTTATGGATACCTAATCTACCGGTAAACCAGGGCTGATCTTCTATAAATAAAGCAACTTCTGACTCTTTTGGTTTGTTCAAGTCGATGACATCTCCCACATGGAGATTATACAGATCATGCAGACTGACTTCCACAACACCCAGCTGGGCATTAACATACAACGCAGACTCCCGGATACTATCCATGATATTCTCTTTCGTATTCTCATCCTTCTGTTCTACATCCAGATTGATGTTCTTCTTACGATCGATCATATTGAAGATATCTGTGAGCAGTGTCCCCGGGATACATATCGTTATATTTCCAGACAGTTCCCCCATTTTGACAGACAGAACGATGATAACGACCGTCTCATCCACACTGATATCCTGGAACATGCTGGGATCTTGCTCCACCCGTTCCAACTCCGTATCCAGCCGTATGTACCCAGCCCATGCATCCCGCATGGCATTTACAAAATAACTCATCACTTTCGCATATAATACATTTTCAATGGAGGTATAGATATATCCGCTGTCAACGCTGTCATCGTCCCCAGTCCCTCCCATCATACGATCGATCATATTGACCATCAGCCTGGGGCTTATGTGCATCAACATAGGCAGGTTCTTTGCCTGTTCTGGCAATACAACTTTGATGAGAGTTATGATATCACTGTCTGTCAGCGAGCTATTGAATTCATGATACCGCTGCTCTTCTACAGCCATCACTTCCATCTCACTGGACTGGCGGAACAGACTGTTCATCTGCGAAGCTGCGATCCTGGAATAATTTTCAAAGATATTGCGCAGAAGCTTCAGTTTTTCCGTCGTAAATTTCCTGGGGCTGTAGAAATCATACTTCCTATATTGTACCTCTTTCTTCTCCTCTTTCTCCTGGGGGCCTGGGTCGTCGTCACCCCCTCCCTTCATTGAGTTAAGAAGGGCATCTATCTGACTTTGCGATAATACTTCAGACATTTTTGCGCTCCTTTATCACTGTCCATATACTTGATCATAATACGCATCCAGATTTTGTTCAACTGCTCCTGTCCGTGTTATCAGGATCTCCACCCTCCGGTTCTGAGCCCTCCCTTCCGGGGTATCAAAGGTGGCGATGGGACGGAACTGACCAAAGCCAGCACTTATCATCTTCGCCGGATCCAGGTCGCTCACCTGCTGGAGATATGCCACCACCTCAGCAGAACGCGCCGCTGACAGGAGCCGGTCTGTATGCGCCTCGTTGGGGATATTCGGAGCTGCCTGTGAAGTATGGCCCAAGACCTGGATCTGCTGGATGGAATCACTCGCAGAAGACATGGCCTTTCCAAATGCCTCAAGGATCGGTTTTCCCTCTTCCTTCAATACAGAACTGTCCCCATCAAAGAACACCATATCCTGAAATGTGATAAACGCAAATCCCTCTCCCCCGTTGATCGATACACTGTCACTCAGACTCTGCTGCTGCGCCAATTCCTGCAGGCTATACATCAATTCCTCAAAATCATCCATCATCTCCGGGATCTCCATACTCCCTTCCACATCGTCATCGCCTTCCTCGATACTGGTATCCGTGACGATCTGGGATGTTGCCTTCGCATTGGGATTAAAACTCTGTACGATGATCTCCCATTTCTGCTGATCCACAGAGGAAATAGAATATAACAGCACAAAGAAACACAAGAGAAGGGTCACCATATCCCCATATGTATCCATCCAGCTTGCTCCACCCTCTTCAGGGGGTTTCCTTTTTTTCATAGATCACTCACCTCATAACGTTCAGCACTCATCATTCGCCACTGGAGCTGCCATCCGATCCCAGAAGCTGTAACTGCTGCTTTGTATCCAAGAAGGATACCAGCCGCTCTTTCAGATTCTTCGGATTATCCCCAGTCTGGATCCCCAGTACACCTTCTATGATGATCTGTTTATACAGGATCTCTTCCTCGTTACGGATACGCAATTTCTTGGCGATCGGCATATAGAGCATATTCGCCAGGATACATCCGTAAAATGTGGTGATCAGCGCTACGGACATATCCTGCCCGATATTGCCCCCGCCGGAGGTCACATCCATACCTTTCAGCATGTTGATCAGTCCGATCAGAGTACCGATCATACCAAATGCAGGTGCAAAAGCGGCAGCCTTGTCCCAGATCCCCGCACAGTCCTCATGCCGGGCGGCCATACTGTCTACAGCCCCCTCCAGCATCTCCCTTACCTTCTCGGCTTCCATGGCGTCCACCACCAGCATGACGGCCTGTTTGAAAAAAGGATCGTCCAGAGCGTTCGCTTTTTCTTCCAATGCCAAAAGCCCGTTCTTCCTGGCTATCTGCGCCATATCCACCAACTGATCGATCGCTGTAGCGGGATCGTATTTTTTTCCGCTGACCAGCATCCCCATGTGTTTGAGCATAGATTTCAGTTTGCTCAAAGGATAACTTGCGATCACCGCCGCCAAACTGCCGCCAAACACGATCAGGATGCTTTGCGGATCCACGAAATTCCCCAGCTTATCAAAGCCGATCCCGAATAGGACTAGGGCGATGCCGATCACAACACCTAGTATACTTGTAATATCCATCTGTACGCCTCCATTACATCATCCACCTTCATTCTCTCCCTTCATCTATGTACTGCCGACTGTCTATGAACAGTTGGCAGTACTCCTGATCATCTCCTCAAATTCCCGGATCCTTCCATTATACTCGATCGTCTTCTGGATGATCTCTTCCACTTTCTCACGCACCACATAGTAACGGCCTGTGTCCATGATCACCTTGGACTCCGGGATCTTTTCCACACATTCGATATGGCAGCTATTAATGACAATTGGTTCATTATTGATCTTTGTCAGTTCGATCATACTATCCCCGCATTTCCTCCTTACATTATAGATTAGTGCCGCCATCCAGATCTTACACAAGCCCAATGGCAACAAAATCCTAAGAAGCGCTTTGACACGCCTCTTAGGCAGGTGTGACCTACAACTCTTAGCGTTTCATATTTACAAGCTCTTGGAGCATTTCATCTGTGACTGTGATCACTTTTGTGTTGGCCTGATAACCTCTCTGGGTGGTGATCATCTCGGAGAACTCTTTGGCAAGGTCTACGTTGGGCATCTCCAGATAGCCGGAGAGGAAACTTCCCAGGATACCATTGGACGACGATGCGACACAATCTCCTGTATTGTCCCCCATATCATAATAATATCCTGAATCACTCTGCAGACCATCCACGTTCTGTACATCCGCCAGGGCGATCTTGCCGAGAGTCACTTGTTTCTCTGTCGTGGAAGAGAATCCGACTACGGTACCGTCGCTCATGATCCTGTAATTCTTTAATAAGAGCAGACCTGTTGACCCGATCTCTTTGGGATCCGGAGTAAACCCAAGATTTGCATCGTCAGCACGCGGTATCCTGATTCTCTGCAATTTAGTTGTATCCGGTTGCCCTTGGTCATCCATGCCATAGCCATATATATAATTTCTGTTATTGTCTACAAGATACCCCTGGTTATCCACTGACAAGATACCAACCCTGGATAATTTCACACCAACGGGAAGATCTTTCAGATCCACATTTCCATTTGCATCAGTAAGATTGATATCAATATCCTCTTCCTGTCCAGGCGTTCCACCTGGCTTTATCCCAGGAGCCGAACCCACGATCAAAAAGCCTGTACCTTCGATCATGATATCCAGATCACGCCCTGTCTGATATGGCGTACTTTTCGAAAAATCACGGCTGATGGAAGACATCTGCACACCATAGCCTACCTGCGAAGCATTTGTACCACCCAGTCCTCCGGTGGTCAGTGCATCGCCTGCTGTGGAATTGGTATTATTTGTATAAAGGGAATCCATGAAGTTGGCGGATCCAGCTTTATATCCCCATGTATTCACGTTCGCGATATTATTACCGATAACATCTAATTTTGACTGATGCGTCCTCAAACCTGCAACACCTGCAAACATTGATCTGACCATATCTATTACTTCCTTTCTAGATCAAAAGACTAAGAATGTCTTGATTCCTGTTTCCTGTGCCGCTGCCTCTCTGCCATTCGGGCAGGGGAGCTTAGCCTCCGTTATGGTCCGGCTATATCAACACGGCACCGTCGATATTTGTAAAAATATTCTCCCGCATCTCTGCACCCGACATGGATGTGATCACAGTATTATTCACCACATTTACGATAAATGCTGCCTGGGAGCTGATGATCACCACATCTCTTGCACCCTTTTCCCGCGCTTTGTCCACTGCCTGGTTGATGCTGTCAAGGAGGGTCTCCGTCACCTGTATGCCCCGCTGCTGTACACGCTGCGCCGCATGCTTAGAGAAATGCACACCATCCCCCTCAGCTGCCTGTTCCCGCAACAACTGGCCGAAACCACCTGTCGCTGCGCCGTGCTTGAGCTTTAATTGCTGGACACTGGTTGTATTCGCTGTCCTGGAAACCTGATCGACCTTTTCCAACATATCTGTCACCACTTCCTCACATCATCCCTTATGTTCTTGTTGGCGGCATCTCCTTTTTCATAAACATCCCATATAACATCACTTGCCTACAGCCTTCCCTGGCCTGTCATAGAGAGCAGATATCAGATCCTACACTTCCTTATCTGTATTATCCGTTCCCTCTGTCTTATCTGCCCCATCTTCTCCTTCTGTCTTATCTTCTTCCTTGGAAGGCTCGGGTACATCGCCTATGGACATCACCTGGGACAAGGCATACCCTTTCCCGTCCACATAGACCATGGGAGCGCCTTCATATAGACTGATCCCTTCTACTTTGCCCGTCAGCTTTTCCCCTGTGGCCTTTCCTTCACTATCCACCAGGGATATGGTCACTTCTTTCCCCATCATACCTGTGGCATAACTGGTCAGATTGACTGTCAGTACATCGTTCATGGAACTGGTCATCGTAGACATTGCCGATGTCATGGATGTAGTCGCATTCATACTGGCCATCTGGGTCAGCGTAGACATCATCTCCGTATTGGACATGGGATTTGTCATATCCTGATACTGGAGCTGCGCCGCGAGCAATTTCAGGAAATCTGTGGACGTAAGGTCCTTATTGGGCGCTGTCGTGGTGTAACTGGGGCTATAGGTATAATCTGTGACAGGCACTGTCGGATTATAATCGGGATCATAATTGCCGTTATTGCCTGCACCTCCTGAAATCCCATCTACTGGCATATCATACCTCCTTTACTTCTCATATCAATCCCAGCCTCAACTGCTGGAGGAAATCCTGCTGCTCGTCTTCCGGAGCCTTCTCTTTCTGTTTTTCTTGCTGTTGCTGCTGCCTGCGGCCTCCCTGGTCATTATACTGCTCCAGGTAATCGCTCTCTTTTTGGTCCACTACGACCGTCGTCGGCGTCCCAAGATTCTCTTCCATGATCTGGGCTATATTTTTAGCTCCGGAGGACAACAATCCCATCGTCTTCTCGTTGCTGCAGACGATCGAGACACTGACCTTCTCCGCTGTATAGGCCACCTTGATAGCCAGTTTCCCCAGATTCTCCGGATGGAGCCAGATCTCAAATTCCTGGTCTTTGAGAGCCATTTTGGCTTTGAGCTGATCCATCAACTGGTCCATCAGCTGCTGCGGACTCTCCGCCCGTACATGTACCACTGGGACTGTCCCTGCCATCTTCTGTGGTGATCCCTGTAAAGGATCCTGCCGTAGAGCAGCCCCCGCTGCAAATGTCTGCACGCTGGAGTCCTCTGCATGCTCCTCCGTCCCCAGCCCTTTCACATCTTCCTCAGGCTGCTGGCCTGGCTCCCTGACAACTCTGGTCTGCAAAGCCGCATCCCTCTCTTGTATCTGGGATCTGGCATTTACTTCTATCTTGCCATTTCCTTCTACATTTTTTTCCTTCTGAGAGCTGCCATTTTCTTCCACATGCTGATCCTTTTTTAAGGATCCGGGCTGTAACTGCGGCACATGTTCCTCTATGCCTCCCTCTTTTACAGTTTCCACGGGGACTTTTACCTTTGTTGTATCCGGCGCTTTTTTGTTCTGCTCTGGACGAACGGTTTCCCCTGCTGATGCTGCTGACAGGAGACCCGGATCTTCCCCGCCGGATACACCGGACTCTTCCAATGCTCCCTGCAAAGGCTGTACCAATGGACTTTGACTCTCCACTGTCTCGGGCTCCACGCCTGTAACTGCATCTCCCATCATGGGGACTGTCTGGTTTTCTTCCAGATGCAGATCGCCCATATACAAGAATTGCAATGCCTGCATCCCCAGATCGGGCAGGACACTCTCATCCGCAGTCTCCTCTTTCTTTCCCACAGTATCCGGCTTCTCTATCCCGCCGCCCTGGGTTTCCAGAGTCTGCTGACCATCTGCCTTTTTCATAGGATCTGATCCGGAGGATCCCTTTTCTTTTGGAGTCTCCTTTTTCGACGGATCTCTCAGAAGATCCCGGAAATCATCTGCTTTCCCGCCGGCTTTATCTTTCTTCCGCGGCGACTGTGATGTTCCCGGCTGCTGCTGGATCATCTTGCTGGGCAGATCCAACTGAGGCATCATATTCTGCATGATATGGCAAAACCTCCTTTCCTGATAAGATATCTGTTGATAACAATATATGGTAAACTGCTCGCGCAGGTCCACCCACTCTCATATCATAAAGCCTGTTCTTCGCGTATACTCCTGCTGCGCACATTGGAAACGAACTCCTCGATGAACAATTCCTCGCTTTTCTGTACCTGGTACTCATATTGTGCCATTTTCTTATCTTTCAAGAGTTCGATCGAAGCTGTCTCAGTCTTCGCTGCCACGACTTCTTTACGCTTTTCTTCTTTGCGCTCTTCCAATCTCACCAGAGCTTCTCTTTCCAGTCTCTCTCTGGCCCGCAGATTATTGAGATAATTCTCATATGTACCCATCTCCAGGACCGACATCCCCTGCACGCGCTTTTCCTGCAGCCTGCCTGACCAATCCCTGTCCTGGCCTTCCAGCTTCTCTATACGCTTTTCTGCGCTGACGATATCACTGATGATCTGCGCCTGCTCATTACGCAGGTTATCCAAAACCTGCTGCTTATAGTTTAACACAGTATGGAGGGGAAAGTAAAACTTTTTCATCATCTAACCTCTTTTTGATCAACCTTGGTCCAATATCTTATGCATATGCTGGATGATCTCTTCATATGTAAAATTTTCATCTGTCTGCTGCATCAAAAAAGCATTGATCAGATCGATCTTCTGGATCGCCCGGTCTAATTTCGGATTCGTCCCTGACTTATAGGCACCGATAGCGATCAGATCTTCATTTTTAGAGTAAAGACTGAGGATATCCCTGATCTTTGCAGCTAATCCCTTATGTTCTTTCGATACGATACTTGTCATCAGACGCGAGATACTGGCATTCACATCGATAGCTGGAAAATGGTTCTCATTCGCCAATCTCCTGCTCAATACGATATGTCCGTCCAGGATACCGCGCACCGTATCGGCGATGGGTTCATTGGTATCATCACCTTCTACCAATACCGTGTAGACTCCTGTGATGGAACCTTTCTCAAAATTCCCGCTGCGTTCCAGCAATTTGGGGAATTCCGCGTAAATGGATGGCGTATAGCCTCTTGCGACCGGCGGCTCTCCGATCGCAAGCCCTATCTCCCTCTGTGCCATAGCAAACCGGGTAAGAGAATCCATCATCAGCAACACATCTTTTCCCTGGTCTTTAAAATATTCCGCTATGGTCGTAGCGACCAGAGGACACTTCATACGCAGCATAGCCGGCTGGTCCGATGTGGCGACTACCAGCACCGATCGCTTGAGGCCCTCCGGCCCCAGGTCTTTTTCCGCAAACTCCAGCACCTCACGGCCACGCTCCCCCACCAGGGCGATGACATTGATATCCGCCTTCACATTCTTAGCGATCATCCCCAGCAAGGTACTCTTTCCCACGCCGCTCCCCGCAAATATGCCGATACGCTGGCCTTTTCCAATGGTGTTCAGCCCGTCAATGGCTTTCACTCCGAATTCCAGCCGCTCGGTGATCAGGGGACGGTCCATGGGATTGATAAACGTATTCTCCACATAATAATGTCGCTGGGAATGGAACCCGCCTTTGTTGTCCATAGGCCGTCCCATAGCGTCGATGATACGGCCGCGGAGAAATTCCCCCACCGGGATCTTCAGTCTTTTTCTCGTGTTGCGGACAAAGCTCCCTACGGCGATACCGCTCAGATTCTCATAAGCCATGATCTGGATCTTATCATTTTTGAACCCGACGACTTCCACCGGGATCTGCTGGTTGCGGTCTTCATCGTAGATCATGGCGATATCCCCGATACTGGCATTCCCGCCGGATGCCTCTATGGACATCCCCACCACATTTTCTACTTTTCCGATATGGTTTACAGTATCTGCGCTGGCTATCAGCCCTGGCAATTCACTAAACAATGGATCCCTCCTGCTCTTACAGCCGTGCGTTGTTCAATATATCTTTGATATTCTCCATCTGCGTGTTCACACTGGCATCTACGATCTCGTCCGGCAGCTCGATGATACACGTCCCCGGATCTTCGTTTTCCATCGCCACGACCTTCAGATTATCCGTCAGACGGGCCATCTCCCTGATGAGCTGGGTATCCCCTTTTACGATCATCTCGGAATCCTGTTTTGAGATATAGATCTTCGCCCATTGGGTCTTTTTGATCTTATCTGTGGCGGCCACGATCATCCGCTTGATGACTTCCCCGCTGGACCGCAGGCTGGTCTGGATGATCTTCTCGGAGACAGCCAGACAGATCCTTTTCAGATCGTCCAGGTACTGTTCCAGTATCTTTTCTTTTTCCTCTGTCACAGAATCGATCACCTGGCGCATCTGATCCCTCAGGGCATCCAGTTCATCCTCCATCTTCTGGGTCATTTCCTGATATGCGTCCTGATATCCCTCATCATGGCCGTCCCCGTAACCTTCATCGTGCCCCCGGCGCCGTGCGATCTCTTCCGCCTCATGTGCCCTCTCCTCGGCTTCTTTGGCGATATGGCCTGCCTTCTGCCGGGCGTCTTCCAGGATCTCCTCCGCCTGGCGCAGAGCTTCCTGTAATTCTTTCTCCCCTGGCTTTTCCTTCGGCTCTGCCCCCTCCTCACCCTCTTCTTCCGATACTTCTCCTGGAGGAGGGACCTCACCGAAATCAGCTTTGAATTCATAAGGGCGGATATCTATCTCTTCGCCGTCTCTCACTATACGGTAACTAAGCAATGATATCATCCTTTCCACTCTTAGCGATCACGATCTCACCTGCTTCTTCCAGCTGACGGATCTGGTTCACGATCCTCTGCTGTGCTTCCTCAACATCTTTCAGGCGCACATTCACTGTGATCTCCAGGTCAGAACGGACACTCTCAGCCATACGCGTGGACATATTGGCAAAGAACAGATTCGCCAGGTCTTCGTTGGCATTCTTCAATGCGTATACCAGGTCGCGCATATCGCAGTCCCGGATAAAACGCTGTACGGAACGATCGTCCATCGTGAGGATATCCTCGAATACAAACATCTTCTTGCGGATATCTTCCGCCAGCTGCGCATCTTCCCGCCCCAATTCTTCGAATATGTATTTTTCATTGCTGCGGTCGATATTGTTCATCACCTCGGCGATGAAATCGATACCTCCGATCGTGGTGTAATCGGTGGTGAGGATATTGGCGAATCTTTTCTTCAATTCTGCCTCTACCACTTTGATCGCATCCGGTGAAGCCCGGTCCATCCGCGCTATGCTCTCTACCACCTGGATCCGTTTCTCCTTGGGAAGTTCCTCGATCACTTCCGCTGTCTGGCTGGCATCCGCATAGGAGAGTACGAGGGCGATCGTCTGCGGCCTCTCATGCTGGAGTACAGACAGGATGTTCTTGCTGTCCGTCTTGCGGATAAAATCGAAGGGACTGGCTTTCATGAACCTGTTCAATCTCTCCAGGAGCTTGGAGGCAGTACTCTCGCCAAAGGCTTTTTCAAGTACCGTACGGGCGTATTCGATACCGCCGTCCGTGACCACTTTCTGTGTCAGACACATCTTATAGAATTCATCCAGCACTGCTGTGGTCTGTTCAGCAGTCAGATGCCCCAATTTCGCTACTTCCACTGTCAGATTCTCGATCTCTTCTTCCGTAAGGAATTTATAGATCTCCGATGCCTGATCCACGCCCATAGATACGACTACAGCCGCCGCTTTCTGCTCCAGTGTCAGACCAAGCTCAGCCATCGCTTCTTCTGCCATCCTGCTCACCTCCACTCAACCAATTGCGCAGCATCTGAGCCGCGATCTCCGGACTCTGCTCAGCAAATTCACGTATCTGCTGCCGCAGTTCCATCCCTTTCTCTGTCTCAGCATCCAAGACTTGTGCATTTTCTTCCTCTTCCTCGTTGTCTATGATGCCTTCTCCCACTATGCCTTCCATGTTCTCGGCGCCTTCTTGCTCTCCCATCATAGCGAGCATACGAGCCTGTTCAGCTGCCGCCTGCTGCGCCGCTCTCTTTTTCTTGTTCTTATTATTCAAGACCACTGCCAGCACGATACCAGTCGCTACCAAGAACAGGAGCAGGACGACACCCAGGATCAGCCAGCTGCTGCTCCTTGCAAAGAATCCTCCGGCGGCTGTGGTCTGCGTCTCGTCTCCTTCCGGTTCAAAGAATGGAGCTGCCAAGATGGCTACTTTCTCATCCTGATCCACCAGCTGGATCCCGGCCGCGTTCCCGATCACTGACTTTAAGTCGTCTTCATCAATGTCCCCCAGATCGTCCGTATTGAGCGTCACCGCTACAGACAGATCCTCAATGGCACCTGCCGGCACCTGGCCCTGTTCCTTGATCTGGTTGAACAGATACTCTCTATCATATTGACGGCTGGCGTAGTTGGTGTCATCCTCTCCGCCATCTGTATTGTATTCCGGGATATCCGCATTCGTCTCTGTCCCCGCCACTCCGTTCACTGTACCGTCGGCATTGTTCGTCTCCCAGGCGCCGCTCTCTTTCGAGAGCAGGCCCTGTTTATCATCCTCATCACGCTTCTCCGGCGTGCTGTAGTCGATCGTCTCCCGCACCAGAGTCTCCATATTGACCCGTGCTTTCGTAGACACCCTTACATTCCCGTTGCCAAAGAGAGGAGAGAGTACATTCAGCACTTTCTGGCTGATCTGGTTCTCCGCTATACGGGCGATCTCTTCCGTCTCCTGGGTGCTGATGCCGGAGCCTTCGCTCTCCTCATTCACAGATACATCCAGGCCGTTCCCATCAAAAATAGCCACATTATCAATAGACATCCCAGGTATCGCTTTAGAGACCAGGTTCTGCACAGCGATCGCCTGCTCCTCCGTGGGGGACCCATT
Organism: uncultured Lachnospiraceae bacterium; assembly: GCA_947652925.1. Lineage (GTDB taxonomy): Bacteria > Bacillota > Clostridia > Lachnospirales > Lachnospiraceae > MGBC164599. The sequence continues at coordinate 29,463 of CANTEW010000010.1, forward strand.
GTCCTGCATGACCATGACTACAGATGCACTGGCCTCTTCCTTGTCGGAATCATCCAATGCATATTTTTGCTGCTCGCCCAACGCGATCGTGACCTTCGCATCCTTCACATTGTCAAACAGTGAGATCGTAGCTCCGATCCGATCCTGCAGATCGTAGATCTTATACGTCTGCTTATCGGAATCGGTCGTCATCATCGTGGCATTATTTCTAAAAATATCGTATGTAAACCCGCTCTTCGGGTATCCCTGTGAAGCCAGGCTCACCTTCACCTGATCCACATTTTCCGCAGGCACATATATAGTCCCCTGGCCGTCATATCTGTAATCGACCGCTGATTCCTGCAGCAAGCCGATGATCTGCTGCGCCTCGTCTGTATTCACTTCCGAATACAGAACTTCATATTCTTTCCGGTTCAGCACCAATGCAAGGATCACCGCTGCTGCAATGAGAACGATAAGCCCCGCCCCGATCAGGATCTTTGTCTTCCTTCCAAGTTTTGCAAAAAACTCTTTAAATTGACCTAGCTTCTCTTTCATGTCCAACCGTTCTTTCCATTAGAATTTATGTCAACAGCCTGCTGTCTCAGCTATATATTGATGTTCATGAGCTGTGTATAAGCTTCCTGCGCCCGGTTCCTCAACTGTACCAGAAGATCCACAGCCAGCGAAGCCTCCGCTGCAGCGGTAGTGACGGATGCCGGATTGTCCAACTGCCCGGTAGTCAACAGATATTCCGCCTGGTTCAGTTCCTGGTCTGTGACCACCACATCTTCGATGGCACTCTTAAAAATATCCTTAAATACGGAGACGCCTTCCTGTCCGGCCACTTTTTGGACTACATCTTTCTTCTCCTCCCCGATCCCCATCAGCTGGATCGGTGTTATGAACATTTCTTCCATCTTTTTACTCTCTCTCCTTCATATTTATTCTCTATTGTCCTCTGATGACAGTTCGGAGCCTTGCGATATCACTGGTGATCGTCTGTGCCGTATACATATACTGGAGCGTAGCACGGCTCAGTTCCACGCTCTCCACATCCGCATCCACATTATTCTCATCCAAACGCGCAGACTCCTCCCCTGTATCATGTACGGTCGGGTGGGAACCCTGGATGGCTTCCGCGATCTTCTCATCATCCCTTGTCAGGGACGCATGCCTGAGACGCGTACGGAATTCATCTTCAAAAGTCACATATCTGCTCTTATAACCCGGTGTGTCTACATTTGCAAGATTATGTAGTGTGATCTGCTGTTTTCCCCACAGATACTCCATAGATCTTGAAGCCAGAGCAATGTTATTTCCAAATAGATTCATGAGATCTCCACATCCTTTATCTTTACTTTTATCTTATCCCTGCCATCCATACACGGCCAGAAGGCAGAATTTCAAACCTATTTATTACTATACACGTTTGTCATAAAAAATGCAAGTAGGATATCATAATAATACTATTGGATGATCTAAAAATATTTCCTATCTTTATCGTATCCTCCCCATTGAAAATGCTGTGTCCGCCGCCCCGTCCTGCCGCCTGCACAGCCACTTTGCCAATTTCTGTTACTGACCTACTTGCAATTAAAATATGGTATGATATAATCCTACATACAATTGCTTTTATCAGCGATCATTTTTCAGAAAGAGAGTGAAAGATATGGCCACCCTTCATCTACATACACCTTGGGCCTCTGACATAACTTTGGTCCCCAACTGTTTCCTGGACAGGCATATGCTGCAAGCCAACGGAGAATTTGTGAAGATCTACCTCTACCTGCTCCGCTGTGCTCCTGACAGCCTGCCTTCCCTGTCTATGCTGGCAGACAAGATGAGCTGCACAGAACGGGACATCCTGCGCGCTGTCCGGTACTGGGAGAAAGAAGGATTGCTGCTGCTCGGTCTCGACGCTGAGCAGAAGATCTCTGATATCTCTTTTATCTATCCAGAAAACACTCCAAAAAGCACTGTGCCGCCCGCCGAAGATACGGCAGACTTATCCGCCGGACCGGGACCGGAAAGCCCCGGGACCGGACCTGTACAGGGGGAGTCCGCAGATCCTGCGGGTCCTCCGCCGGAAACGGCTCTGTCTGCCGACAAGATCAGTCGGTTAAAAGAGAACGAGGATATCATCCAGCTGCTCTATATCGCCGAGCAATACCTGGCCCGTCCCCTCACCGTGACAGATACCAATAAGATCCTCTATTTTTATGAAGGTCTTGGATTCAACGCAGAATTGATCGAATTCCTGATCGAACACTGCGTCTCAAAAAACCACAGGAGTATCCGCTATATTGAAAAAGTAGCCCTTTCCTGGGCAGAACATGGCATCACCTCCGTGGCCGCCGCCAAGGACGAGGCACGCCAGTACAGCAAGACTTATTATACCATCTTCAGGGCTCTGGGGATACAGAACAGGAACCCTGTCAAGAGCGAGATGGAGATGATGGACTGCTGGATGCAGAAATGGGGATTTACCATGGAACTGATCTTGGAAGCCTGCAAACGGACTGTCCTGCAGACCGGGAACGGCAGCTTTGTCTACACAGACAAGATCCTGAAAAAATGGCACGCTGAGAAGATCCGGCACATAACGGACTTAGAGGCCGCAGATGCTGAGCATAAGTCCCAGGCGGCCAAGAAAGCCCCGAAAAAAGTCCAAAACAAGTTCAACGATTATCCCCACCGGGATTACGACTTCGATCAGATCAAAAAATCCATGTTTGAACAATAGTCATAGACAAGATACGCAGGAGGTCCATATAAATGTCCCTGGAAAACGTCCAATATGACGCGATCATGCGGGAATATGACCGCAGACAGCGCCGCGACCGCCGGATGCTGGAAGAACGCCGTACACACGCTTACCAGCAGATCCCCCGGTTAAAAGAGATCCAAGATGCCATCGCAGCCGCCAGCGCCCAGAGGGTACACAGCCTGCTCTCAGGAAAGGCTGCCGAGGCCGCCGCAGCCTATGAAAAAAGGATGGAAGCCTTATCCAGAGAGCGCAGGCTCCTCCTATCCCAGAACGGCTTCCCTCCCGATCACCTGGAGATGTCTTTCCAATGCCCTGAGTGCCAGGATACCGGATATGTGGACGGTGAGAAATGCGCCTGCTTCCGTAAGCTCGCGGCCGATATGCTCTGCCAGCAGTATGACCCGGCCCAGAGAGCGGGGAAAGAAAACTTTGCACTCTTTTCTTTTTCCTGGTATTCTGATAAAATAATAGATGAAAACACTGGAAAAACGCCTTTGGAGCATGCCCGGTCCGCCGTGGAGATCGCCCGGGGGTTCATCAGCCGTTTTGAGGACAGCGCCCAGAACCTGTTCATTTATGGGGATACAGGCGTGGGAAAGACATTCCTCTCCCGCTGTATCGCCCATGAGATATCAGATAAAGCCCACAGCGTGCTCTATTTCCCCTCTTACGACCTGTTCGACCTGCTGGCAAAAGACACCTTTTCCAAAGGATCCGGCGGCGGGGAGGTCATGGGATATGTGCTGGACTGCGATTTGCTGATCATCGATGACCTGGGGACAGAACTGACCAACAGCTTCGTCTCTTCCCAGCTTTTTCAGATCGTGAATGAACGGATCTTGCGCGAAAGATCCACCATGATCTCCAGCAACCTGGCCCTCGAGGCATTCCCCGGACTCTATTCCACCAGGACTTTTTCCAGGATCATACAGTACTACAGATTCATCAACCTTATCGGAGAAGACATCCGTACCAAACAATCAGCATATGATCAGAACGCCAGATAAGGAAATGACAGACTGATCACCGTACATCATTTAGGAGGAGGACAAAAGATCATGAGGCAAGGGCCTATCAAAGATTTGGCGGCGTTACCCGTAGGGAGATTGGGTATCGTCCCCCTGGAAAGCTGTGCTTCCCTGGGACAGCGAGTGAACGACTGGATCGTGGAGTGGAGAAAGGAACGCACCCCCGCACAGGCCCCTCCCTTCGGGCCAGACGGTTATCAAAGGGATTCTTACATCATCAGCTCACAAGTCCCCCGCTTCGGTTCCGGCGAAGCCAAAGGGACGATCAGCGAATCCGTCCGCGGCGATGACCTCTATATCATGGTCGATGTATGCAATTACAGCCTGACCTATAATATGAGCGGCCACACGAACATCATGTCCCCGGACGACCATTTTCAGGATCTGAAACGAGTGATCGCCGCCGTGGGAGGCAAGGCCCGGCGCATCAACGTGATCATGCCCTATCTATACGAGAGCCGCCAGCACAAACGCACCGGGAGAGAATCCTTGGACTGTGCCATCGCTCTCCAGGAACTGATCAAGATGGGCGTGGAGAACATACTGACCTTCGACGCCCACGACGACCGCATACAAAACGCCACTCCCTTAAACGGGTTGGAGACGATCCGTCCTGCTTACCAATTTATCAAGGGGCTGCTCAACCATGAGAAAGACCTGACCATCGACAGCGACCACCTGATGGTCATAAGCCCCGATGAGAACGGCATGGGCCGCGCCATCTACCTGGCCAATGTACTGGGCGTGGATATGGGCATGTTCTACAAACGGCGGGATTACGCCCTGACCTACGCGGACGGACGGCACCCCATCGTGGCCTATGAATTTCTGGGTGCAGATGTGGCCGGAAAAGACATGATCATCATCGACGATATGATCTCTTCCGGAGACACAGTCCTGGAGACCGCTGCCCTCTTAAAAGATAAAAAGGCGAATAAGATCTTCATCTGCTCCACGTTTGGTTTTTTCACCAATGGCATGGAAAAATTCGATCTGGCTCATGGACAGGGGCTTTTTGACAGGCTCCTCACCACCAACCTGATCTACCAGACCCCGGACCTTTTGGAGAAACCTTATTACATCAACTGTGATATGAGCAAATACATCGCCCTCCTCATCGACACTCTCAACCACGATGTGACGATCAGCAGTCTCCTCAACCCCGTTGACAGGATCAACGCCTACTTAGAAAAATACAAAAACCAGAAATAGACTAAGATATCATCCGCATCCAGATGGGAACGCCGCAAAAAGCTTTGTGCCTTCCACAGACATTCTTTTTTTGCGGCGTTCCCTTCAACGGGTCAAGAACGCGAACGGATCCTCATCATGCAGAAAATGCATCAGCATATATGCACACATGATGGCCACCCGTTCTTCCCTCAATATCCTCTCCACTTCCCTGCGGTCAGCCAGGACCACCTCGATCTCTTCGCTGTCCTCCTGGCCTTCTTTCGTAACTTTCCCCGAGGCATATCCATATATGGTCGCACAGGACTCATCCGTCATGCCCACCGTGGTAAAACCAGGCTTCTCATACATAGCATCCACCTGGAGCAGTTCAAGGTCAAGCCCTGTCTCTTCCTTTAATTCCCGGATACCCGCTAAATGGTGATCTTCCCCCGGCTCCACTAAGCCGGCTGGAAACTCATAGATATAGCCGCCGATGGAATAACGGTACTGGCGTACCAATACAACCTTATCCCGCTCCTCCCCATATATACTGTAGATGATCACCCCATCGGGGGTATCTTTTCCCGTGGCGAGCTTCAGGCTATCCGCTGTCTCAGCCCTGGACGCCACATAATAACTCCCTTTTTTCCCTTTCTTATCTGTGATCTCCAATCCATAGAGATTCAGATAAGGCTTATGGGTCAGCTGCACGACCCGGTCGATCTTTACCTTCTTTCCCATCTTACCCATCTTTGCCGACTCCTCCTTTGCATACCCAGATCCAAGAAAACACTATTTATATACACCGCCTTTGATCATACCACGATCCGCAGAAAAATAAAAGTATCTCTGTCTGTGATGCCTGTTTTTAGGGGTTTATCTACATGGGCGAAGATGTTATAATGAGCAGATATAACAGATCCTATCAAGTCCTGAAAACGAAAGGGGGCAAAATTGTCTAAACAGATATCATCAGATCCAAGAAAACTGTCAACACCCGGTATCGCCGCCATCTTACTCATGAGCAGCCTGACAGTCATGGTGGGGACTGCCGTCACCCCGGCGGTGTCCGAACTGGGACGGGTCTACGGCCTGGGTAACCATGCTTCCTGGCTGATCACCACCCCTGCCCTGGGCGTTGTGGTCACCACTGTCTTATTTGGCCGTGTGATCGACAAAAAAGGCCCTTACTGGGTGGCGTTCATAGGTCTCCTCTGCTATGGCGCGTTCGGAGTCGCCGGGGCTTATATGCCTGGTGTGGCCGCCCTTCTGATCGACCGGATCCTTCTGGGCGCAGCCACGGCAGCGATCATGAACGCCAGCGTCACCTTCATCTCCATTTTTTTCCAGGGAGAAAAACAGTTGAGGATCCTGGCGCTGCAGAGCATGGCCATGGAATGCGGAGGTGTGATCTACTTAAGCGTCAGCGGGATGCTGGCAGACGTCTCCTGGCGCTGTCCTTTTTATATCTATGGTCTTGGGTTCCTGGCTTTTCTGGGCCTGGCCCTGTTCATCCCGAAAGTACCGGCGGCCGCAAAGAGCGATGGGATGCAGACAGAAGAGCCGGCAGGGAGGGCAAAAGGCGTGCCCATCCCTTTAATACTCCTGATCGCCTTTTTGGGCATGCTGATGTTTTTCACCGCCATGGTGGCCCTGCCCCTTTATCTACAGGATCAGCTGGGGTACTCTCCTTCATTCACAGGCTATTACCTTGCCTCTATCGATGTGGTCTCGGTATTGGCCGCCGGATGCTCTCCCAACATTGTAAAACGGGTAAAAGAAAAAGGCTGCCTGACGATCGCCTTTTGCAGCTACGGGATCGCATTCCTGCTCTATTTCCTCCTGAGCGGGTCCTTGTTCCTCTGGGTCGCCGCCTGTTTCGTGGGCATCGGTTTTGGTCTCTCCACACCGCTCTACAATAACTTGATCGTCAATAAGAGTACGCCTTCGAATAAGGGGCTGAACATCAGTTTCTGTACCATGGCCATGTTCGGGGGGCAATTCTTATCAGCTCTGCTGGTCTCTGTCCTCTCTGCGGAAAGGCTGTTCCTGGTGGCATCCGTGATCGGCTTTGTGATCATGGCATCCATCCTGCCTGTAGCTAAAAATACATAAACGCCAAAAGCAGCACTGTCCCGGACCATGGACGTGCTGCTTTTTTCTATAGATCTTTCTTAAAACAATCCCTTCACCGTGGGATAGATCTTCCGGAATCTCTGATACCGTTCCTCGTACTTTTCCACCAGCTCCGGCTCCGGCTCCACAGTATCTACCACTTTCACGATCTTCGATGCGATCGTCTCCACATCCGGGTATTCCCCGCAGCCCACTGCCGCCAGCATGGCCCCTCCCAGGGCGGGTCCTTCTTCGCTCTCGATCACATCCACCTGCATATCCATGATGTTGGCGATCATCCGCTTCCACAGAGGACTCTTGGCACCGCCGCCGCAGATCTTCGTCCTCTCGATCCGGATGCCTAAACTCCTGGCCACTTCCAGAGAATCCCGTAGACCGAAGGAGACACCTTCCAGGACTGCCTGCGTCATGTCCTCTCTGGTGGTATCCATGGTCATGCCTATGAACATGGCCCGGGCGTCGGGGTTATTGTGGGGTGAGCGCTCACCCATCAGGTACGGCAGGTAGAAGACCTGGTTCTCGCCCAGTTTCGCGATGCCCTTCTGCTCCGCCGCAAAATCCGTCGCCCGCAGGATATCTTCATTCCACCATTTATTGCAGGCGGCCGCGCTGAGCATACAGCCCATCAGATGATAATGTCCGTCCGCATGGGCAAATGAATGGAGGGCGTTGTTCTCATCCACGCCGAACCGGTCGCTGGATATGAAGATCGTGCCGGATGTGCCCAGAGAGATGTTGCACCTGCCGTCCCCCACAGTCCCGGTCCCCACAGCTGCCGCCGCGTTGTCCCCTGCGCCGGCGATCACTTTTACATCCCCTCCCAGACCCAGCTGGGCGGCTATATCCGTCTTCAGGGTGCCCACCACCTCATAGCTCTCATAAAGTCTGGGGAGCTGCTCTTCGGTGATCCCGCAGATCTGGATCATCTCTTTGGACCAGCAGCGGTGTTCCACATCCATCAGCAGCATCCCTGAAGCATCCGACACATCTGTGCAGAAGCTCCCTGAGAGCCTGTACGCCAGATAATCTTTGGGCAGCATGATCTTACTGATCTTCTTATAGTTTTCCGGTTCGTTTTCTTTCATCCAGAGGATCTTGGGGGCTGTGAACCCGGCAAAAGCGATATTTGCTGTATAGGCGGAGAGTCTGTCTTTGCCCACTGTCTGGTTCAGATAGTCTGTCTGCCTGCCTGTGCGCCCATCGTTCCAGAGGATCGCGGGACGGATCACACGGTCTTCCCGGTCAAGGGCTACAAGACCATGCATCTGCCCGCCGAAGCTGATGCCCGCCACCTGGCTCTTGTCGCAACCCTCCACCAGCTCCTGGATACCCGCCATTGTCCCGGCAAACCAGTCTTCCGGGTCCTGTTCCGACCAGCCGGGATGAGGGAAATACAGCGGGTATTCTTTTGAGACGATCTTCTGGATCTTCCCTTCTCCATCCATCAGCAGCAGTTTTACAGCCGATGTCCCTAAGTCTATTCCTATATATAACATATATTTTCCTTTCCGCCACATAAAGGCTTGAGATCTGCCAAAGACCAAATGCCCCGCAGCAAGCTGACAGGGCATCGGATCTGCGCTTCAGCGGGCTTCTAGTATCTGTCCCTGCGGACTCCGGCCCACTGCTCACGCGCGGATAAACTTTTTCTTATGAGGATCCTGTCACGGTCTGACTTTGATCACTGCTTTCACAAGATCCGTCTTATTATTGACAGCTTCATCGAAAGCTTCCTGTATATGATCCAGGTCAAATTCGTGGGTGACGATGCTCCCCACATCAATGGCGCCGCTGGCCACTGCCGCGATCGCTTTCGGATAGATGTTCCTGTAGCGAAATACCGACTTGATCGTGGCTTCTTTGTCCATGATCTGTGCAAAATTGTAGGAGATCTCTTCCTGGGCAGCCATACCCACCAGCACGATCGTACCCCCTTTGCACACAAGGAACGGCGTCTGGGCGATCGTCACCGGGGAACCGGCTGTCTCAAATACGATGTCCGCACCTTTTCCGCCTGTGAGCTTCGCCACTTCTTCTCTCACATCCACTTCCTTGCTGTTGAACACATGGGCCGCGCCCAGTTCTTTTGCCTTTTCAAGCTTTGCATCTACCACATCGGCCAGTATGATCTTGCCTGCGCCGTGGGCTTTACAGGAGAGCAGGGTCACAAGGCCGATACAGCCGCCCCCTAAGATCACCACCGTGTCGCCCACCTGCACGTCGCCCTGGTTGGCCGCATGGAATCCTACAGACAAGGGTTCGATCAGGGCGCCTTCTTTGGTGGATACGTTTTCCGGGAGTTTGAAGCACATATTCTCCGGGAATGCGATGTACTCTTCGTAGCACCCTTCCACCGGCGGTGTGGCAAGGAAGACCACATCCGGGCATAGATTGTATTTTCCGGCTTTGCAGAGTTCACATGTCCCGCAGGTGATGCCCGGTTCCAGCGCCACACGGTCGCCTGGTCTTAAGCTGGTCACGTCTTCCGCCACCTTCACAACGGTGCCGGCACACTCATGTCCCAGCATATAGTCTTTTTCCAGATCCACTTCGTAGGAACCGCACCTTCCGGAATGGTAGTAATGGACATCCGAACCGCAGATCCCTACATATTCTAACTGCACCAATACCTGTCCCTTTTTGATCTCTGGTATATCGATCTCTTTTATCACCATCTTATCTGTGCCCTGCATGAAGGCGCCTTTTTGTCTGCTCATCTTTTTTTGCACTCCTTTTTGAATATGCTGTCTATTGACTATTCTGCCAGTTCTCCGCCCTCTGAGATCTCTCCATTCTCCACATAGATCTTGATGTAATCTTCTACGTTGTCCGCGTTGATCTCCGGCGCTTCTACGAAATCGTTGACTTCTGTCACTTCCATCTCACCTTTGAGCACTTTGTCCGCATATTCCATATTCAGTTTGGCGATATCCGCTGCTGACTGCAATGCCGTACATGTGAGGAGCCCTTCCTGGATCAGCAGGCAACCCTGGGCTGTGCCGTCTACGCCGTATGCCAGGAAATCAGCTTTTCCATCTTTTACATAGTTCTTATCGTTGCGGATCGCTTCGATCGCGCCCGCTGCCATGTTGTCGTTCATGGAGATTATCGCGTCGATGTGCGTCCCGGACTGTACCCAGTTCTCCATCAGTGTGAGGGCTTCGTCGCTGTTCCAGTTTGCGTAGTCTTCATAGAGGAGATTCACGTCCGGACGCTCGTCAAAGAAATATGTGTCCCATGCTTCTCTCCTCTTCTCTGCATGGTAGTTGCCGGACGGTCCGCGCAGTACGACCACATTGGCGTTCTTGGGTACTTCCTCTACGGCACGCCTTGCCCCCACTGCCGCCTGCTCCACCGGATCCGCATCCACGGTGCCTGTGCCTTCCATCACGTCGTTGTTGTCGCTCCCGTCCAGGTCGCCCTGATGGGTGGTGGGATTCGTTGTGATCACAGGGATCCCCGCGTCCACCAGCTTCTTCACGTAGGGCGCCTGGGCCGCATTGTTGTTGGACTGGACGATCACCAGATCGTATCCTTTTGTGATACAGTCTTCCAGACGACCGTTCTCTGTGTTGTCATCCGCCTCGCCGCTGACGCAGAGCAGGTCAAAATCATAATCTTCCGCCTGTTTCTGCATCTCCGATGTGAGCCAGGCTGCAAATGTGTCTGCACTGGCACGGGCTACGAAGCATACTTTCTTCTTCCCGTCTGATGCCTCGGAAGCGCCTTTGTCCGCAGATCCTCCGCTGCTGTCAGAGCTGCCGCCATTTCCGCCGCACCCTGCGATCATGGACGCCATCATCACTGTACCGAGAGCCGCTGCAAAGACTCTTTTCATTTTTTTCATCTTCATTTTCATTTCCTCCTTTATTTTTGAAGATTTTATTTGATCACAGGCGCACGCTCTTGCCAAAATGGACAAGAGACATGCGCTGTAAGGGATCACTATGCTTTTTCTTCTGTCTTTTCTTTTACAAGGATCACTTTCTGTGATTTTTTCGATTTGCTCACTACGTCGAAGGCTACTGCCAGGACGATGATCGCGCCTTCGATCACCTGCTGGATATATGCGTTCACACCCAGGAGGTTCATAACGTTCTCCAGGAAGCCGATGATGAACGCACCTGCGATGGTCCCGCTCACAGTCCCGATGCCGCCTGTAAAGGATGTGCCGCCCACGATCGCCGCTGTGAGACCTGTCATCTCCAAGCCTACTGCGCCGTTTGGGAGACCTGCATTGTTCCTTGCCATGAAGATCATGCCCGCGAGCCCGATCAGCAGACCGTTCACGATATAAGATCTATAGATACTCTTCTTTGAATTGATCCCGCTGGCCTCTGCCGCACTCCTGCTGCCGCCGATGGCATACAGACCCCGACCGTACCTTGTATTGTTCACAAGATACCAGATCACGATCGTCACCAGCACGATCAGGAGCACCGGGATCGGCACAGGCCCGATGGACCCCTGCCCGATCTCCACGAAACCGCCCAGCTGCAGGATGTTCTGGCCACCTGTATAATACAGCACCAGCCCCCTGGCCACCTGCTGCATACCCAATGTGGCGATGAATGCCGGGACGTTGAAATTTGCCACAAAAAGTGCGTTGACCAGGTTACAGATAACAGCCACCGCCAGAGCCACCACTAAGGCCGCTATCATAGAGCCAGTACTCTTATATGTGGCTACAGAGAGTACGCCCGCCAGTGCAAGGACTGAACCCACCGAGAGATCCAGAAAACCGCTGATGATCAAGATCATCTCGCCGTATGCCACTAAGATCCCCACGCAGAGCTGACGGGTAACGTTTACAAGGTTACTGCTCTGTAAAAAATACGGACTGATGATACTGCAGCCGATGAACAGAACGATGAGCACAATAAATATGCTGAATTTCTGCAGATAATAAGATGTTTTTCCTCCCATGGACTTCTTCCCTCCCTATGCTCGATCTGCAACACCGGTTGCATATCTCATGATCGTCTCCTGTGAAAATTCTTCTTTCGTGATACAGCCGGCGATACGCCCCTGGCACATGATGTAGATCCTGTCGCACATGCCGATCAGCTCCGGCAGTTCGGAGGAGACCATGATCACGGATTTATTTTCTTTCACGATGTCTGTGATGAGTTTATAGATCTCATATTTTGCCCCCACGTCGATGCCCCTGGTGGGTTCGTCCAGGATCATGATCTCCGGATCGCACAGCATCCACCTGGCAAGGAGGACTTTCTGCTGGTTACCGCCGGAGAGCTTGGATATCTCTGTATCCATGGACGGGGCTTTCACGTTCATCTTCTCGAACATTTCCTTTACTTCTTTTTTCTCTTTTGCTTTATGGGTGTACCCGCCGTAGATATATTGGCGCAGAGATGCCAGCGATGCGTTTTCCTGGATGCTCCGCACCGGGACGATCCCATCGTCGCGGCGGCTCTCCGAGAGCATGACAAGACGGTTTTTGATCCCATCCCCTGCGCTCTTGATCTCCACAGGCTTCCCGTGGATCTTCACGGTCCCCGTCTTATGGGGATCCAGGCCGAACACGGTCCGCATCACCTCTGTACGCCCGGCGCCCACCAGTCCGGCAAAGCCTACGATCTCACCTTTCCTGGCATAGAAGTTCACGTCCTCGAACAGCCCATCCTGGCTGAAATCCTCTACCTCTATGACTTTTTCACCGATGGGGACTTCTTCTTTCGGATACACATTGGAGAGTTTGCGCCCTACCATCTTCGCGATCACTGTGTCCAGATCCAGGTCCTGCGCCCTGTCCGTAGAGACGACCGTACCATCCCGGAGTACCGTGATGTCGTCTGCGATCTGGAACACCTCATCCATCTTGTGGGATATGTAGACGATCGCCACCCCTTTCGCCTTCAACTCCGCGATCTTAGCGAAGAGCTGCTTCACTTCCCGCTCTGTGATAGAGGAAGTCGGCTCGTCCATGATCACGATCTGCGCATTATTCGTCACCGCCTTGATGATCTCCAGCATCTGGATATCTGAGACCGTCAGCGTCTTGAGTTTCTGTGTCGGCTCATAGGGGAGTTTCTCTTCCTCCAGAAATCTGATCGTCTCCCGCCGTACTTTTTTCCAGTCGATCTTCCCGAATCTATTCACGGGAAGCCTGCCCAGGAACAGGTTCTCTTCCACTGAGAGCTCCGGCACATAGTTCAGTTCCTGTGCGATCATGGAGATCCCATATTCCCGCGCCTGTATGGGGTTGCGGATATCCACCGGCTGGTCGTCGATATAGATCTGGCCTTTATCCGCCTTATACAGACCCATGATGATCTTCATCAGGGTCGATTTTCCCGCGCCGTTCTCGCCGCACAGTGCGTGTACGGTACCTTTGCGCACGGAAAATTCGATGTTGCTCAGGGCTTTCACGCCGGGGAAGGATTTTTCCACACCTGAAATCCGCATCTTAACGTCGCCCATTCCACACTCCGTCCTTTCCTTTTTCATAGCGTTTCTTTCTTCGCTTTACTTAATCAGTCTATCATCCCCCTCTACTTGTGTCAATATTTTTATTTATTATCGTCTAATTTACTAATTCTACTTTGAACTTTTTAGTTGTATTGTCTATGCAAAACCTGTTCTTCTCCTTTCTTCTGCCACTTTACGTCAATTTCTTTTGTAAAGTATTTTATATAAGTTTTTACTCTAGAGTTTGTTTTAAAACTTTCTAAATTTTGTAAACAGATTGGATCTTACTAACATTTGGTACGATCTGTGACCACTCAGATCTTTCTATGTACTTTTCTACGAGAAAAGTACCAAAAGCGCCGGGGGATTGCGGATCTCACCCGGACCCCTTAAAACGCTGTTTTGGGAATGATACTCATCTATTATCTGTAAATTTTCTATGATCTAAGGATATTTGAGGTTTTCAAACACGCTCTAGTCATTTCCCGCGGATCTTGTTACAATAGAAAGGAAAACGGAGGTGACCATCATGCACGAAGAAAGTACAAAGATAAAAAACCTTGGCGATATATACCGGACGATCTACTACAATGGACCCTGCTCCCGGCAGAACATCGCCTCCTGCCTGGGGCTGAGCCTCCCTACTGTCACCAACAACCTCAACCGCTTAAAAGAATATGACTTGATCTATAACTGCGGCTTCTTCGAATCCACCGGCGGGCGCAAAGCAAATATGCTGCGCTGCATCTCCAATGCACGCTACGCCGCCGGGATCGACATCACACGTAATCACCTCTCCATCGCGATCATCAATCTGGACAGTACGATCATAGCCAGCACACGGATACGCATACCTTTTGAAGATACAGACTCCTACTATCAGTTCGCCGCCCAGGAGATGGAAGACCTGATCACCAAAAACAAGATCCCTAAAGACAAGCTGCTGGGTACGGGCATCTCTCTTCCTGTGATCGTGGGCGCAGACCAGAAGAGCATCACCTACGCAGCTGTGATCCAGATCCGAGACGGGATCTATCCCCGGATGGAAAGACACATCCCTTCCCCTTTCCTTTTGTTCAACGACGCCAATGCAGGCGGACTGGCGGAAGCCTGGATCTCGCCGTCCCAACGGGGGGAAGTCTATCTGTCTCTGAGCAACAGTGTGGGCGGCGCCGCGATCAACGGAAAAGATATCTCCATGGGAAATAACTGCCGGGCTTCCGAATTTGGACATATGACCATCATCCCACACGGACGGAAATGCTACTGCGGGCAGCAGGGCTGCCTGAACGCTTACTGTTCCGCTAACTTGCTGGCCAATATGACAAACGGGGATCTGAAGAGGTTTTTCGATGAGTTGGGAGAAAATAGGGGCTTCCAACAGTTTTTTGATGAATATCTGGACTATCTGGCGATCGGTGTGAACAATCTGCGGATGTGTTTTGACTGTGATGTGATACTGGGTGGGAATGTAGGGGCTTATATGACAGACTATATCCATGTGCTGCGTGAAAAAGCGGTCGCCCTGAACCCTTATGAACAGGACGCAGATTACATACGTGTCTGCCACTATAAAACAGAGGCCGCCGCCGCTGGCGCGGCGCTCTATTTTGTCAATCAGTTTGTCTTAGAAATGTAATAGAAATGCTTTTGTCTTTAGATATCTATAATGTCTCCCGGTAGACCCGCAGGACATTCCCTCCACAGATCTTATCAATCTGCCTGGGCGGAAACTTCTCCTCTTCCAGCCTCCTGACCAATCTTTCCATGTCTGCCGCCGTCCGTATATCCCGGTTGCCCTCGATCCCATCCAGGTCGCTGCCCAGTCCGCAGCAGTCTTCCCCGCCCACCTGTATGATATGGCGGATGTGGCGGATGATGGCATCCAGGAGCATCCCCGGCTGTCTTTTGTTTTCCATACACAGGAAATCTTCACAGAAGTTTATCCCCATCACACCCCCTCTGTCCGCCAGGGCGCGGATCATCTCATCGGTCAGATTCCGGCACACACCGCAGACAGCCTGGGCGTTGGAATGGCTTGCCACAAAAGGTTTCTGTGTGTGCTGGGCCACATCCCAAAAGCCCCCGTCTGACAAATGGGATACATCCACGATCATCCCCAGCCGCTGGGCTTCCCGGACCACTTCCAGACCGAAGTCTGTCAGTCCTCTGTCGCTCCGCAGCGTGAACAGGGGATTCCCGGATCTGTCTCTCTGCAGATTGGGAAGACCGATCTCATTGGGATGGTTCCAGGACAGACAGATCATCCGCACTCCCAGATGATACAGTCTTTCCAGGTTGGAAAGATCCCCTTTCAGGATCCCGCCCTCTTCTATGGTGAGCATGGCGCTGATCTTCCCCTGCTCCCGGTTTTTGCAAATATCCTCCCAGCACAGCACAGGAGCCATCTCGCCACTGCAGAGCTCCAGTTCCTGTCCGTACAGACGGATCATCTCCAGGGCTGTCTCCAGAGGATCCTCCACCTGTTCCATATCCACGAACACCGCAAAATTCTGCAGGCAGTAACCTCCTGCCTGCATCTTGCGCAGATCGATGGAGAGACTGTCAGATACCAGATGCTCTGCACAGCCTCTTTTCTTTCTCCAGTATAGCGCACTGATCGTGTCACAGTGCATATCTGCGATCATCATATCTCTATCGATCATCTCCTCATCCTCCCGCCATGAGCTCCAGCATCTCCTGGCTCTTGATCTTCCGGTCCAGAGCCTGTTCCATCAGTCTCCCCACCACCCGGTCAAGCTGCGACAAGATCTCAGGTCTTACCGTGAACGAATACAGTTTCTGCAGAGGTATGCAGACGATATACTGCAGGGCATACACCGCAGATGCATCCACCGCCTGTGCATCCGGCTCCTGAGCGGCACACGCCTTACACAGCATCCCGTGCCTCCTCCATGAAAAAGCCCTCAGATCTTCTTTCTCTGTGCAGGATACGCAGGCTCCCACCTGGGGGTATTCCCCCTGTACCACCAGCGTCCGCAGTTCGAAGATCCGCCGGACAAGCCGGGCATCGATGCGGGGATCCATAAGGGCTTTCAGTGTGATGTACAACAGGTTCAGCATCCCTCCCTCGTCCGCATTCTCCCGACCGTAATAGTCCGCCAGTTCCAGGAAATAGAATCCATAGTAGATCTCCGGCTGTGCCCTGGCCAGTTCTGTAAAATAACTGCGGACATCCGCATACTGGAGTGTATAACTGTTCCTGCCCTCATACAGCTGGAAAGAGCCGAAGACAAAAGGGGTCGCAGCAGCCAGCAGATGGCTGTTTGGCCGGCGGGCGCCCTTCGCGAAAGCCGTCAGCTTACCCCTCTCTTTTGTCAGGAGTACCAGTCTCTTATCATGGTCGCCCACAGGCATGGAGGAAAGCACCATGCCTGTGACCGTAACTATATTGCCCAATCTCTACACGCCCTTTTTTTATATTCCCTTTTTTTCATAACCGAAATTTTTCATGAGGAAGTCGCTGTCCCGCCAGTTTTTCTGGACTTTCACCCACAGCTTCAGATTGACTTTCTGCTCCAGCATCCGCTCGATCTCAAAGCGCGCGTTACTCCCGATCTTCTTCAGCATGGCGCCCTGCTTCCCGATGATGATCCCTTTATGAGAATCTTTCTCACAGACGATGGTCGCCTCGATATCCACCAGCTCCTTGCCTTTTCGCTCCTTCATGGTATCGATGACCACTGCGATGCCATGGGGGATCTCTTCGTCCAGAGCATGGAGGGATTTTTCCCGGATCACCTCGGCCACGATCTGTCGGACAGGCTGGTCTGTCACTGTATCTTCATCGTAGAATAAAGGGCCGTCAGGCAGGTATCTGTAGATAGTATCCACCACATCCTGGGTATTCTGGCCTTTCAACGCGGATACAGGGATGATCTCCTCAAGATCCAGGAGTTTCCGATACGCATCTATGATGCGCAGCACTTCTTCTCTTTTGATCGTATCCACCTTATTGATCACCAGGAACACAGGCACATCCACGCTCTCCAGCTGTTCCCCGATGCGCTTGTCCCCCGGGCCGATATAGGTGGACGGCTCCACCAGCCACAAGATCACATCCACCTCCCGCAATGTCCTGTTGACCACCTGCACCATATATTCCCCCAGCCTGTTCTTGGCCTTGTGTATCCCCGGTGTGTCCAGGAATACGATCTGGCCCCGCTGATCCGTATAGACTGTCTGGATCCGGTTTCGGGTGGTCTGGGGTTTTTTAGAGGTGATGGCGATCTTCTGCCCGATCAATTGATTCATCAGTGTAGATTTCCCCACGTTGGGACGGCCGATGATCGCCACAAATCCCGACTTTTTTTCCATAGATCTTCTCTCCTCCCATGGCACTCCCTGCCGCGCCTGTCAACCTTTCCCTTCCGTCAGATATTTCACATCCGCGAACAGATCCTTTTCTCTTCCGATCGTCTCTTCCCCTCCGATCACACAGATGTGATCCTGTCTGAGGGCCGCTTCCACGGTCTCCGCCAGCGCCCTGATATCCTCCGGGGATGCGTCCAGGATCTGATCCCGCTCTTTTTGCAGCATCTCCTCTGTCACACCCATGAAATATGCAGACGTGGAGATGTTCCCCTTCATCTGGGGCGTCTGAGGTGTGTCCTTGGCACTGATCGCACCGATGATATACTTCGTCATCTGCCGCTCGTCCGCCTCAAACCCTCTCAAATACGCCGGGATCCCCCTGTATACATCCAGAGTCTCCCGCAGATGGGGATCCCGGTATGATACAAAGAATGTCTCCCCGTTCCTGCGGAAACCGCTCATGCAGCCGTACGCGCCGCCTTTGACCCGGACCTGGTTCCACAAGTAGTCATAGCCTAAGATCACTTTCAGGATACTCATGGCTCCAGTATATCCATAGCCGGCTTTCCTAAAATCCCCGGCCTGGGCCACATACTGCACCTGCCCGGCCGTACAGAATCCTTCGTTGTGCCAGGGATTTTTCCCCCTCTCTTCCGCCGGCCGGCTCTGGCCTGTCTTCAAGATCCCCCGGAACCGTTCCGCCAGATCCATCACCGTCTGCCGCTGGCTCTCTTCGCCTGTAAAGCTGACCTTGAGATTTTCCGGACGGAAGATACAGTCCATGGCTTCCTTAAGTTTTTCCACCAGTCCTTCTTTGCGATCGTCAAAATCTTTCTCCAGGGACTCTATAAATTTATAGAAAGCCACCCCTGCGGTCTGCTCCTGGAACCAGCCCATGGGAGAGAAATACGATATCGCCCGCTGCACCGCCGTGGAATGCCCTGCACTGGCAAGGCCTGTCTGCAGCCGGGACTTCAACCGGGCGATGATCTCATAGAGCCGCTTCGTATCTGTCAGGTCAGAGGTGGTCAGGATCTCCTCCATCATCTGGAAGACAAAGCCCAGCTTGGGATAGAGGGCTTTGCTCTTGATGCCGAACAGCGCCAGATAAGCGTCTCCGCCCGCCTGCTGGTCATGGGCTTCCGTACCGCAGTAGATACCCCCGGTCTCCACATTGATCTCATTGAAAAGTTCTCCGTACGTGTAGTTCTGTGTGTCCACATACCCCAGCACCGACTTGAGCAGTCCCACATAGGGGATCAGATCCTGGGGCACATCCCTCAAGTCAAAGAAGACTGCCAGATACCCGATGCCGTTGGTGTCCACATCGTGGTGGAGGAACAGGGTATCCCCGATGAAATATTCTTTATTGTACAGCCTGGCCGTCTCTCTCTTGATATCCCCCCGTTTCAAAAGAGGTATGCTGGCAATGGCTTCCGGCGTCTCTTCCTGTTCCTGATAAGCTTTCAAGACCTTGGTCCGCTCCGCCATCTTTTGTATCTCCTGTGGGGACATCCCTGCTTTCAAGGCTGCCAGCTTCTCCTCCACTTCTCGGTCGTTGGCCGCCGCCAGACCCTTCTTCGGCTTCAGGGTCAGGAATGCCACATGGGTATTGTCCAGCATATATCTCTGGATCAACTTTTCAAAGTGATCTGTGTGTACTTTTGCCTTCAGATCCTCATAGATCTTCAGCTGTTTCATCTCCGCAAACGGCTCATCGTCATCATACAGCCAGCTGCTGAACGCTTCCAATCCATACATCAGCCCCTTTGGATGGGAGGAGAAATCCGCCTCCCGAAAACGGAATTCATAATAATTGATGCCCGCTTCCAGGGCCTTTTTATCCAATCCGTCCCGCACCAGTCCTGACAGGGTATCCCGGATCAGCTGGATGAAGCGCTCTTTGTCCTTTTCCTTTGCATTCTTTGCCACCACAGACAGATACGGCTGGCAGATGCCGTCGTCATAGCTGCCGTAGACATCCTTGCCGATCCCTGCGTCCAGGAGCGCTTTTTTAAGGGGCGCCCCCGGAGAATTTAAGAGGGCATAATCCAGGATCAGGAAAGACATGCACAAGGGTATATCCAGGCTGCTGCCTATGACCATATTATAGGACAGATATGTGCCGCCCTCCTCGTCCTCATGATCCAGGATCGGATAATACCGCTCCAGATCCTTCGCCGCCTCAAAAGGTTTTTGCAGCGGGATCTGGGAATCCACTGTGATCTTGTCAAACCTGGAGAGATATTCCCTGTCTATGAGATCCAGCTTCTCCGCCATATCCATATCCCCGTACAGATAGATATAGCTGTTGGACGGATGGTAATACTGCCTGTGGAAATCCAGGAACTGCTCATAGGTCAGATCCGGGATCGCCTTCGGATCCCCGCCGGACTCCACGCCGTAGGGCGTATCTGGGAACAGTGCATTTAAGATCTCCCTGTCCAGCACCTCGTCCGCTGAGGAAAACACACCCTTCATCTCGTTGTAGACCACGCCGTTGTAGACGATCGGCCCGTCCACATCCTTTAACTGATGATCCCATCCCTCCTGACGGAAGATCTCTTCATGGTCATATATATTAGGAAAGAACACTGCATCCAGATACACATCCATCAGATTCTGGAAATCCTGCTGGTTGCAGCTGGCCACCGGGTAGACTGTCTTATCTGGATAAGTCATGGCGTTCAAAAATGTGTTCAGGGACCCCTTCGCCAGTTCCACAAAGGGATCTTTCAGCGGAAAACGCTCTGAGCCGCATAAGACGCTGTGTTCCAGGATATGGGCCACTCCGGTGCTGTCTTTGGGCGGTGTACGGAACCCGATACAGAATACTTTGTTGTCGTCGTCATTTTCCACCAGCATCACCCTGGCGCCGCTCTTCTTATGGCGGAGGAGGACACCATGGGAACGGATATCCCCCAGGTCTTCCTCTCTCACCAGCTCATAGGCTGGTATCTTATCTCGATCCATCATTTTTTCTCCCATCTATCATCACTGATCATTGCCTATCATTTCCTGCAGATACTCCTTCTGGGCAGGCATCAGATCCTCGAATGCCGCTGTCGCCGCCTGGCGAAAGAGGGCGAGTTCTTCTTCCGCCTGGACAGACCGCACGCCCACATACAGACTCTCATAGATATCCCGGGCGATCTTCGCCTGGACGCTGGACTCTTTCATGGGGACCATCCCCATAAAGGCAGAGGAATAATTCCTGTCTGCGGCACAGACTTTCAGGTACACGCAGGCCCCGTGGTAAAATTCCCGGTACAAAAGCTCCCGTGCCTCCTGCCCCTCCTGGAGGAAGCTGGCGATCTGCAGCTCGTCCAGGATCCGGCGCACCTCTTTCTTCGCTCCCCGCCCGCCGAAAAAACTGTTGGCATATTGAGCGGCAAACCTTAAAGCCATCCACAATCTTATATATGCGTCCGTCCACTGCCCGTCTTTTGCGTGTGGCATCTCTTTATAGCGCAGATCCCAGAGCCGCTCCCGGATACGGTCTGCAGGGGTATCTTCTGTCTCCAGGGCTTTCTTGAGGATCTCCCTGCGCCTTACCGGATCTGTCTCCTGATAGTATCTATCGGTCAGATCGTCCATAATGCCTCCTTGTCTCTGTAAAGATGCATCCATCATGACCTGGCGGCCGTATACTGCAGTTCGCTCTCCGCCATCCGCAGAGCCGCCCCGATCGTCTTATCCATATCCATATAACGGTACATGCCCAGCCGCCCGCCGAACAAGACCTTTGGCTCGTCCAAAGCCAGCTTTTCATATTTATTGAAGAGTTCTGTGTTCCGGGTATCATTGACCGGATAATACGGCTCTGCACCCTGCTCCCATTTGCTGGGATATTCCCTGGTGATCACCGTCTTGGGCTGGGTCCCGAACTCAAAATGCTTGTGTTCGATGATCCGGGTATATGGCACTCCATAGTCTGTATAGTTGACCACCGCATTGCCCTGGTAATTGCCCATATCCAGCACTTCCGTCTCAAAGCGCAGGGAGCGGTATTCCAGCGGCCCATAACAATGACCGAAATACTCGTCGATCATACCCGTATAGATGATCCTGTCCGCCTGGGCCAGCAGCGCTCCTTTCTCTGTAAAAAAGTCCACGCCCAGACACACCTGCACACCCTCCAATAATTTCTTTATGATCCGGGTGTAGCCTCCTTTCGGGATCCCCTGGTATGGATCTTTGAAATAATTATTGTCATAGGTATAGCGCAGGGGCAGCCTGCGGATGATGAACGACGGAAGATCCTTGCACTCCCGCCCCCACTGCTTCCGGGTATAGCCCTCGATCAGCTTCTCATAGACGTCCTTACCCACCAGGGCCAGCGCCTGTTCTTCCAGGTTCTTCGGCTCCACGATGTGCATCTGCGCGATCTGTTCCTGGATCTTCGCTTTCGCCTGTGCCGGGGTGACCACACCCCACAGTTGATGGAATGTATTCATATTGAACGGCAGGTTATACAACTCGTCCTTGTACACAGCCACCGGTGAATTGACAAAATGGTTGAACTCCGTGAACTGTGATACATATTCCCACACGTGTCTGTCAGATGTGTGGAAGATATGCGCCCCATAGCAATGCACCTGGATCCCTTCCACCTCTTTGGTGTAGATGTTCCCTCCGATATGATCCCTTTTATCAATGACCAGACAGGTCTTTCCCCTCTTTACCGCCTCATGTGCGAACACCGCTCCGAACAGTCCCGCCCCTACGATCAGATAGTCATACCTCTTCATAGCTTGTCACCATCCTTTTCCAACATGCTTTTAACGGTATTTTACCCAATTATAGCAAAATTTAACTAGCCTTGCAATCAGAAGAGCAAAGTGCCGCCCTGGATGAGGACCGCAAACATCACCGCACCCGATATTGATAAGGCGGTATCTCCTCCAGCCCGCCGTCCAATATCCTGTTCCCCATGTATCTGAAACTGCCGTCCTCCTCGATCTTCACAGTGAGTTCATGTACCAGGGCCGCGTCATCGCTCTCTTTGTCACATACAGCCTCCACCCTCAATGTGACCGTCCCGTCGGCATTTTCCCTGGCGTCTGTGACTTCCGGCACAGACCTGCCAAAATACGAGAGGGCATACGTGGTACACCCCATCCCTGTCCATCTATATGTCTGATGCTCTCCATCGAACACCGCCCATTCCCGTATCTGCTCTGCCGTCACCGGGAGAAATCCCGTGATCACATCTTCAAACTCTCCCGCTGGGATCCCGTCCGGATGCTCCTCCTGGCGGAATCTCTCCTGATATCTCATCTTATACAAAAATTCGTACATCCCGTTATAGTCCAAACCCGCCAGGTTCTCTGTATCCCAGTCTGAACACAGGAGATTGTTGCCCTGATAACCCAGCGGACGCGCATACTCTTCAGACAGCCTGCGGTACTCATCGCTCAATGGCTTTACCCTGACCGCACAGCTCCCGTCCACAACTTCCGTGACCTCCGGCGGTTCCGGTACGCACAGCTCATAGAAAAACCAGCCTTTTTCCGTATATCTCCACTCTTTTATCCTGGTATGTGAAAAAGATGTGACCATAGGCGCATCCTCCTCGTCCCACTGTGCCCTGGCGGACAACAGATACATATCCGCCCCGTCGTAGATATATTTTTTCCTCCGGATCCCTCCGTCCTGGCCCACCTGGTATAAAATGACCTCCCCGGCCTTTCCCTGGGCACAGTCCTCTAAAAACCTCTCCATCTCCTGATGGTTCTCCATGGTGGGATATTCTTCGGAACTCACAACGGGGACTTTTGTATCTTTGATCACATCCTTCATCTGTAAGATCGTCTCATTGGAGATGACCGCATTGATATCCCCGCCTTTATCCGACTCTGCATAGATATCCCGTATCTGTCCCATGATCCGATCACATTCCCTCTCAGCCTCTTCTTTCGCAGAGTCCTCGATCGGAAGATCGTAACCTTTCTCGTATCCCTCTATCCGCCCTGTCTCCGTCTGCTCTGCTCCTGTATCCGGAGGATCGCTCTCCTCCTCGCATGAAGAGGATAACAGAGCGATGACGACCATACCCAAAACAAAAATACTTTTTCGCATATTTTTAGGACCTCCTGTCATGGATCATTTATGTATCCATCCAAAACTTCCCTGTCTTTTGCCACCACATAACCGCTGCCGCCGATATTTTTTACATCCTCCACCATACTGATGAGGAGGATCTGTTTTCCCTTGTCCCTCTCTGCCGTAAATACGGCAAACCATCCGATCTCGGTCCCGTCTGTGTCTTCCCGCGTTGCTTTCAGCTCCGCAGTCCCCGTCTTCCCCGCCAGCACAAGATCCTCCCTATGGGCTGCATAGCCTGTCCCATTGGGATCGTTGACCACCGCCTTGACCCCCTCCAGGATCTCTCTGGCCTGGTCCGCTGTAAAGGCTCCCTGGATCCATACCTGTCCCCGAGCATTTTCTCTGTACTGCAGATAGGGCTGTATCATATTGCCGTCGTTTAAAAAAGCAGTGTAGATACTCGCAAGGTGCAGCGGGTTCACTAAGATCTGCCCCTGTCCATAGCCGCTGTCCGCCAGCTGGATCTCTGTCTCGATCCTGTCGGTATTGGAATATTGGGACTCCCACAGCCCGATCTCAAAGGGCAGCTCCCGCCCGAACCCAAGCGCATCCAGAGCCTCCATGAGCGGATCCGCCCCGATCTTCAATGCCGCTTTTGCAAAATATATATTATCTGAATAGATGAGCGCATTCTCCAGGACAGCCGGACTGTAGTCCTGTAATGTTGTCACCTGATAGGAACCCCAGGACGGATCTTTCTGCCAGGACAGTCCTTCGCTGCCGAAGTCTTCGTCCGGATCCAGCAGCCCTGTTTTCAATCCGATCCCCGCGATGACTGGTTTGAATGTGGATCCGGGACACCACACCTGTCTGAAACGGTCGTACAGAGGTTTCCGTCCATCCTCATTGAGTGCGGTCCATTTTTCCTCCGACATGCCTTTGATCAGATCGTTGTTGTCATAAGACGGTGTGCTCACCAACGCCAGGACTTCCCCTGTATAGGGATCCATCGCCACAGAGCATCCCCTGTCCTCTTTGAAACGCTCATATAAGGAGACCTGCAGATCCCGGTCGATCGTCAGGCGGATGTCCTCACCGTCCTCTTTGGGGATGCAGGCGATGACTTTTTTCAGATCCCCGTTTTTGTCCACGATACTGATCTCACATCCGTCTTTTCCTTTTAATCTCTTTTCAAATACGCCCTCCACGCCGCTCTTTCCGATCATATTGCCGGGGCTGTATCCTTCCCCCGGATGCGCCTCCAGATCCTCGGCGGTCACTTCCTGCACATATCCGATCAGATGGGACGCCGCCGGCCCCAGGCTATAAGAACGGATCCCAACATCTGACAGCATGACCCCGGGGATCTCCATCAGCCGCTCTTGCCGCTCATATTCCCGCAGCAGGGTCTCGTCCGGCTGCAGGGACAGAAGATCGATCTCCTCCACTTTGGGGATCGTCCCGATCGGGACAAAAGAGTCCTCCCTGGCCCAGCCCACTTCCGCCCTGGCCCTGACTGTCTCTGCATCCAGTCCCAGCAACTCTGCCAACTGTCCATATGCCGCCTCTCTCTCCGTCAGTTTCCCCGGTATGACCCCTACGGACGAGGCCGTGCCTTTCCCCGCGAGTACCTGTCCGTCCCGGTCCAGGATCCGCCCTCTCTCCGCCTGGGACTCTGAGACCTGTACCCGGTCAGATCCAGTCAGCTCCGGAAAGATCAGACTATCCTGCCACGATAAACGGTATCCATCCTCTGTCTCTACAAACACCGCATTGTTTTCAAACGCAACGTTCCCTGCGATAGTGTCAAAAGACGTCCTGTAAGAAACAGATACCCTCCCGCTCTCCTTCTCTCCCGCTGTGATATCCTCAAGCTTTAAGCCCTTGACCTCTATGCCCCCATATATCTTGGAATTTCTCTCTATGTAACTCTTTTTCTCAGGCGCATGGGGGTCTTCTGTATGGATCATGGCGTACATGGCGTCATATTCCTGCTCTTCAATGTGGGCCATATACTCCGCGAGCAGATCTTCCGGCTTTTCCCTCGTCCTCTCCTTGAGCGTCACCGCTGCATATATGCTCACGCCCCCTATGATGAACATGAAGAGGATCAGTGAGGGGATCATACGACTGTGTTTCATCCTAAGCCCGCCTTTCATCATCTCGATCTGGATCTAAACTCTATACTACACAGTATATCTGTTTTTTTCACCAAAATCAAATAAATGTATGATATCCTTGATATATACAGCAAAATATATGAGGAGGACACCCTATGCAGACAAAGATCCAAAAACACCCATCCGATGAGATGACGCCCATTGAGCGCAAAAAGGCCCTGAACAAAGGCCAGTCCGCCGACCGCGTCCCCTGCGTCCCTTTCATGGACGGTGCGAAGTGCCATCTCTCGGGCATCTCTATGTGGGATCTCTGGCATGACCCGGCAAAGATGGCGGAAGCTGAGATCATCCTATTCAACAGATACGGGTATGACCGCCTGGTGATCGGCCCGAACTCAAGAGGGATCACCGAGGCACTGGGCGGGACCTTCGTCTATCCGGATAACGGCGTCCCCTATCTGGACAGGCCGCTCCTGGATGACCTTGACCTTCTGGATGATCTGGAACCCCTCCGTGCAGAGACGGATCCCAGGATCCTGGATTTCCTGCAGGCGGCAGACCGCTTATGTGGAGAAGCCGCCAAGATCGTACCTGTGGAGATGAGTATCGGAGGCCCTTTTACCATCGCCTCGAACCTGCGGGGCGTGGAGATGCTCCTGCGGGACTGCCGGAGACATCCGGAGGAGGTACACAAACTGATGCGTCTGGTCACCGACAGCCAGAAGAGCTGCATCGAACAGGCCGCCAGATATGATACGGGCATCGCCATGGCCGATCCGGTGGCTAACCCTATGCTGATCGGACCCAGGATGTATGAGACTTTCGTCTATCCATATACGAAAGAGTTGACAGACTACGCCCATGAAAAGACAGGAAAAAAAGTCTCTCTCCACATGTGCGGGAAAACATATAAGATATGGGGATATCTGCGCCAGTACAGATTAAACGAACTGAGTCTCGATCAGGCGATCCACATGGAGCGGGCCGTCCAGGAGCTGGGCGGCCGCATCCCGATCGCCGGGAATGTGGATCCGGTGGATATCATCCTGTATGGAACGGAACAACAGATCACAGACGCCGTCCATGACTGTATCCGTACCGGGATCCGCTCAGAAAAAGGATTCACTTTGACAACGGGATGTGACATCCCGGATCAGACGCAGCCGGAGCAGATCGATCACTTTATGAGAGCGGCGAGGACTTATATATATTTGTAGATCAGATGTATACATCAAACAAAATGATATTTATTTGTGTGATCTATTGAATATCGAAGATAAAAATGTTAGACTATTGTCAAATATATACACAGGAGGAGATCTTAAATGAAAAAGAAACTGTTGAGCATGCTCTTGATCACTGCAATGTCTGTAACTTTCACAGCCGGATGCGGCGGCAGCGGAAATGATACCGCCAAAACAGAAGATGGAGCCGCGTCCGGCTCCGGGTCCTCAGAGTCCGGCGAAAAAGTGCTGGATGTATGGGTACCGCCTCTGGACGATGACACGGTCAATAACTGGGGCGGCCTGATGGGCGACTGGGAAGAAGAGAATGGCTGCAAAGTGAACATCACCGTCGTCCCCTGGGACAAATACGAGGAGACATACACAACAGCGCTGAACTCCGGCGAAGGCCCGGACGTGGGTTATATGTACAATGAGATGTTCCCCACCTATATCGACGCTGGCGCTGTGACCGACATGTCCGGATACGTGACTGATGAGGACAAGGCTGGATATAAATACCTGGCAAACGGTTTTATGATGGACGGGCAGTACGGCTGGCCGCTGGTCACTGGCGTGCCTTTCGTCCTGTATTACAATGAAGAGATCCTTGCAGACCTGGACGAATCCGCTCCGGAGACCTGGGAAGACTTCGAGAGGATCTGTAAAGCGGCCACAAAAGACACGGACGGTGACGGCGAGATCGATCAGTTCGGCTACGCCTGCGGCATGAGTACCAGCGACGTGGGCGCCATGCAGATCTTAAACGCCTATTATTACAGCGCCCTCTGGCAGAACGGCGGTCAGATCTATGAAGACGATCTGAAAAAAGTCGCTTTCGCAGATGAGGCCGGGACGGAAGCTGTCACCTGGCTCAAAGACATGACCCAGTACATGAACCCTGACTTCATGTCCCTCTCCTGGTCAGACGCCTTCGCAACTGTCTTCGGCGAAGGAAAAGCCGCTTTCGGCGTATACAGGTCTTCCCAGACAGATGGGACTGTCTTTGCAGAGACGTATCCGGACGTAAAATGGGATTTTGTCACTTCACTGAAAAATAAAGGATTCGGTACATTCGGCGCCACAGACTGCCTGACGCTGATGAGCGCCGCCGAAGACCAGGATCTTGCCATGGACTTCATCAAATATGTGACAGGCGCCGCGTTCATGGAGCAATACCACGCAAAATGCCCTGGTGCCGCGCTGACAAACAGCGAGCCTTATGTAGGGGATGAAAAGATGGAAAAGATCTACACGGACGACCTGGATAAATGGCACGGCCTGCAGGTGGGACCCTGCGGTGTGGACATCCTCACCCAGCTCTCCGCGGACTTCCAGGGGATCATGAGCGGAGAACTATCAGTAAAAGACGGGCTCAAAGAAGCAGAAGACTACGCAAACGACTTGTTGGCAGAATATTGGGCAGATAAAGAATGATGGATATGAGAAAAAAACATCCTGGCGCAGCGAAAGTTGCGCCCTACTGCTATATCGCACCCATCACCCTGATACTGGTCACCTTCGTGATCGGCTCTGTGATCGGTTCGATCATCTTAAGTTTTACAAAATATAATATCATGACAGAGCCCATCTTCCAGGGATCTAAGAATTACGTGAAATTGATGTCCGATATAAAATTTATAAAGGCATTGAAAAACACTCTGGGACTGGTAGTCCTGATCGTCCCTCTCCAGACTGTCCTGGGCGTGGTGATCTCCGTGTTCCTGGTGGCGAACAGGCACCGTTTCCTGGGAAAACTTGCCAACAGCGTGGTCTTCATCCCAGTCATCTGCGCCCCGGCTGTTGCAGGGGTCGTGTGGCGGGAACTCTTAAACGGCAAGATCGAGATCGTAGAAAAGTTTTTTGGCCTTTTCGGGATCCAGCCGTCCATGCTCCTGGGAAATGCCCGGACAGCCCTGATCACCGTGGGGATGGTGGCCATCTGGAAATGGATGGGGTATTATGTGGTCATCTATACATCCGGGTTACTGGCGATCCCAGACACATACTATGAAGCGGCGAAAGTAGACGGGGCCGGCAAGGTCCGCTGCTTCCTCTCGATCACTGTCCCGCTCCTGCGGCCCACGATCATATTGGGGATCTTCCTGTCCATGGCCAGCTCCCTGCAATGCTTCGACCTGATCTTCAACCTGACGGGCGGCGGGCCAAACAATGCTTCCACCACACTGGTGGTGTACGCCTATTCCAAATGTTTCGGTTCCGGGGACGCCGGATATGCGATGGCCATATCGAATATATTATTCGTGGTGATCCTGGCCGTGGCACTGCTGCAGCGTGATATGATGAAAAGAAAAACTTCGGAGGTGTCATGAGGACAGATATGAGATATGTAAAAAAAGGCCTGGGCAGTATACTTTCCGGCCTCGTGCTGATCGGGATCATCATCGCCAGTATCTTCCCCTTCCTGTATATGTTCCTGATGTCGTTCAAGTCAACGATCAACGCCCACGACCTTGACTTCTCTCTGGAAAGCTCATCTCTGATGCAATACCAGAAGATCTTCGCCCTGGATGATTTCGGACGGTATATATTTAACAGTGTGTTCGTGGCCGTAGCGGGCGTGATCCTGACGGTGGGGGTCTGCTCCCTCGCCGGATACGCATTCGCGAAGATGGATTTTAAGGGCAATGACAAGATCTTCCTGTTTCTGATCATGACCATGCTCGTCCCCACAGAAGTGATCGTGATCCCTCTGTTTTTGATCACCAAGGGACTTGGATGGCTGAACACTTACCGGGCATTGATCTTACCTCTGCCTACGGCATTCGGCGTGTTCATCATGCGCCAGGCGATCCTGGACGTGCCGGAAGACCTGGTGGATGCGGCAAGGATCGACGGGTGCGGGGATCTGCGGATCTTTTTCAAAGTGATCCTCCCGCTCATCAGATCCTCCGTGCTGGCTCTCTCGATCTTCACTTTCGTGGGCGCCTGGAATAATTTCCTCTGGCCGCTGGTGGCCTCTACGAAGACAGAGATGAAGACGCTGCCGCTGGCGCTGAGTATGATGAAGACACAGTTCAATACGGATGTGGGGCTCACGATGGCCTGCGCCGTCATCAATTTCCTGCCTCCGTTCGTGTTCTATGTATTCGTACAGGGGAGATTTAAGGAAGGGATGACGTTGAGCGGGATGAAATGATCTAAAGATAATAAATGGATATATTCCAAAAACAGCGTTTTAAGGGGTCCGGGGGGATCTGTGATCCCCCCGCGCTTTTGGTACTTTTCCCGCAGAAAAGTACACAGAAAAGATCCGAGAGACCGTAGATCGTATCAATTTTTTTAGATCACTGTCTGATCCTCGAGATCACATCCACTTTTCCCACAAAATCAGTGAGTTTCCACCCACTGCTATCCTGTTCTACTGCATACTGGCATCCCTGTGTCATCAACTGCAGCGGATCGTCTCCCACCTGCACATAATAAGTCTCTCTGGTCTGGACGACGCAATGGTCTCCATCTTGGTAGTCTACAGATACGATCTCAAAGGAATCCAGCTTCTCTTTGATATCCCTCTGGACATATTTCTGCTGTTCATCATAAATGACGCTCCCGGGCTTGAGATAGTCTGAGATATAGGAAAAGTCCGAGCCAGTCACAGCATCCGCGAACCCTCTCATATAGCCTTCCACCACAGCTTCCGGCCCGTCTTCATAGAACGCATCCCCATCCGCTCCCAGCAATATGCTGGGCGTATAGGAATAACGGCACTCCCCGCCATACTCCACACTCTGGTAGCCTGTCTCGATATCGGACACGTCCTGCGCCTTTGCGCCTGTACTGTCTTCAAATCCAACAAGGAATAATTCTTTCTCCGCCCGGTAGATCTCATCATAAATACTCCCCATGGAGTAGACATCCTCTATATTGTAATATGCGCCGCCAGTCTGCTGTGCGATGTCGCTGGCGTCTGGATAGCCCACATCCCCGATACCGATCATAAAGACCGGTACATGGTATCTCTGGGCAGCAGCGATCACTTCTTCTTTTGTACAGTTACTGTAATTATCATCCCCGTCTGTAAATGCGATCACACACCGCGCGCCGGACTGGGCGGCAGCTCTTTCCACCGCCGTGTACAGGGCATCATAGAGACTGGTCATATCCTTCGTATACAGACTGTCGATCTTCCGTATGAGCAAGGCCGCGTCATCGCAAAATTCCTGCTCCAGACGGACCCCTGTGGAAAAAGACGTCAACTCCACCATATCTCCCGCCGAGAATTGTACACTGTTGATAAAACCACGCATACACTCCTTTGCCTCATCCAACGGATCGCCATCCATACTCCCGCTCACATCAGCGACCATATCCACTTTCAAGACTTCGTTCTCATTTAACTGCTCTACATCTGTCACGACTTGTTCCACATATTTGGCATTGACGTCCTGCTTGCGCACATAAAACATACCTGGATCCAGATCTTCCGGGACCTCCCCGCTGACAGCGTCTTTGACACTCAAGTACAATCTCACTTTAGGGAAATCCAGTGCGTCCACCTGCTGCACGTTGATCTCCAATGGGTTTTCAGGCTCCAGATACATATACATTGTCTCGTCCATTTTTGAAAATGCCTGGCTGATCGCCTGGTAATCTTTTTCATCCGCGCTGACCAGCTCATTGATCGCCGCCATATTCTCACCATAAACAGCGACCTCTTTCTTCCCTGCCCCTGAAAGATCCATAGCCTCATACATATCCACCACTTGGCTTACCTGAGCATCATTGGCCTGGATCAGCGCCTCCAGACTTTCTCTGGCATTTTCCAAAAGCCCCTCTATATCTCCATCTTTCTTTTCTGCTGCCGCTGTACATTTATCGAGAGCCGCCTCATAAACGCCATACTCTTTTCCTCCCAGATCATATCTCTCTTTTTCACTCTGGAGCCGATCCACCTCTTCCACACACGCCATAAAATCTTCCGCCTCTTGAGCGATAGCCCCTAATTCCCCCAGCAAGTCTTTTTTGGCAGATATATCGGCGATACCCAGTGCATCCCATTTTCTCTCCACAGCCTCTTTTCTACCCATGCATCCTGGCACCCCTGATGCCTCCACTGCAGACACGAGATATCCTCTTCTATGGTCCAGCTCCATTATCATGCAGACAGCTGCGCCCGCCAAAAAAATGAGCGAGAAGATCATTGGGATCGCCAGCAGCCTCCTATCCATCTTCTTTCTTTGCGGAAGCTGCCCATCCTCTACCTTCGTCCCGCACTTCAAACAAAAGTTTTCCCCGTCTGAGATCTTATTCCCACAGTTTCTGCAATACACTTTCTATCCCTCCTGCGATCCCCTCTGCGTCGGCTTCCGCCCATTGTTTTACCAATACTCCTCGCGCTGCCATCTGCCGCATCTCCGGTACCGTGTGGGATCCATGCTCGATGATCAGCCCTGGCACTCCTGCATCTGCGGCACCTCTCAACACACCATAGTAGTCGCCATATCCCCCGTAACGATAACAGATCGTCCCGGGATCTTCCAATCCGTCGTTGAATGCATCCGTCCACGGGACCATCTCCTGAAATCTTTCCGCTTTCTGAAATTTCCCCGGCACGGCGATCCCCATCCGCGCGTTCGCCTCTGCCAGACGCTCTCCCACAGCATTGCCCACAGCCAGTGCAAGGGCACTGTCACAGGCGATCGTATTCGCTATGATGATCGGCTTCGTTATATCGATGGGCTGGTCATACGTCCCATACCCATTGGCTCCTTCCAGATTTGCATTTGTATGCAATGACAGGAAGAGATCGCTCCCCTTTGCATATTCTCCACGCAGGCTTATATGGCTATTGTCCAGATCACCATCCGTGTATCCACCTAACGTGACACTCCCTGTCTCCCTTGTCAGATACGAAGTGATCCCATATCCCTGTTCCAAGACCTCTTTCAATCTCTTCGCCAGCTGTAATGTAAAGTCTCCCTCGGCATACACGATCCCATCTCTATGTACCGCATTCTGACCTTCATAATGCCCTGGGTCGATGCAGAGCAGGATATTGCTGGCTCTTATTGGGATACCTTTTTCTGCACTGTACTCTGCAGCATCTTTCACTGCCACATCTACCCTGTACACATACTGTTGGGGTGTTTCGTCTTTTAATGTATCCACATAGGAAGATCCCCGTCGGCCTCTCGTCCCGTCTGGGATCCGCGTGCCTAATGTATGCCATCTATCCTCGCCATCTTGTTTTCTCTTTATGATATATTTCCTGACATGGAGGGCATCTTTCCCGGACCATCTGATCTTAATCTTCTTGTCTGAAAGTCTCTGGAAACTGATCTCTTCCACCCGGATCTTTTTCTGGATACTATCAGCCCTCCCTATATACATATGTCCTGAAAACATCCCCGCCAGCAGCGCAAAAAAGATCAAAATATAAACGATCCCTTTTATAAACTTTTTAGCCATGATAACCCTTGTTCCTTTCACCTCTATCCGCACATATCATCCGCCCCAGATCCTTAACATATATCCAGCGAAAACACATTATCCGCATTTCCCAGCGCCAGCATCCCCCCAGCTTCTATGACTGTAGAGACACCATTTGAAAGACGCTCATTCTCATAAAATGTCCCATTATAAGAATGATCTGTCACTTCAAACCGTCCATCCGGCATCAATCGAACGGCACAATGGATCCTGCTGACTTTGCTGTGATGCAGCTGTATATCACAGCCTGAGTCTCTTCCGATCCTGCAGCACTCACCTGATCTAAGTATATATCTCCTCCCCTTGTAGCCCCCGAACAAGCCTTCGATACATGCCTGCAGCTCTCGCTCAGGCACCCCTCTGGCCCTCGTGACCATCTCAGAGGCCCGTTGAGCAGGAGCAGGGCGCAGCGCCGGCCCATAAGGAGGATGGGACTGTCCATCATGCTCTCCCACAACTGCTCCCGCCTGTTTTAGGATCAGAAAAACACCTGTAGCGATCGCCCACCCCATACAAAATAGATAAAACAAAGTGAAGAGAACGGATCCTGCTTTTCCGAAGATGACTGCCCACACAAGGTTTCCCAGCGCCATCAGGAAATAAAAGACCGATACCGCGATCAGAGCGCCTTTGGATCTCACATGATCCCTGACCAGATACGTGCCCGCCAACAGCCTGATGACCATCCCTATGATCAGACCCAGCACATCAAACAGGATGATCAAGATGATAAATCCCTGTATCTCATCATGATAATATGCATGCAGATCATAAAAAAATCCATCCGATATCTTTCCAGCCCAGGAACTCCCCATCACCAGAAAAACGAAGATGAGCAGCTGCCCCACTCCATATAAACCGGCAAATACATAGGTTATGATCCCCCAGACCTTATATAATGTATTTGGACCTTTTACTCTATATGTTCCACTCATATCTCTCAATCCTCCCTCTTATCTATCTTTGATCATTTTTTACCTGGGTCAGTAAAACAGTGGTAAGAGCCACCAGTATCAATGTCATCCCCATCAGGACACCCAAATGGGACAGTACATGGCCGCCTGCATGTTCATAGATATCCTGGGCTTTATGTTCCAGAGTGGGGATCTCTTTTTGCATCCTGAGCGTCATAGAATTCAGATCCAGGATACTCCCCATGGACTCCACAGACCATTTACTCACTGTCAGATAAGCGATGTATTTTGCCGCACCTTCCAATTTGAATAAAATACCGGAGAATAAAAGCTGGACGATCAGTACAAAAGGAGCCAGGGTCATGGCTTTATCCCCGGTCTTTACGACCGCTGAGATCAGAAGGCCGATAGACATAGACGCCAGGATCGTGAACAGGACTGTCAAGAAGATCTCAAAGACATAGGGATCAAACCATATCCCTTTCGGATACTCGCCCTGTGATATGGCAAACACCACTGTCAGCAGGAGAGCCTGGATCGATGCCAGGACAAACTGGATCATAAATTTTGAAAATGTATACAAAGGCAGCTTCAGATCCGCCATATACTCCCTTTTTAAGATACTCCTCTCCTTACAGATCTCCTGGATAGAATTAAATAATCCGATCCAGATAGAGGCACAGCTCAACGAAAACAACATAGTCTGGGTATCCTCAAAGACAGAAAATACCCCATCGTTGGACACAAGTTTCAACAAGACGCCGATCACCACAGGCTGGAGCAGCAAGATCGCCAGACGTATCTTATCATTCCAGATCAATTCCGCATAGCGCTGGATCAAGACCCCTAACTGGCGCATAGCCGCCGTCTTGTTCTTTTTTACTCTGCGCGGGGATCTTTGGT
>CANTEW010000011.1 GCA_947652925.1 uncultured Lachnospiraceae bacterium
CGCGGGGACAGGGAGATCTATGCCCGGAGGAAGGAGACCATCGAGCGGATCTTCGAGACTGCGAAAGAACAGCATGGGTTCCGTTATACACAATACATAGGAAGAGCACGGATGGAGATGAAATCCGGGCTCACTTTTGCATGCATGGACTTAAAGAAACTGGCAAGGATCCTTGCCAGAAAGGGGCGAAGAGGACTACCGTCCAAGGGATGTCCACGTATTTTAAAGAAGATACATCTCACGATAAGAGAGGTGTTGGAGTTTTGCTCTGACACCTCTCTTTGTCTACCGTCTGAGCCCCCTCTCAGGAGGGGGCGGAAAGAAAGGGGGTAATATGGAAAAAAGGATTTTGGTCCTCATTATCTTTTGCCTTTCATTGGCTACGGCACTCATTGTCCCAATGCATGCGTATGAGGCCTTGCCACCTATGTCCACGGATATTTTTGTGGGATATGTTTTGAAAACATATTTAGTGATGGTTGCTGGATGTATTTTTTCTTTTATCTGTTTTTGGGCAGTCCGGTGGGCGTGGGATACGCCTGCAAAAACTGTACTCGAATCCTGGGTGCGGCTGTCAGCTTTGCGTTTTTCGCTTTGGAGACGTTCGAAAAATATAAGTTTCATCGCTCCCCGACTGCAATGTTTTTTATTCCTTGTCCTGAAAAGGAATAATGAGTTCCTGCACCTGCCCTTGGGCAGGGATGTCACCGCTCTGTCTCCTCTGGGGACGGGGACGGTATTCCGGGACAGCTGTATCTTTTATCAGTTCCAGCTTGTGCTGGCTCCTGGTCTTGACCTGGATGAAAGGGCAATGACAGAACTGCTCCGCACATACATAGCTGCGAAACTGCGCAATTTCGGGATTGCGGGGCTGGATGCAGTCTACCTGGACAGCAGGACAGGGAACTGGCTCACTGTCTACCTTGACCGGGTGGACATCGACCAGGACAGCAGCCTGCTGACTTTTGAACTGCTCTATGTGTCAGACCGCGCCTCGGCCCGGTACCTGCAGAAAGCCGTTGAAAGGGAGCGGGCAGGGGACGTCCCAGAACCCGAGGTCTACGACGATGAATCGTGATAGTGACGGCCTGTTTTATGCGGGGTTTGAGCAAAATGCTCTTTCCCTGGGTATCAGGCTCCCTGTAAAGGTCGATTTCCGCTCAGTGCCGCATCTGCTGATAGTGGCCCCGAGCGGGTCAGGCAAGACACATCTGCTCACTTTTATCCTGGGGCAGTTAGCCAGAAAAGACGGGGGATTGATACTCGCCGATTTTAAGGGCATTGATTTTACAGCCCTGGACGGGTGCCGCCATTACTATAAACACAGTGCTGTGGCAGAGGCCCTCTCCCATGTTTTTGGTATCTTACAGGAACGCATGGCAGACCCACAGTCAGGGCGTAAGATACTATTCCTAGTGATCGATGAATGGAGCGGTTTTCTCTCGCTCTATCCAAAAAAACAGGAGGGGTTCAAACAGCAGCTGGCATCCATCCTGATGCTGGGCAGGGGCGTGGGGATATTTGTGATACTGGCCCTCCAGCGTGCGGATGCGGGTTATCTGACTGGCAGGGACAATTTTGGGAACTGTATCGGCCTTGGGACTCTAAGTAGGGAAAGTATCAGTATGACGTTCTCAGACCACAGAGATTCTATCATCCCAAAGGGGCGGGGAAAAGGGTATCTGGCTACAGACGGGAGGCCATTGCAGGAGATAGTCGTCCCACGGATAAGGAATATCAAAGGGACAATGGGCGTTATATGTTCAGCATTGGACGGCTGACTGGGACCTGCCCGACTGTGCCGCCTGCCGGAGGCAGAAGGCACAGGGAGGGCAGGGGGTTCCCGGCCAGTATTACCCGGGAACTTCTGTGACTGTAACTTTTTACCACACCCCCTTATTTTTCAAGGGGCCTGGATGAAGAAAAATATAAAGACCCAGAGTATCTTGCCGACTATCTCTGTGGACTTTGGGAAAACAGTGGAAAAGGACGTACTTCGGCTGTAGCAGTCTGTAAGAGCGCAGATGGGCTGTATCATGCGCATATGGCCCTATACGGCAACACGACAACATTAAAAAATGTTGCGAAGATATTGTGCCAGAGCCATGTTGAACCCCAATATGGAGGCAAGCAGGCACTCAGCGGATATCTCTCAAAGACTGGGATATATGCAGAAAAAGGTGAGGAGGTCCTGTCCATAAAAGGCCTCGAGAATATACAAGATGTGCAGGGGAAACGCAGTGATATACAGGTGATAGAGGAAATGCTCTTAAAAGGCTATACTCCATCCCAGATACTCAGCAGTGATATCTCATTTTACAGATTTGAAAAGATGATATTACATGCTTACGCAGACCAGCGCATTAGAGATGCGCCACAGCACAGGGATATATATACAGAGTATCATTTAGGGGGGCTGGGACAGGGAAGACTAATTTTTACAACCATTTGTGTGAGGAGTATGGGAGTGAAAATATATATATGCTGACAGATTATGATAATAACCTGTCGGGAGGGCTTGACTCTTATATGAAAGAAGGCGCACCGGATATACTCTTTATGGATGAATTCAAG
Source organism: uncultured Lachnospiraceae bacterium (assembly GCA_947652925.1). Classification (GTDB taxonomy): domain Bacteria; phylum Bacillota; class Clostridia; order Lachnospirales; family Lachnospiraceae; genus MGBC164599. The sequence continues at coordinate 2,575 of CANTEW010000011.1, forward strand.
GGATTTGGTATCAGCTACAGTAAACTGCTGACCATGCTGAACGGGTATTCCCGTATGCAGACACACAGCCGGTATGTCAATACATATAATCTATGGTCAAAAGTCTATATAACATCGGTCTATCCGCCAGAACGCATCTATCAGAATATGGTATCGACGGAATACCAGGATGTTGATTCTTATCAGCAGTTCCTACGCAGGATAAATAAGATTGTATATCATTATAAGAAAGATGGGAGATATCATACATATCCCATCGACAGCACCGATCATAACGGCTATGAAGATTTAAGACGCCGGTCGGAAGATGCAGGCCGGGAAGAAAAAGACGGTTTCAAAAAGATATCTGATACGGAACAACTGGCACTACCGTTCAAGGATTAGGGGGGTGTATATATGGTATCTAAAAAAACAGATGACCTGCTGGAGCTTATGAAAAAATCGGCAGATGGACCCCGCCAGCAGTCCCCCATGGAAGCCATGGAGGGGCTGGCATGTGTATGGGACAACGTAGAATGTACGGACTACAGCCGCATCCGGGACAGTACCGGAGAAATCTTAGAGGAACGGCTGTCCGTATGTTTTGAAGATGGAGCCGAGATATTGGTCTTGTTTTCGGATGGGGCATACAGCTGGGGGACCTATCCAGCTATCCCCACACCGGAACAAGATACAGACATTATCCAAAAAATATATAATGGAGGTAAACAAAAATGGGTGAGGACGAGATTTTTTTTGACCCAAATGCAGGATTCAATATCCATCATGGGTTTGAATACTATGCACCCCAGCGGATAAAACGCATATTGAAAAAGGATTTCAACTGCCATTTAGAGAACATCTGGCAGGGCTATAAGGCCAACCGGAAGCCAGGCTATCATGAAATCTACAACCTAGTGGACGATGCCACGGGGAAGATTATCGGGAGCAAGCTCCCTCTTGACCATTTCCGGAGGGTGTTTTCCCAGATGGGCTATCCTCGCGATGATGAAAAAAGCGCTGTACATGGCAGATATCTCCGACGCAGTGAAGGGTTAGAGAGATTCCGCGAGATGGTAGAAAGAGCAAAAAAAGAAAGCCAAGAAGGACAACAAGAAGACTAAGAAGACCAAGAAGAAAGCCGCTAAAAGCGGAGAAAGGAGATGTCCTGACAATACCGATAATGTACTGTATTGTATCGTAATGCCGCGTCGTAAGCGATTGTCAGGAAAAGATAAAAATATCCGTATTGTCAAGTCCATGTATCAGATGAACAAAACAAAAACAAGGGAAACAGAAAAACAGATAGCAGTTGATATTGAAAAACTGGCGGCCATGTTGTCATGCGGCCATGCAACCGCACGGAAGATAGGGGAAGATGCTGGAGCGCGTATAAATATAGGCAGACGTGTATTATATTCTGTAGAAAAAGTTGAGCGATATATATATTTGATCTCACAATAAGAAATCAGACTTTTATGTTCCCATCCCAGTGTATCTATGTTATGATATATCCATAGACGCAATACGCCATGGGGACACAGAGAAAAGACTGAAAGTTGGCACAGGTGTGCGGTGCGGGGAACTGATAGGGCTGACCTGGACTGATGTGGATATGAAAAAAAGACAGTCAGCATAGACCATCAACTCATCTATAAAAATACAGGAAGTGTACCGCGCGTTTAAAGCACAACGCGAGTTAGACTTTTTACAAGGAAAGAGCAGGGATATTGACGTGGACGGCTATACAGATTTTATCTTTACAGCAAAGACAGGACGGCCATTGATGCCGAGTGCAGTCAACAGCATACTCTACAATATCGTGGATGCGTATAATAAAGCGGAACTGCAAAGAGCCAAGGGACAACACCGGAAAGCGGAACTGCTCCCAAGATTCTCAGCCCACGTCACCCGCCACACCGCTTGTACCCGGATGGCTGAGAGCGGCATGGATATAAAAGTCTTGCAGTATATCATGGGACATTCTGATATAGAGATGACCATGCAGGTGTATAACCACATCACAGATATGTCCCGGGTAGAAAAAGAGATAGAAAAACTGGACAGGATGACAGTCAACCTCTGACACCAAAAAATTAAAAATTGGTGTCAAACCGCAAAAATCATGATATTTTATAAATTAAAAAGTCTGCAAACCCGCATAAATAAAGGGTTTGCAAAAATTGCAAAAACTTTTTAGCACTCACCCCTTGACAGTGCTAACAATGCGTGCTATAGTACACCTATAACAAAAACAACTACAGTTTCTAAGGAGGTATTCTTTATGATGTTAACAAATAGAAATTTTGGACTTTTTGACGAACTTTTTAAAGACCCTTTCTTTTCCACCACATTCAACCGGAGCGATACTTCCCTGATGAAAACAGACATCCAGGAATCCGGGGATAAATATCTGCTGGATATCGAGCTGCCTGGTTTCCACAAAGAAGATATCCATGCCGAGCTAAAAGAAGGTTATCTGACCGTCACAGCCACCCGGAACGAGAAAAAAGATGAGAAAGATGAAAAGGGCAATTATCTGCGGCGGGAAAGATTCTCCGGTACATGTAAGCGCAGTTTTTATGTAGGAGAAGGCATCACCCAGGAAGATATACAGGCCGGTTTTGAAAATGGTATCCTCCGCTTGAGCATCCCCAAGGAAGCTCCGAAAGCCATTGAAGAAAAACCTAAGTATATCACCATCCAGTAACAGATGGAACGGCTTCTATGCCTGGGGGACAGCATCACTGCAGCCGACCGCCTTTTCTGCTCTGACAGGCTGGGCGAGGGGTATGTATCCATGCTGCCCCCTTTGTTAAAAGATCTCGAGATCATCAACAAAGGTATGGATGGTCTTACTATCTCCAGGATCCTCCAGAATATACAGCGGGACTGCATCGACCTGCAGCCAGACATCGTCACGATCCAAGTGGGGATCAATAATATCGGCCTGCTGATGAATACAGACCGCAGTCCCACCCAGCAGACGCAGATGATGGCCGAGTACATCCGGGAATATACAGCATTGCTCAAGAAGATCACGGAACACAGCCACGCCAGGCTCATCCTCATCGAACCGTTCATCTTTCCCTATCCCGAAGAATTCACCGGATGGATCCCCCATGTAAAGACCCTCTCCGGGCACATCAGAGGATTAGCTGATATCTTTGCCTGCAGTTTCCTGCCCCTCCATGACCTCCTGGGCCAGGAAGCCCGGCGGCTGGGTTATGGGGCCATCACCACAGATGGGATACATCTGACCCGCCTGGGACATCAGATCATCGCCCAGCGTCTGGCAAAGCTTCTCTGACCCTGTATATTTTTCCCCATATCCCACATACTATGATAGCCTGGCCATATCACCAGGCTATCATATATGTGAAAGGAGTAACAGGCTATGGCAGAGAAGTCAGATCCGTATCATGTATCTTACGACTCCTACCTCAACACCAATGCATGTACTGAATGCACTGGCCTGATACCCTCCCTGGCTGAAGACGACAGGGAATGGAACGCTTACCGGGAGGTCTTCGACTTTGAAGCCGTACCGGAAAAAGCCACTAAACCTGGAAACGTATCTGAGAGTTAACAAGGCAGGGCGTCCTCCACACCACGGAAAGGCGCCCTGCCTTGTATTTCCTTATCATTTTTTACCGCGTTTTAATACTCTCCTCTTAAAAGCCCTGATCTTTGTCATATAACGGCTGGAATACAAGACTCCCAAGAGCAGATCCCCGAATACGAGCCCGAGCATGAAGTCGGCTATATCACTGTAGACCTCCACATCCGTCAACCCCTGGATATCGATGACCATATATATGATATATGCGACCAGTCCTGCTATGAACACGTAACAAAGTTTCTTTGAAAATACGATCTTCTCTGTGCTGACCTGTTCTGCGATCTTCAGCATGGTCTCCTCTGTCTTTTTATCCATATCCTTCTCTGTATCTTCTCCTTTCTTACCACCGTCTAGGATCTCCCCGACCTCCACATCATAATATCTTGCGATCTGGATGAGCAGATCAAGATCCGGCATAGTCACCCCGTTCTCCCACCGTGAGACACTTCGGTTCGATACACCCAGGATCTCTGCCACCTCCTCCTGGGTGAGCGATCTTTCTCTGCGCAGTTCCCTCAAAAACCTTCCGATCTTCTGCTGATCCAACGTCCTCTCCCCTCCTCTCCGCCTCTATACTACCTTTTTTCTCAAAAAAGAACAGGACACAGACTGAGAACCTCCTGTTTTTGCTGAAGATCTCCATAGGATCAAGAAAGGGAGACAGCTACCCTCACGGCCTGTCTCCCTCAGCACGGATCCCCTATGATCCCTATCCTTCTTTTTTTTCAAATGTAAATGTGTTCAAAAATCTCTGCGCCCGCTCTGTCTTCGGACAGACAAAGAATCTCTCCGGCTCATCCATCTCCACGATGTCACCGCCGTCCAAAAAGACCACCTGGTCTGCCACTGCCCTGGCAAACTGCATCTCATGGGTCACGATCACCATCGTCGATCCGGCCTTTGCCAGTTCCAGCATGACATCCAGCACTTCACGCACCATCTCCGGATCCAGCGCCGCTGTCACCTCATCAAAGAGCATGATCTCCGGCTTCATGATCAGCGCCCTCACGATGGCCACCCTCTGTTTCTGCCCGCCGGAGAGCTGCCTGGGGTAGACGTCCTTCTTATCCAGGAGGCCCACACGCTCCAGAAGCTTCTCTGCCTCTTTCTCCGCTTCCGGACGGCTCCTCTTCTGGACCTTCATCGGCCCCAGGAGGATATTGTCCAGCACCGTCATGTGGGGGAACAGTTCATAGCTCTGGAACACCATCCCTATCTTCTGCCGCACTTCGCTCCATTTCGTCTTCTCGCCGCTGATCACCTGGCCATCCAGCAGGATCTCACCGGACTGGATGGATTCCAGCCCGTTCATACACCGCAGGAATGTACTCTTCCCACAGCCGGAAGGCCCGATCAGTACCAATACTTCACCCTTATGCACATCCAGGGAGACATCATTTAACACGGGGCCGTTCCCGTAATCTTTATGGAGATGATGGATCTCCAGCAATCTTTCATTTTTATCCAAGCCTGCCACCTCCTAATCTTTCCACTTCTTCTCCAACCTTGACGCCAAAAGGGATATAGGCCAGCACGCCAGGAAATAGAGGAAAAAGACTGCTCCATATATCCAGAGTGCAGAATCCGGCACTGTATACCGATTTGCCTCGATGATCTGCTGGGCGACTTTCAGCACCTCCACCACACCGATCAGCACGATCAGCGATGTGGTCTTGATCATACGTGTGGTCAGATTGATGGCCAGCGGGACCAACCGCCTCAACGTCTGGGGGATGATGATATACCGGTAGATCTGGCCGCTCTCCAGCCCCAACGCCGCGCCGCTCTCGTATTGGTGCCTGGGGATGGAGATGAGCGCCCCCCGCACAAGGTCGCCCATCTCCGCCGTCCCCCAGAGGGTAAATACGATCACCGCTGAGACCTGCCCCGATAACTGGATCCCAAATGTCTTCGTTACACCGAAATACACCAGGAATAAGAGTACCAGCTGGGGCATGATCCGGATAAATTCCAGGTATACTTTCGTGATACAGCGGATGACCGGATTTTTCAGAGTCATCACCATACCTAAGAGGATCCCTAAGACGATCGAAAATACAACAGACAGGAGAGAGATCTCTATGGTGACCCACAACCCTCCCAAAAGCCGGGCCAGATTATTGCCCATGAACAACACTCTAATCCCCAAATCCTGCATAGCGGAGCCTCCTTTCCAGCCATGCCGCCGCTAAGGATATGGGCAGCAGCAAGATCAGATACGCGATCACCAGCATAAGGAGCGCTTCATCCGTCTGATAATAAAGCCCGATCAGGTCTTTCGCCACATACATCAGATCCGCCAGCGCCACCGCGCTGAACACCGAAGTCTCCTTGATGAGGAAAATGACATTGGCGCACAGGGCCGGGACTGATATGGACAATGCCTGGGGAAAGATGATATAGCGCATCACCTGCCCGTGCGTGAGCCCGATCGCCAGCCCTGATTCCATCTGGCTGGATGCTATGGCCTCCAGGCCGCTCCTGAACGCCTCCGCCATATAACTCCCCCCAAGAAAAGTCAGCCCGATGATCGCACAGCCCTCCGAACTGATCATGATCCCGATCTTCGGAAGACCAAAATACAGAAAAAACAGCTGCACCAGCAGCGGAGTATTTCTGGACAACTCTATATATACCGATACGATCCGTCTCAGTACCGGTACCTTATAATACTGGATCAATGAACAGGCCAGCCCAATGATCAGGGAAAATAAGATCCCGATCACACCCAGAGTAAGGGTCAGCTTCGCTGCATCCACATACAGGTGAGCGTATTTTCCCATAAATTCCGTATCCAAATCCTCACATCCTTTCACAGGCAAGCACTGCCATTTTAATATCCTACTAATTTGATAGGATTATAACATACATCCAGCTGCCTTGTCAAAACCTTTTAAGGCCAAGGGTTCCCCGCCCCTTCTATATATCCTTATAATATATTCCATCCCTCTCCATATTGTTCGCCCTCCAGCCATACGATCGCAGATCCGCAAAAAGAGTGCAGAGCCTTGATACATCCTCAAGGCTCTGCACTCTTTATCCCGACACATTCCAGATACTCCATGATATATCCCACCGACTCCCTAAAACTGCGCCCATAAAAACCATGCCCCGCCCGGTCTATCATACACAGCCGGGCGCCCGGATAGCATTTCTGCGCTCTCTGCGCGTAGGATACATCCACGACCGGATCTTTGCCCCCCTGGATGATCAGCACGGGTCTTTTATATTTTTCCAGCTCACTATATACATCATAGTCCCATATATCTTCCGCGTATCTCTTCCCCACATCGATCCATTCGAGGAAACGGAAACACTCCGGCACATCCTCCAGGCGGTCGAACTGGGCATGGATCTTATCGTATAACATAAAAGCCGGATACAGGAGTATCAGCCCAGCCACTTTCTCTCCGCTGCGCGCTGCCACCGCCGCCGCCACCGCTCCCCCCTGGCTGGCACCCAGCAGTACGATCTTCTGCCCATCCACAAAATCCCATCCCCGCGCCGTATCGATGACCGCTCCCAGGTCATCCGCTCCCGTCATGACCGACATATCTGTGACCTTTCCATCACTGCGGCTGTCCACGCCCCCGCCACGGAAGTCAAAGGTATAGACCCCGATCCCCCGGCTGGCTAAAGCCACCGCATAGTCCGCCCCCGCCGCATGTGTATTCCCCAGCTGATGGGCAAAGACCACAAGGGGCGACCGTCCTTCCCGCTCTGGTATATAGGCCACGCCGTAGATCCTCTGCCCATCGATCCTGCAATATATCTCTTCTGTCCTGTATCTATATCCCATCTTTGTCCTCCATAGACCTCAATACAACTTGAGTAAACGCACAGCCGTCTTTACGGCTCTGTAAGAGAACGTCTCCAGTCCTTTCGCCGCAGCCTGCAGCTCTCTGCGTATCTCTATATGCTGCGGACAATGGGTCTCGCATTTCCCACAGCGGATGCACTGTGAGGCGCTGCTGGGATCCTGGCGCAGGGCCGTACACTGCAGGTAATCCTTTCTGCCCGATTTTTTCCCCTCTGCATACATGGCGTTGTAACAGCGGAAGGTACCTGGGATATCCACACCGCTGGGACAGGGCATACAGTAACCGCAGCCTGTACATCCCACTTTTACGCTCTTCTCTATCTCTCTTTTCACAGCTGCCAAAAGTTCCCTGTCCCGCTCCGTCATACAGCCCGGCACTGCCCCGGATGCCGTCTTCAGATCCTGTTCCACCATCTCCCGGGAATTCATGCCCGACAGGACACACGTGACCTCCGGCTGGTCATAGAGCCATTTAAAAGCCAGCTCCGCAGGCATCCGTCCTTCGCCGTTTTTTTTGAACAGTTCTTTTGCCGATCCCGGCAGAAGATCCACCAGGCGGCCGCCGCGCAGAGGTTCCATGACGATCACTGGGAGTCCTTTGGCATTTGCATACTCCAGCCCTTCCACACCCGCCTGGGAAGTCTCGTCCATATAATTGTATTGGATCTGGCAGAGATCCCAATCATAGGCATCCACCAGCTGTTTGAACATCTCTGTATTGCCGTGATAGGAAAAACCGATGTTCCGGATCTGCCCGGACGCCAGCTTCTCCTGGATCCATTTTTCTATCCCGCGCTTTTTCAGTTTTTCCCAGGTGGCAGTATCTGTCAACATGTGCATGAGGTAATAGTCGATATGATCCGTCTGGAGCCGCCTGAGCTGTTCACAGAATGTCCTCTCCACGCCCTCTATCGTCTTTATCATATAGTGGGGGAGTTTTGTGGCGAGATATACCCTGTCCCGGCATCCATTGCGGCGCAGGATCTCCCCCACTGCCGCCTCGCTGCCAGGATAGATATAGGCGGTATCCAGGTAATTGACGCCGCCCTCTATGGCCGCCATCACCTCTTCCTCCGCCTTATCCAGATCGATGCCGATCCCCTGCCGCATAAAACGCATACATCCATAACCGAGGACCGATATCTCATTTCCTTTTTTATCTTTTCTGTACTGCATCCTGCCTCCTTCTCCTGAGCCTGCACCTTTTGGCGTCCCCTATCCCATCATTTCATCTTGTAGGATGCGCCCGGTCATGATAGGATAAGATCATATACTCATCAGATAACATAAGCATACATCAAAAGAAAGGATCTGTCTATGGATATATCCGGTTTTACCAAAACTACCCTGCTGGACTACCCCGGCCGGATCGCTGCCACCCTCTTTCTGGGGGGCTGTAACTTCCGCTGTCCCTTCTGCCACAACTCGTCCCTTGTCCTGGCACCGGGAGAAGGCCCTTCTTATCCCCTGGAGGACATCCTATATTTTTTAAAAAAACGCCGGGGTATCCTGGAAGGCGTGTGTATCAGCGGCGGCGAACCCACATTAAACCCAGGGCTCAGATCTCTGTGTGAGAGCATCAAAGCCCTGGGTTATCCTATCAAATTAGACACAAACGGCACAAACCCCGGCCTTCTGCAGGAATTGGCCGGGGAACATCTGATCGATCATATCGCCATGGATATCAAGTCTCCACCTGCACATTATGCAAAACTCGCAGGGGTGGAAGATGCTGCGCTGGATAAGATCGACCGATCCGTCCAGTGGCTCCTGTCGGATCCCCTGCCCTATGAATTTAGGACTACGGTCGTCCGGGAACTGCATACAGAAGAGGATCTGATCCAGATCTCAAAGTGGATCGCCGGCGCTGCACAGTATTTTCTGCAGGCATACCGGGACAGTCCCCAAGTCATGCAGCGCGGCTATTCCGCCTGCTCGAAAGAAGAGATGGGCCATTATCTAAGATCGGTCCGCCTTCTCATTCCGTCTGCCCAGCTTCGGGGGGTAGATTAACCGGTACCAATACCCAAAGCATGCCTGTCTATTGCTTTTTCGCCTGGCACATTTAAAGTTGTGGAAGCCGAACATATCTGCCATGAACTTTTCCTGTTTCTGGTACATGCCTGGGACGCCCAGGATGTACTGGGAATTCCTGGCGACCTTTGCCAGGAGCAGATGGCCAAACATCTGATATCCATGCTGGACGAACCGGTTATTGCGCATCCCCTGATCCCTGGGATCCAGGAACCGCAGATCTTCTATGGAGATCTTCCTGCAGTCCTCCAGGACTCCATCTGTAAACGGACAAAATCTGTCTTCCCTCTGCGCGGCAGTCCCCTCCACATCTTCTGCCTCCATCTCCGCTCCTATGTATCTTTCCCTCTGCGACACTTCTCCAGCGGCCATATCCTCTTCTGCACGTTCCTCCATGACCGCACCTTCTAGGATATGGTCTTCTATGTGGTCGCTTTCCATCTGCCCCCTCTCCATGTATGCACTCTCATCGAGACCACTCCCTCTGCCATCCTGTGGGAGTCTTCCTTCCGTATCAGGGATGGGTACTGTGGTGTCCAGCACTTCTGGAAGTCCTTCTCCTTCCGGTAACTCCCATTGTCCTGTCCCTCCTGCGCTCCCGCGCTCTTCCATCTCTTGCCGCCGCTCTGCGGGTCCTGGTGCGGGCCATCCCTCTTGAGGTCCTGACATTTCTGCCAGTCCCCTCTGCTCTGGCCTTTCCGCTGCGGGACTTTCCTCCTGCAGAGACAAGATCCTGCCTGATCCGCTTCCTCCTGGCAGCTCTGCGGATCTCCCTCCAGATCCCTGACCATCTGATACGGGGCCTTCCATACCCTTTGGGGGCATCCTTCGCTCCTCCCGGATTCCTCTCTCTCCCACACTATCCTGGATGACCGTCCCCACACCATCCTTTTCCTGTGCCCGGATCTCTCCCTGGGCTTTTATCCCTGCGGCTGTCCGCTGTATCTCTGGCTGCTGGATCTCCTCCTGTTGCACCTCTCCCTGCACGATCTCCTCCTGTAAGACCGCCGTCTGCTGTATCTCTGGCTGCAGGGACTCCGCTTGCTCGATCTCTGGCTGCTGGGACTCCGCCTGCTCGATCTCTTCCTGCCGGATCTCTGTCTGTTCTATCTCTGTCTGCAGGGACTCTGCCTGCTCGATCTCCTCCTGTTCCATCTCCACTCGTGGGATCTCTTCCTGCTCGATCTCCTCTTGTGGGATCTCCGCCCGCTGCATCTCTGCCTGCAGGGGTTCTGTCCGTGGTATCTCCTCCTGCCCCATCTCCGTCGGCGGTATCTCTTCCTGCAGGGACTCCGCTCGTGGGAACTCTCCTCCTATCTCCTCCGGGTTCCCGGCTTCCAAGGTCTGCGGCTCCGCCCCTGTCTCCTGCAGTCTTTCTCCCATCCTTGTGTCCGCCATCGCCGGAGTTTCAGGCTCAGGCTGCCTTTGCTGCTCTTCTGCTCCCTGATCTTCTATGACCCCAGGTCCTTCAACAGCCGCTCTTCTCCGTATATTTCTTTCATCCGGCTGGAAATTTTCCATCTTCATGGGTTCATCATCCCACTGTGTCCCATACATGGTCTCATCATCCCCGCGGAATATGACCCCGCTCAGATCATGCAGGCTGTACCTGGCATCTCCCATCTCATTTCTCAGAGATACCAGCTGCTCCTGCACGATCCCCATCTTCACCGGACATTCGGCCAAGAGACTGCCCTTTAACAGCCCTTCTTCCCGTTTAAAACCATAGACCTTGCAAGTCCCGTTCCCATCTCTGCAGACCCCCTTTAGCGAGATCTGCATACTACATGTATTCCCTCTGGCTTCTACCTTGATAAATCCCCGGTTCCCGGCCTTTTTCCCATTCTCGTATTGATATACATAAGAAACAAAGCGTCGATATGTCTGCATCCAAAACCTCCTGGCTATCCTATTTGGCCCCATCACCATTATATGGAAGCCGCTGTTTCAATATGCATGGATCAGGAAAAGCGGGCTGTTGTATACCCGGGCACCACTGCTTTCCAACTGGAAGTCCCTATACGTGCCAGAGCAAATTTAGTCTTTGCACTCCCTTTGGATGTATCCATATATCTGAATACTTCCCAGGCGTATTTTTTTTTCCCGATCGAAGCCGGCTGCGCACTGCCGTCGTTGGTCCACAGCCCTAACGCCAGCCCTATCGCCTGTTCCGCCTGGTGGTCCACATGCCTGTGGAGGATGAACGCATCGATCATATCATTAAATTCTGCCAGATAATACGCATACGCTATGGCCGCCGCCTGGAGTTCCTCTGCCTCCACCCCGTATCTGCTGGAGGTGAATCCCTGTTCTGAAAGTATGATCCGGGTATTGCTGCCCCACCTCATCTTCACGTAATTTGTCAATACAGTCAGGTTAGACATGGCGATGCAGGGCGTGCCGACACTGTTGCTGATCAGACTCTTGGAATTGGTCCAGAAAGCCGGATCTTCCAAGGGGGCGGGATAGGGATGGAAAGCGATGTTGAAATCCCCCAGCTTCCCGTAACTGGCCCAATACTCGGCAAATCTGTCCAGGAATTGTTTGCTGCTGTTGGAATTGGGCGCCAGATAGGTCCATGTCTGATCCAAAGAGATATAGACCCTGGCTTTCGCATACACGCTCCGCATGGCGATATGCGCTGTGCGATATGTAGCTGCATAGATCTTTGCATTTTTATCCACAGCCGTATCCCCCGTATAATGATAGACCCCATAGTTATTCACTTCGTTGCCCAATATCCAGTTTATGACCCGTTTATCCGATGCATACCTCTGGGCCAGGAACGTAAAGACTGCCTCCAGGTGCTTCCGTGCTTTCGCCTCACTGGTATCCATCGCATAGAAATCGTGCCCCGACTCTCTGGCCGCTTTCGGGATCAGATAAGCGATATCTTCCCTCCAGCGCAGCAGCAAGATCGCGGAGACCAGCATATCCTCCTCCTGGAACCGGTCGAGCGTATGGTCGATGCTCTCCACGATCCCTCTGTTGAACCAGTATGTACTCCCATTATACCTATAGGAGATGCCCTGGATATCATTTTTCTGGTCAGGAGTGGCGATCAGATCGTCCAGACAGATATTGTAAGCTGTATGCTTCACGCCCAATGTGACAGCATCTTCCATATACCGGGGATCCACCTGCAGCCCTTTCTTGGTCACTGCTGTGGGGAAGGCATAGTTGTAGGATGCTGCTTTCTCTGCATTGGAGATATACTGGGGTGCGGAGATGATCGTGTAAGTCCCCTCCTTCCCTGTTTTCACCGCCAATACAAACTTGGACTGGAGTTTGCTGGCCGATGTGTCCCGGGCCAGCGGCGTGGTCATGGTCACTGTCGTACTTTTTTTTACCTTTGCGTCTGGTGCCGCCTTTTTGGCGATCTTCTCCCCTGTCCCCTGCAGATGGAACAGATAATAGTACGCATCCACACTTTTTACAGGATCTGTGATCTTCGCCCGCACCCGCACGTTCTTCTTTGATGCCAGTGCCACGGATGTGAGAGTTGCTGCATCTCTGGAAGGGGCCACAGTCTGGATCCCTTTTGCGATCTTCAACTTTTTTTTCACACTGAATTTTCCATAGATCTTCTTACCCCTGGAATCCAGCTTGTAAGCCCGCACCCGCACATAATATGTTTTGTTTTTATATCTGTCCTTGATAGAGAAAGTAGTACTGTCCGCCGCATAAGATTCTTTTTTGCTATTGAAACTCTTATCCGTACTCACCTGGAGCTGATATCCATGGGCGCCTTTGACCTTTGCGTAAGTGACTTTCAGTACACCCTTGGACTTATTGGCCAGACTCCTTATGTCCCCTCTGGCCACACTCACTTTTGACCATTTTGCTGTAAGGGTCAGGTCTTTTGTGACTGTTTTTTTGAAATCGTATTTTTTGTTGCCGTTATACCATTTTTTAAATAAATATCTGGATCTGACAGGATCTGCCGGCTTCTTTACCTTTCCGCCCTTTGCTATCTTCTGCGCCTTGACAGCACTGCCGCCTTTGGGCTTGAAAGTGACCGTATAGGTGGCGACCGCCTGTGTACCAGGATCCTGTGCGGGAGTGTCTGTCCCGCTGGTCGTTGTCCTCCCACGTTTTTCCGGTGTACTGTTCCCGGATACGCCATTTCCGGAGAGATCGTTTCCGGAGATATCATTCCCGGAGATGTCATTCCCGGAGATATCTTTTCCAGACACTTTATTTTCTGAGATATCATTTCCGGATACATCGGTCCCCGGATATATGTTTTCCGAGACACTGTTCTCTGAGATGCTGTTTTCTGAGGTACTATTCTCTGAGATAGTATCCCCTTGTATACCATCTTCTGGGATATCATTCCCGGAGATCTGTCCCTGTGTCCCTCCCAGGGATCTCCAGACCGCCACATCTCCATCACTGGATATCTCCTGCAGCTGCATACACGCCCGGGCGTCGATCACTGACAGCAGATTATCCCGGCAATACACGCTCTCCACAAGAGGATTCCCATTCAGGTCCAACTCTGCCAAACGGCCATTTTCACAATTGAGATACACCAGACAGGGAAAATACTCCAATCCTTCCAAGCATTCGATCCCCATCCCTTTCAGATACAGCGTGGTCACCTGGCTGCGCTCCTGCCAGGAAAGCCGCCCATCCAGATCTAAGTCCAGGCATTCCCCTATATATTTACGAAAATGGGCATCCGGGAAGATCTCCTCTGTGATCTCTACAAGCTCTTCCTCCTTTTCCAACTGCAGAGCATCCGGGACTGCATTAAACTCCAGCGACACTCCCGCGCTCCCCGCCCCCTGCAAATGATCGGGCAGGAGCAGATCCTCCTCCCGGATCTGGTTCCAGTCTGCATCCAGGCTCTCCAGATATCCACATGCACGCAGATCCAATCCCGTCAAACGGTCCCCCCTGCACTGGATCTTGCGCAGCCCCCCAAAGACAGAGATCCCGCGCAGGCTCCTGATCCCCCGGCCGGATACATCCAGCTCACGGACACTCTCCTTTTCTTCTGTGTCCAGGATACCATTGCCGTCAAGGTCGAAAGTATCCGCCACATACTCTCTGAATATCCTATCTGGAAAATTTTCCTCATCGATGGGCGTGCCCTGCCCATACAGCTCCTGCCCCAGCGCCCATGTGTCAGCGATCCCCCAGCCCGACTGGGAAAATAAGATCACTGCCAGTAAGACCGCCCAAAAACGTCCCCATACCTTACTCCTCATCTTCTACCTCCTTTGCAATAGCAAAATCCGGGGCTTCTGTCTATAGCCCCGGTCTATCATCTAATTATTTAACTGATACACAGCAGCTTTCTGACTACCGAACTGTAATGCCGCACTGTGGCTGTCCATATAGATATCCACATGCCCATATCCAGTCCCCCGGTCTTCTACTGTATATACATTACCATTGATCAAAAGTTTCGTTCCAAATGGCACACCTCCCATGGCTACAGTCCTCCCCGCCGTAGGAGTCGTCCCGCTGGCCGTCCCTCCTCCTGACCAGGAACCACAACACTTGGAACAATTACAATATGCTGTAAGTGTAAAATCACCTAAATATGTACCGGCACTGTTGCTTCCTGCCGTTTCCGTTTCCGCAGCCTCTGTCTCTTCCGGCTGCGCTGTCGTCTCTGGTGTCGCAGACGCTTCCGGTGTCTGGGTCACTCCGGGCGTACTGACCTCTTCTTCGGCTCCCTCAGTCTCTCCATCTCCAGGCCCTTCAATCCCTTCAGATGTTCCAACTGCCTCCGTGAGATCATCTGTCTCCTCTGTGTCCTCTTCCGTGTCTGCTCCATCCACAGGGGCATCCTCCTGATCAGCCTCCGATATGACCTGCCCATCTCCCTCCTGGACAGTCTCTTCCTGGCTGGCCGCCTGCGTCTGCTCTGCCGCCTTAGCAGCTTTCTCCTCTTCTTCCAGCTGCCTTGCCAACTCTGCTTCCGCCGCTCTCCTGGCTGCCTCTGCTTCTTCTTCCGCCTTATCCATCAAACTCCCCAGCTGGACGGATTGGCTCTCCACAAGTTCCAATAGACTGGCCGCCTCCCCTTCAGAACGGTCGATCTCCTGGCTATATCGTGCGATCTCCTCCTGGGTAGTCGACGCAAGTCCCTCTACCTCCTGCCTCTTCTCTGCACTCTCTTCCTGCAGCTGGGCAATGGATTCCTGTTCCACTCTTATAGCCGTTTTCTGGTCTTGTACCTTTTCCTTTGTCTGCTCATACTTCTTGAGCATCTCCCGGTCATACTTGGATATCTGCGTAAAATTTTCTGCCCGTGTGAGAAGATCCGTGAGACTATCCACAGACAACAGAGAAGTCAGCAGGTTCCCCTTAGAATTTTCATACATATATGAGATACGGATCTTCATACTCTCATACTGCTCTTGTTCCTTCTCTTTTGCTCTCTTCAGTTCCTTTTTGACCATTTTCAGTTCTTTTTGTTTCTGCTTTGCCTTTCCTGTCAATTCTTCCAGGCTGGCACTCAGCTCTTCATACTGCTGAGATAACTGCGATAAATAACTCTCAAGGTCTCCCCTTTGCCCTTCCAAGTTATCGATCTGTTCCTGGACCTCAGCGAGTTCGGACTCTGTCTGGGCCTTCCCCTTCTCTACGGCCTCGATCTGTTCCTGCGTGGATGCAGCTCGTACAGATACGCTCCCTCCCGTGATCAGTACGGACATCGCTATCGCTGTGGTCATAAATCTGAATTTATTCATGTATAACACCTCATTTATATTTACGTTACACATTATACCACACTCCGAAATAAAATCAATACCTTTTTGCAAGATTTTTGTAATATTTTCGTAACACTCGATGTGGGAGCCTTATTTGATATCTGTAATTTTGCAAATATCTATTTTCTTGTTGTTTAGTTTTTTTCTTAGAATTTGTAAACTATAACAATAGAAAATTACAATTACGCTTAAAAACCAGGAGGGAAAGAAAGTCATGGATGAAAAAAGGAAAAAACAATATCGGGAGCTTGGGCTGACGATCGCTTATTACCGTAAACTCAAAGGACTGACCCAGCTGCAGCTTGCAGAAGCCACAGATGTCAGCCGGACACATATGAGCAATATCGAAGCTCCAAATGGAAAGACTTCCGTATCCCTTGACAAACTATTTGACATAGCAGATGCTCTGGGAATTGAGATCAAAGACTTGTTTGATTTTCGTAAATAGAAGAAACGCCGATCCCACATCCAACTCGGTCGGGGATCGGCGTTTTTTCTATCCTATTGTCTCTTCTGCTTCAACTGGGCGGTCGTTTGCTTCTATATCCATAACCTCTTCATACTTCTCCAAAATAATGCGCTGGATCCCTTCGCGGGTCGCCGAATTGATGGGGTGGGCAATATCCCGGTATTCACCATCTGATGCTTTCCGGCTGGGCATCGCGATAAACAATCCTTTCTCGCCTTCGATCACTTTGATATCGTGTACCACGAATTCATCATCGATCGTGATCGACACAACTGCTTTCATCTTCCCTTCTTTTGCTACCTTTCGTACCCTAACATCTGTTATATTCATAGTAGTTTCCGCCCCTTTCGGATTATATTACATACCGTTCATTCTTTTCCACAACGATCTTGATACCATCTTCCCCATAATGATAAGAATTCGCACGTATCGTATCCCTGCTCTCCACAACACAGTTCTCTATATGTGTATTATCACCTAGGTATACTTCGTTAAGGATGATCGAATTTTTTATTACGCAATTATTTCCTACAAATACATTTTTGAACAGAACAGAATTTTCTACTTCTCCATTGATGATACATCCGCTGGCGATCAGACTATTCTTCACAACAGCGCCTGGGTTATATTTAGCCGGCGGCAGGTCATCGATCTTCGTCTTGATCTCAGGGCCTTCCCGGAAAAAATATGCCCGCACGTCTGGCCGCAGGAAATCCATGTTCGTCCTGTAATATGATTCCACTGTGGAGATATTGCTCCAGTAATCCTTTATCTTATAACCGTAGATCCGCTTCAGATTCTTATAGCGGATCAAGATATCTTTCACAAAATCATGCCGGTCCTCCTGTGCGCATTTCTCCAGCATCTCGATGAGCTGCCTCCTGCGCAGGACGTAGATACCTGTGGAAATGGTATGGGATTGGGTGACCATGGGTTTTTCCTCGAATTCTTCGATCCTGGATTCCTCATTCATCTTCAGCACGCCAAAACGGTTCACATCATCCCCGTCGATATCTGTACATACCACTGTCACGTCTGCCCGTTTCTTGATGTGGTATTCCAGCACCTTGTTGTAGTCGAGCTTGTAGATGCCATCGCCGGAAGCGATCACCACATAAGGTTCATGACTGTTCTTCAAGAAATTCAGGTTCTGGTACATGGCGTCGGCTGTACCCCTGTACCACCAGCTGTTATCGGCTGTCACCATTGGCGTAAAGACATACAATCCGCCCTGCTTCCGTCCAAAATCCCACCATTTGGAGGAACTGAGATGCTCATTCAGGGAACGGGCATTGTACTGCGTCAAGACCGCCACTTTCTGGATATGGGAATTGGACATATTGCTCAGCGCAAAATCAATGCTCCTGTAACTGCCTGCCACCGGCATCGCCGCGATCGCTCTCTTGTCCGATAATTCCCTCATCTTGTTGTTGCTGCCGCCTGCCAAAATAAGTCCTATCGCCCTCATGCGCCTTCACCATCCTTTGCTATCACTCCGCCGCTCGCCAGTACACCGCCTGGATAATCGTCTGATACTGTCTCACCTGAGATGGCTGTATTCTTTCCTATCTTCACACCGTTGGGGATCACCGAATGCTCTCCGATAGTCACCAGGCCAAATGCATATACTTTCGGCTTTGCTACATTTTCTGCTTCTTCCCCTTCGCCCAATACCACATCGCACCCGATGGTGACACTCTCTGCTATGATCGACTTGTCCACCACCGTATTGCAGCCGATCGAAGTATTGCGCATGATAACAGAATCTTTGACCACAGCGCCCCGTCCGATATAGACATTCGGACCGATCACTGAGTTCTGTACTTCCCCGTGGATCTCGCTCCCCTCGCCGATCAGACATTTGCCGAGGACAGCTTCTTCCGCTATATACTGGGGCGGGATGATATCCCCTTTTGTATAGATCTTCCAGAATTCCTCATATAGATTGAATTCCGGGATGATATCTATCAATTCCATGTTGGCTTCCCAATAAGACCCCAGGGTTCCCACGTCTTTCCAATATCCATTGTACTCATAGGCAAACAGACGCTGTTCCTTCTCATGGCAGTAAGGCAGTACATGCATGCCGAAGTCGCAGTTATTCTGGTCTTTCTTCGCCAGGAGCGCTTCCTTGAGCACCGGCCAGCTGAAGATATAGATCCCCATAGATGCCAGGTTGCTGCTGGGCTTCTCCGGTTTTTCCTCGAACTGGGTGATCCGGTTCGTCTCATCGGTCACTACAATACCAAAACGGCTGGCTTCCTCAAGGGGTACCGGCATAGTGGCAATGGTCACGTCTGCTTTATTTACCTTGTGAAAATCCAGCATCACTTCATAATCCATCTTATAAATATGGTCCCCGGAGAGGATCAACACATACTCCGGGTTATACTGCTCCATGTAATCCATATTCTGAAAAATGGCATTCGCCGTACCTGTATACCATTCACTGTTCGTACTCTTTTCATAAGGAGGCAGCACGGTCACACCACCCTCGTTCCTGTCCAGATCCCAGGGGATGCCGATACCAATATGGGTATTTAACAACAATGGCTGGTACTGGGTCAGCACCCCCACTGTATCGATACCTGAATTGATACAATTGCTCAGGGGAAAGTCGATGATCCGGTATTTACCGCCGAAAGACACAGCAGGCTTTGCTACCTTCTCGGTCAGGACACCAAGACGGCTGCCCTGTCCGCCTGCTAAGAGCATGGCGATCATTTCTTTTTTTATCATGCAATCACCTCTTGTCTATTATAATGGATTTATTATATCATACTTTTTACCATTAGTGAACATTTTTTACAAATTATCGAGTCTTTTTTTCTCCTTTTTGATCGAAATGTATGATCATTTTCTCTTTTCATTTTCTCCGGCAAAGGTTATAATCAATATGCGGATTTCCTCTTTGTTATAGAAAGGAGAAACATGTTATGTACAAAATAGACTTTGACCATCCTGGCCGGGTGCATTTTATAGGCATCGGCGGTATCAGCATGAGCGGGCTGGCCGAGATACTGCTCCAGAATGATTTCCAGGTCTCCGGCTCCGACGCCAAGAAAAGCCCCCTGACCGACCGTCTCGCCGGGAAGGGGGCCGCCATCTACATCGGCCAGCGGGCCTCAAATCTCGCGGATCCCATCGACCTTGTAGTCTACACGGCGGCCATCCATCCTGATAACCCTGAATACGCCTGCGCCGTTGAGAAAAAGATCCCTATGCTGACCCGCGCCGAACTTCTGGGCCAGATCATGGCAAATTATGATATGCCGATCGCGGTCGCCGGTACGCACGGGAAGACGACCACCACCTCTATGATCTCCCACATCCTCCTGGAAGGGGGCCTGGACCCTACCGTGACTGTAGGGGGCATCCTGCCTGCCATCGGCGGGAACATCCGCGTGGGGGATTCTGGTACTTTTGTGACGGAGGCCTGTGAATACACCAACAGCTTCCTGAGTTTTTTCCCCAAGATCAGCATCATCCTCAATGTGGACGCTGACCACCTGGATTTTTTCCGCGATATCGACCATATCCGGGAGTCTTTCCGGAGATTTGCCGAAAGGCTCCCCGCAGACGGCTGCCTGATCATCAACAGCGATACGCCGAGATATGAGACCGTCACTGAAGGACTGCCCTGCAAGATCATCACCTATGGACTGGAGACTCCGGGGGATTATACTGCTCATGATATCGTTTTTGATGAAAAAGGATACCCCTCCTTCACCTGCAGCAGGGACGGGGAAAAGATAGGCAGCTTCTCCTTATCCGTCCCCGGGATGCACAACATATCCAACGCCCTGGCCGCCATCGCCCTGGGGCAGCGACTGGGGATCGAGATAGATACGATCCAAAAAGGGCTCTCCGGGTTTCCCGGCACAGAGAGGCGTTTCCAACATAAAGGAGTGGTCGGCGGCGTGACCATCATCGACGACTACGCCCACCACCCCACAGAGATCCGGGCGACCCTGTCCGCCGCCCACGATCACCCGCACAAAAAGATATGGTGCGCTTTCCAGCCGCATACTTACACCCGCACCAACGCCCTGTTAAAGGATTTCGCCCAGGCACTGACCCTGGCAGATCAGGTGGTGCTGGCAGACATCTATGCCGCCCGTGAAAAAAATACCATCGGCATCACCTCCAAAGACCTGCAAAAAGAGATCCAGGCGCTGGGTACACCCTGTGCGTACTTTCCCACTTTCGATGAGATCGAAGGCTACCTTCTTGAAAATTGCCGGGAGGGGGATCTTCTGATCACAATGGGCGCGGGGGATATCGTGATGGTCGGCGAACATTTATTGGGGAAATGACCGACGACAGAAAGAGGATCCTGTCCCTGCAGGATCCTCTTTCATATAATCTCATTCCACTGTCACACTCTTCGCCAGATTCCTTGGTTTATCCACATCCAGCCCTTTTGCCAACGATACATAGTAAGCCATCAGCTGCAGCGGGATCACTGCCAGCGATACGGCAAAATGCACATCTGTCTTGGGGACATAGACCACAAAATCCGCGGTATCCTCTATGTTGTAATTCCCATAAGTGGTCAGCCCCATCAGATACGCCCCGCGGCTCTTACACTCCACCATATTGCTGATCGTCTTTTCAAACAATCCCTGCTGGGTCAGGACGCCTACCACCAACGTGCCGTCCTCGATCAGCGAGATCGTCCCATGCTTCAATTCTCCGGCTGCATATGCTTCTGAATGGATATAGCTGATCTCTTTCATCTTCAGGCTGCCCTCCAGGGAGATGGCATAGTCGATGCCCCTGCCGATGAAGAAGATATCTTTCGCCGCCGCCTGTTTCGCCGCAAACCACTGGATACGCTCTTTATCCTCGATGATCTTCCCGATCTTCTCCGGCAGCGTCCCCAACTCCTCTATGAGCCGTGTATATCCTTCCCCGTCGATCGCCTCCCGTATCCTGGCAAATTGGACGGCCAGGGCATAACAGGCGATGAGCTGTGTGCTGTATGCCTTCGTGGTCGCCACTGCGATCTCCGGCCCCGCAAGCGTATAGAATACATTGTCCGCTTCACGGGCGATGGAAGAGCCCACCACATTTACGATCCCCAGTGTCTTCACGCCTTTTGCCTTTGCCTCGCGGAGTGCGGCGAGACTGTCCGCCGTCTCTCCAGACTGGCTGATGATGATCACCAGGCCGTCCTTATCCAACAACGGCCCTCTGTATCTGAACTCGGAAGCCAGCTCCACTCTCACCGGGATCTTCGCCAGGTCTTCGATCACATATTGGGCCGCCACGCCTACATGGTACGCCGACCCACAGGCCACAATGTAGATCTGGCTGATGCCTTTGATATCCTCTTCCGATAACCCCACACCGGACAGATCGATCTTCCCATCTTTCACCACTGAATGGAGGGTATCTGAAACTGCTTTGGGCTGTTCATGGATCTCCTTGATCATAAAATGCTCAAATCCCGTCTTCTCCGCCGCCTCAGCATCCCATTGTATCTCTGTTAGCTCTTTTTCCACCTCATCCCCGTCCAGATTATAAAAGGTGACCTTTCCCTTCTCAAGCTTTCCGATCTCCATGTTCCCGATATAATATACATTCCTTGTATATTTCAATATGGCGGGTACGTCAGACGCCAGATAGGACTCCCCGTCCTGGATGCCGAGTATCATGGGGCTGTCTTTTCTCGCAGCGTAGATCTCACCCGGATATTCCTCGAACATGGCGGCCAGGGCGTAAGAGCCGCGGATACGCACCATGGCATGGTTGATGGCATCCACCGGGGTGCCCAGATATTTTTTATAATAATAATCGATCAGCTTGACCGCGACTTCCGTATCCGTCTCTGAATAGAACTGATAGCCCTTCCTGACCAGTTTGTCTTTTAATTCCTGATAATTTTCAATGATGCCGTTGTGTACGGCGACAACAGTGCAGTCATCGCTGTGGTGGGGATGTGCATTTCCCTCTGACGGTTCCCCATGGGTGGCCCATCTGGTGTGCCCGATCCCACAAGTGCCCGTCAATGTCTGCCCGCCATTTGTCTTCTCCTCCAGTACGGATAACCGTCCTTTCGCCTTGACGATCTCCACCTCCGCCTCGTTATCACGGACGGCCAGCCCTGCTGAATCATACCCCCGGTATTCCAGCTTAGACAATCCTTCCAATAAGATCGGGGCTGCCTGCTGGTCTCCCGTAAAGCCAACTATTCCACACATATGAACTTTACTCCTATACTTTCATCTTTATTTTATCTCCAATCTTACCACAACATCCTCCGAACAGCAAGAAAAGCCCCGTCAAAACACGGCGCTTTTCTCACTGTTCCCATATCTATCTTCTCAACATATGATCCAACGTATCAAACAGGACTTCCACATCTATGGGTTTTGCGATATGTCCATCCATCCCACTCTTCAACGCCTCCTGCTTATCTTCTTCAAAAGCGTTGGCTGTCATAGCTATGATCGGTATAGACGCCAATCCAGGGTCCTGCAGCCTGCGGATCTCTCTGGCCGCCTGATAGCCGTCCATCACCGGCATCTGGATATCCATGAGTACGAGCTGATAATACCCGGGTTCTGAGGCCGCCAGCATCTCCACAGCCATCTTCCCGTTCTCCGCAACTTCGATCGTAAAACCCGCCTCACCCAGGATCGCCACAGCGATCTCCTGGTTCAATTCATTATCTTCTGTCAACAAGATCCGTCCTGTATGTCGTTCCACTGGTCCACCATCATCCTCTTTTCCATCTTCTTCTGCATTTACGATCGACTGCAGACAACTGCGCAGCTCTGACAGGAACAGCGGCTTGCTGCAAAATGCCGTGACCCCGGCTTCTATCGCCTCTCCCTCTATGTCTGACCAGTCATATGCAGTCAACACAATGATCGGTACACTATCGCCTGTCTCTTTGCGCACCCTGCGGGTGACTTCCACACCATTCATATCAGGCAGGAGCCAGTCAATGATATACACACCGTACTCATCCCCGCGCATCACCGCCTGACGGGTACGCAGCACAGCCTCTTTTCCCGATAGGGTCCATTCTGCCCGCAGCCCGATCTGCTGGAGCATATAGGATACGCTGTCACAGGTATTAAAATCATCATCTACCACCAGCGCCCTGCAGTTCTGCAGCTCCGGTATATCCTGCCGCTCTTTTTCTCCCAGATCCAAACGGAACATAAAGGACACCGTGACTTCCGTACCCGCCCCCTGTTCACTCTTCACTTCAATGGATCCGTTCATCATATCCACGATATTCTTTGTGATCGCCATCCCAAGGCCGCTCCCTGGGATACCGCTGATCGTCGTGGTATTTTCCCGCTCAAATGGTTCAAAGATATGCGCTACAAATTCCTTGCTCATCCCGATGCCATTATCTTTGATGGTAAATTCATAATGAGCCCATCCGGACGGCGCCCCAGGCTTTTCCCGGATCCGCATGCTCACTGCCCCTCCTGCCCCGGTATATTTTACCGCGTTGCCCAGGAGGTTCAAAAGTACCTGGTTCAGGCGCAGTTTATCACAATAGATATCCTCATCCATGACATCCATCGCATCCATGTATAACTCAAGCTGCTTTGCATGCACATCTGCCTGGATGATATTGCGCAGCCCCTGGAGGATCTCCGGGAGATTACACGACTGCTCATCCAGATGGATCTTGCCGCTCTCGATACGGCTCATATCCAGGACATCATTGATGAGGCTGAGCAGATGGTTCCCCGAGGTCATGATCTTCTTCAGATATTCCTCCACCTGTTCCTTATTGTCGATATGGGTGACTGCCAGGGCTGTAAAGCCAACGATCGCATTCATCGGCGTCCTTATATCATGGGACATATTGGACAAGAACAGGCTCTTGGCTTTGCTGGCCCGGTTCGCCTGCATGAGAGCGTCTTCCAGCAGGCTCTTTTTCTCCATCTCGTCACGGATCTCTTCGTCCACACTGCGCAGCCCCAGGACAATGCCATGGCTCTCCTCCCATTCGCCCGCACGGACCACTTTCATCTGAAAGTATTCTGTCTTACCCTTTCTGCTGGTACGGTAATTCATATAAAACAGGCGCTTTTCCGTCAGTTCTTTCTCCAACTGCTCCAATGAAAATGCCTGGCTGAGCGTTTCCCTGTCTTCCTCATACACGGCCTTCTGTATGTAGCGTTCCACGCTCTCCTGCAGAGATACCTCCCCATCAAAAATGGGATCGAATACATGCCCCTCCCCATCGTCATTGCGCAGAGTCCTGCCGCTGCCCGTATCCAGATCGAAAAAGCAGACAAGGGCATAATCGATGCCCAAAGCCTGGATCATCTCCGCCTGGCGCATCTCCCGTCTCTTCTCCTGCAGCTTTTGCTCTGTGCAATCCAGGACGAACCGCTGGTAGAACAATTCCCCGTTCTCTTCCAGGAGCTTCACGTTGCCCATGACATGCAGGATATCCCCATTGCGTGACTGCACACGATATTCGATACTGGTATTGTCGCCTGCCTTCTTCAGGCTCCGGATAAGTTCCTGGACATTTTCCCTATCTTCTTCCACAACGGAAGAGGCGATCATATCAAAGCCCGTCTCCTCCAATTCTTCCTTGGACTCATACCCCAGGATATCCAGAGCAGCCCTGTTGATGCTCAGGACCTTCTTCCCGTCCAGTGAATGGCATACGATCCCGCATTCCATCGCAGTAAAGATCGTCTCCATCGTACGGTTCTTCCTGAGCAGTTCCTGTTCATAAGCGCGCTCCTGGGTGGCGTCGATGGCCACACCCACAGTCCCCATCACGCTCCCATCCAGATCATACAGCGGAGATTTATAGGTGGTGAGTGTCTTCGGACCCTCCCCGGTCTGGATGATCTCCTCAGATACGCAGGTCTCTCTCTTGGTCATGACCTCGCGCTCTGACTCTATGCAGGCGGGATCGTCCTGTTCCACATCCCAGATATAGGCATGCCCGCGCCCTTCCACCTGCTCTTTCGATTTATTGACCGTTTTGCAAAAACTGTCATTTACTTTCTCATGTATCCCGTCCTTATCTTTAAACCAGACAAGCGTCGGGATATTATTGATCGCAGCCTCAAGATACTGCCTGGCCTGCCAATGGTCTTTATCCTCTTTATATCTCTGCTGCCACCTGAGGAAACGGAATCTTACCTCCCCTTCTGACATCGGCATTGTCCAAATATCCCTGATTCCCGAGAGATCATCTGCCATAAGATCTATCTGTTCCCTGTCTGCCAGCAAGATGAGTTCCGCACTGCCGGCTTTGGCCGAGATCAGTGTCCGCACCGCCTCTTTTACATCTGGATACCCCTGCAGATCCGCCACTATCACATCCGCTCCCGCCGCCAACGTTTCTTCCGGCCTGTCACTTTCCAGGAATTCATGCGTAAAATGTTCAAGCGGGGACATTTCTTTTATGATCTCAAATACCCTATGCGGATGGCCTGTCAAATATAACCGCATGTGACAATGGTACATTACAGTTTCCCCCTATACATTTAGTATCAACCCAACATATACCTTTGGAATCTTAACGCTTCCTCTGCATCTTTGTCAAGAGCTTCCTCAGAAATATTTTCCACAAGGTCCCTCCATATCCGGATATCTCTCCCAACTGTCCCTCCAGGGATCACGAAAGGCTCCATGACCACCGTGCCGTCATAGCCGATATCTGCCAGCGCATCATGGATCTCTCTCCAGGGAGTCCGCCCCTGTCCAGGCACCATCCGGTTACACTCTCCTGTGTGGAAATGCCCCAGAAGATCCCCGGCTGTGCGGATGGCATTTCCAATACTCTGCTCTTCGATATTCATATGGAAAGTATCCAGCATGACCTTTATATTTGTCGCTCTGGACTCCAGCTGACGGACAGACTGTACGAACGCCGCGCCTTCTCTCGCCGTATTCAGCACATGGTTCTCAAACCTGTTCAGGACTTCCATCCCGATCGTCTCGATCCCCCAGTCCATGCCGATCCTGCCCAGTCTCGCCACGCCTTCGATCCCCCGCTCCCAGTCCCCTTTCTTGTCTACAGGCTTGCTGTAGTCAATGGGCCAACAGGAATAAAGCGCCCCTCCGATCAATGTAGCGCCTATCTTCTCCATCCGCTGGAACAGATCCTCATAAAAAGCCAGAGCATGTTCCCGTACTTTCGGATCGGCGGATGCGATATTATTCTCCGGCGCCGGCCCATATCCCACTGTCAGCCGTATACCGTGCGCCTGTGCGCACTCCCGCAGTTCTGATAACTGCGCCGGCGTATACTCTGGGAGCGGCCCCGCCGCGATCTCCAGGATGTCAAACCCAAGGTCTGCCACCTTCTCTATATAATGCAGATAATCACCGCTCCATTCCCTTTCCCAATACGCGTAATAAATGCCATGCTGCATCTTCCTTCTCCTTTCCTTCCAAAAAATAGAAGGGTGTGTTTGAAAACCCATCCACGCTCTCTGCTCTGTACGCATTTCCAAACACACCCTAATGATCCATTACGGGCAAAGAACCCCGCACTTGCGGGATCCTTTGATCATTTTATGTTTAATATTTAGAATAATCATCCTGGAAGTGTATCTCGCCGACCTGATCCCTGATCTCCGGGCTGAGCGTAGCTTCCACATTAGGATCCATATCTTGTTTCGTATCAGGTGCCGGTGAAGACCACTGATGGCTTGCCGCGGGGCTGCTGTCGAATTTCAGCTGAAGTTTTGCCGGAGCCGGAGCTTTCGGCGCGGGCTTCGGTACAGCAGGTGCTTTCTTATTGGGAGTAACTGCCGGCGCCGCTTTCGTCGTACCGCCTTCGTCCTCGTTGCGGAATGTGAATCTGCCAAGCAGGCTATGTAACAGACGGGCTTGTCCGGAAAGCTCCTGACTGGCCGCAGCGCTCTGCTCCGCAGTCGCTGAGTTTGTCTGGACCACACTGGCGATCTGGTCGATACCCAATGTGATCTGTGAGATAGACTCTGCCTGTGCGGTAGACGCCTTGGATATATCGTTGATGATCCCCACCACTTCCTCTGAATCAGCGACTGCCGCCTGGACAGAGGCTGCCGTCTCACTGGCGATCTTTGTACCATTTTCCACTGCGTGGATCGCGCTCTCGATCAGAGCGGTCGTATTGCTGGCAGCTTCCGCACTCTTTCCTGCCA
This sequence comes from uncultured Lachnospiraceae bacterium, assembly GCA_947652925.1. Lineage (GTDB taxonomy): Bacteria > Bacillota > Clostridia > Lachnospirales > Lachnospiraceae > MGBC164599. Next base: position 30,365 of record CANTEW010000011.1, read on the forward strand.
AGCTGCGCACTTCATCAGCCACGACTGCAAAACCTTTTCCAGCCGCTCCAGCCCTGGCAGCTTCCACAGCTGCATTCAATGCCAGGATGTTGGTCTGGAATGCGATATCTTCGATCGTCTTGATGATCTTACCGATCTCATTGGATGCCTCGCTGATCTTGTTCATCGCCTGGATCATCTCAGTCATCTGCTCATTGCTCTCATTCAGCTTGCCGCCCATACGGTCCGCGCGCATGCTGGCGTCTTCTGCATTCTGGGCATTCTTATTGACATTCTGGGAGATACCGTTGATCGTAGCCGCCAGTTCCTGTACGGAGCTTGCCTGCTCGGTCGCTCCCTGGGATAACGCCTGTGAACCATCGGAAACCTGATCCGCGCTGGAATCTACCTGCTCGGTCGCCGAACTGATCTGGTCCAGCGTATCATTCAGATTATACGCGATCAAACGCATGGCAGCCAAGAGCGGTGCAAAATCCTGCTGATAAGCGTCCGTACACTTGCTGTATACATCGAAATTCCCTTTCGCCATGTCCTCCAGGATCTGTTCTTCATCTTCTATGATCGCATTCAACGTACTCACGATAGATTGGGTGGAATCCGCCAGGATCCTCGTCTCATCCTGACTGTCCACAACGGGCACGGGAGCTGAGAGATCACCTTTTGCCAAGAGCGCCAAGCGTTCAGCACATTCTCTGACAGGTGTGGCGATACTATGTGAGATCTTCGCCGAGATACCAAAAGCCAGGAGGATCACGATGATGATGACGGCGATGACCAGGATCACTGCACTGTTCGCCAGCCTTGCAAGGTCATGGAGACTCTGTTTTGCCGCGTCGGATTTCGCCTGCATGATCGTACTCTGGTTCTCATAGGCCTTCTCGTAAAGAGGATCCACTTCAGCCCTGCACTGGTCGAACACTTTCTCCATCTCATCGCCAGTGGCGTTCCTTCCCAGCTCCACATACTTCTGGGCCAGATCCTCATATTCTTTCAGGTTCACTTCCCAATCCTTGAAGGCTTGTTTCCCAGTATCTGTATTTAAAGTGACTTCCACCGCCTTCATATATGCTTCCGTCTTATCAAAATTGTCATTTAATTCTTCTTCAAGTTCAGCCATCAATGACTCGTCAGATGTGTTGATGATATCATGGAGACCACGCCTGGTCGCCGTAAACGTCACAGACCCGTAACCCAGGTCGCCCAACGCGAGCCCGTTATTTTCCAGATCATAGGAATACTTCGAATCCACATACTTGAGTGATATCAGTCCCGCTATACCCGATATAGCAGCCAACAAGGTGACCAACAAAAAAACAATGGTCATTTTTTTTCTGAGGTTCATCGTCTTAAACATACTTTTAATACCTGCCTTTAACTTTGATAGTATAGATAAATAAACGTTTACTATCCAAGGGCTAAAGATCAGCCATCAGCTCTATTGAATAGTAATATATATAATGTTTTCTTTATTGTGATATATCGACAAAAACGCAAAAAAGATAAGGGACATTTATGAAAAAAATGCAACTTTACAAACATTTTTTTTTCTGCTATGATCTTTGGGAAATGAGTATTTTTCCCAAGATCGTCAAGGAGGATAAAAAAAACAATGGTCTTGACTTGGATCGGAGATGTCCGCCCCCTTTTACAGGAGTCCTGTTATCTGAGATACTGGCGCCAGCTCCCGGCTTTCCGCCGGGAAAAAGCTGACAGATACCGTTTTCCCATGGGACGCGCCCTGAGTGTAGGTGTCTGGATCTTATGGCAGCAGGCCCAGGCAGACTATGGGCTTCCCCAGGACGCTCCCTTTAATCTGTCACATTCCGGTCACTATGCCTTATGTTCGGCAGAGACAGGTACAGAGGAGCTGTCTGGTGCAGGCCGGATCCGGGTGGGTTGTGATGTGGAACAGATCCATGCCTACCAGGAAGGGATCGCCCGGCGTTTTTTTTCTCCAGAAGAATATCGGCACATCCAGTCCCAGGAGGATCTGACCGTACAGACGGAACTCTTTTACCGCTACTGGGTCTTAAAAGAAAGCTTTATCAAGGCCACACGCCAGGGGATGGCCATGGCGCTGGATTCTTTCTCCTTTGATATAAAGTACAAAAAAGATCCAGTTTTAACGTCCTGCCCCGCCCCTTACAGGAAAGAGGAGCATCACTTCCGCGAATTTACCCTGGCTTCTTACCGGGCAGCCGTCTGTTCCACCGACCCTGTGATCGACCCTATGCTGCACTGGGTGGTCTTCTGAAATATCAGATCTCAGCATTTATCTTTTAGGCACTGATCTTCCTTGATCTCCACCAGGATGATATCTTCTCCGATCTGACAGATACACCCCCAGGGGATGATATACTCACTGTCCCGCCCCATAAAACCAAAGATACGTCCCGGACCGGGGAGGATCAGCGCCGTCAGATTCCCGGTCTTGGGGTTGAACTCCACATCGATGGGGCAGCCCAGGCTCTTGCATGTACAGGCGTTGATGACCTCTTTTTGTTTCAATTCGCATACCCGCATAGAAAAAAATCCTTTTTATGTAACTATATGGCCGTCTGTATGAAAAGAGACTCACAAAAACCGCTCACCATCCACATAAGGAGGTATAGATCATGAGATGTCCCTTCTGTAACCAGGAAAATACCCGGGTCGTTGATTCAAGGCCTGTGGAGGAAAATAATTCTATACGCCGACGGCGTCTGTGCGACGCATGCGCCCGGCGCTTTACCACTTATGAAAAAGTGGAAACGATCCCTCTGATCATCATCAAGAAAGATATGAGCCGCGAACAGTATGACCGTACGAAGATAGAGAACGGCGTCCTGCGCGCCTGCCACAAACGGCCTGTCTCCGCTGATCAGGTAGACGATGCAGTGGATGCGATCGAGACTACGATCTTCAACGAAGGCGAACGAGAGATCCCCAGTTCCCGCATCGGCGAGATCGTGATGGAACATCTGAAACCTCTGGACGGAGTCGCTTATGTACGCTTTGCTTCCGTATACAGAGAGTTTAAAGACATCAACACATTTATGGATGAACTAAAAAAGATCCTGGAGTGACCCCCTTATGAAAGATTCTAAGATCTATTACAGTGTAGGCCCCCTATTATATTGTCCGGCCAATAACAAGTCCGTGGCAGGACACATCATAGAGCAGAGATTCGGCAGCGGCTTTTCTCTGGCTCTGTGCCTGGAAGACACCATCCCAGACGCCTATGTGGAAGAGGCAGAACACATACTCGCCCACACGCTCCTCTGCCTGTACCGCCAGACTATGGAACAGAGCTTCTTCCTCCCCAAGATATTCATACGTGTCAGGAGATCCCAACAGGTCCAGCGGCTCATGCATCTGCTGCAAGAGAGCATGTCCATCGTGACCGGGTTCATCCTCCCGGGATTTTCTCCCGATAATGCAGATGACCACATACACGCTGTTATATCTGCCAACGAACGCTCCAAAAGACAGCTGTATATGATGCCCATCTATGAGAGCCCCTGCCTGGTGGACTTAAGGAGCCGCTATGAGATCTTGTACTCTCTGAAAGACAGATTGCGGCAAGTCGAAGATCTGGTCCTCAACATCCGGGTGGGCGGCAATGACTTGTGCAATATATTCGGCTTCCGCCGCCAGGTCACAAGATCGATACATGAGATCGGCCCTGTGGCCAGTATCCTCTCAGATATCGTCACCGTCTACGGGACTGACTATGTTGTGTCCGGCCCTGTATGGGAGTATTTCAGCGGAGATGGCTGGGCGCAGGGACTCGCCAGCGAGATCGCTGATGACCGCGCATGCGGCCTGATCGGAAAGACCGTCATCCATCCTGCCCAGATCCCGGTCGCCAACGACGCATTCAAGGTCCCCGCAGCTGACCTGCACGACGCAGTATCCATCTTAAACTGGGACAGATCTTCTCATTCCCTGGTCGCCGCCGATCCGAGATCTGAGCGGATGGATGAATACAAGACACACTATAACTGGGCCAGACAGACAGTCTTTTTGGCCGAAGTATTTGGTACAAGATAGCCCACATTCACACAACCTCCATCTTCTTGATGATCCCGCAGCATTTATAATGCACCAGGGGATGATCCTCTACGGGCACCTGCTTCTCTTGCGCCAGTCTGATCACATGGCGCAGTGCCCGGTCCTCCCTGTATCTTCCATCTATCAATATCTTCCAGGGGACTCTCCTGAGCAGCACGCGGGTCGTCTCACCCACGCCCGGCTTGATGAGACCGATATCATCCACCGCAAACTCTCCCGCGATCTTCTCCACCTCATGGATCCCCAGGCCCTCCGCCTGTTTCCCGCTGCATCTATTCTCTTTCCTAAAATGAGCTTCTACAGCGTGTATAAATCCATACGTCAGGTCAGAATGTACAAGTTCTCCGTAATAGACCGCCCCATGGAAATCATCTTTCCCTATGATATCCTCTCTCAAAAATGTCCTGCTGAGCAGCCCGGATACCGTACAGTTCAGGCACGAACTGGGGATCAGGATATCCTCATGGGTCCCACACAGATCCGTCACATTCGCCGGATCAGCCAGGACTGCCATATCCCCAGCCACCCCCTCATATGGAGCTATCTCCCTGCGCAGTCCATCATATATAGCCCCTTTTCCGATCCAGCCATCCACAAACAGCAGCCGCTCTGGAGCATAACACCCCAGGAGATAGCCCATGGCGTTGTGGTCGATCTCCCTGCCGCGGATGATCGAAATAGCATAATGGGGGAGTTCTCTGTCATATTTCCACTGTATATAATGTTTTAATAAGATACCGATGGACACGCCGGCCCTGGCCAGAGAGACGAGTACCGTCTCAGGCCCCCGGACCTCCATGATCCGATCTGCCAGCACTCCCACCGCCTCCGCCACCTGTCCGGAATACTCCCTGAGAGCCTCCTCATAGACAGCCATATATCCCGGAGTGGGTACATACTCTACAGGGAGCATCTCGCAGTAATGGACACCCGACTGGATCAGCCTCTCCCTCTCTTCTGTTGACAGCGGCTCCACCTGCCCGGTGATATCTTTGAGCAGCAATGTCACATCTTCTTCCCTATACGAACTCCTCAAGTCCCGCACCACCTTACAAAAAATACCGGACCTCTGTTCTCCCTACGCACTGCATTGACCAGAGAACAGACGCCTTCCCAGTGAACCTCCTGCGCATCCGTGAGGATCAGCACAGCGTCGTATGTGTCAAGATCATACAGATATGTGACCCGGCTGCGGTCATACAGGCTGCGCAGCTCGTACCGGACATGGAGAGGATAACCATCTTCCCAGCTCACAGCGATGGGACTCCTGGTGGTGGAATGGCAGACCACGGCCACCCCTATCCCCGCTGCCCGCTCTGCCAGATAAAGAGCAGGGTACATAAATTCTTCCGTCCCGAGTACCAGCAGCCGCTGAAAACGGGAAAGATCCACTTGTCTGAAGATCCCCGCACACAGCCCCTCACAGGCTTCCTGATAGACCTCAGCCTGCACCAGGCGGCGGGCATCCAGCCAGCCGCCGATCCTGATCCCTCTCAGCTTGGCCAGACATCCCTCGTCAAGATCCGCCGGCACATATGTACCATTTTCCAGGACACTCTCCGCCGCCTGGATATAAGCAGCCTTATCTGCATCTGCCCGCACCAGATAATGGAGCGGGATATCTCTCTGCCGGTAGACCTCCAGGTCCTCACTATCCATGCCGTTTATGAGCGACGCCACGGCATACCTTGCGGCTCCCGGATGATCTTGCTCTAATACATCTATGATGTGGAGGATCGTCTTCCCCGTCGTCACTTCGTCCTCGACAAAAACGACCCTGTCGATCTGGTGGATGATCCGATCCATATCGTCTTTGACCAGTCTCTGCTCTGCAGCATGACTGTGGTCTTCCGAAAATGAGAGAAACTCTGCACCGGGGATCTCTTCCCGGGTGGTCTGTATATACGCAGCGCCTAGCTCCACCGCGACCGCAGCTCCAACAGCCGTGGCCGTCTCTGCAAACCCCACCAGCAGCAGCCGTTCCTGCCCATACACGCCCTCCAGCACCCCCGCCAGACTCCTAAAGAGACCTAATGCCCTACCTGGGTCTGCCGGGATGTGTTTTCCCTGGAGAGGATCCACCAGAAGATATCTCCGCTTCAGATTATTCTCCCGTTTTGCGATACGGATCAGATCTTCTTTACGCCACTTCAATGCCATAGTGCCCGCAGAGTGCCGCTAAGCCTCCCTGGAACCCGCTCCCGATCGCATTGAACCTCCACCCGCCGTCTTTCCTGTATAATTCTCCCACGACTACGGCCGTCTCGATGGAAAAATCTTCGCCCAGATCATATTGGATCAGGTCTGTGCCCGTATCTTCATCCACGATATGGATAAACGCATTGGACACCTGTCCGAAATTCTGCCTCCTGGCCTCCGCCTCATAGATCGTGACTGTAAAGACAACCCTGTCCACATTCTCCGGTATCTTGGTCAGATCCACCTGGATCTGCTCATCGTCCCCGTCTCCAGCTCCCGTCAGATTGTCCCCCATATGCAGCACCGCTCCGCTGGCATGCTCCAGGTTGCCGTAAAATATAAATTCTTTGTCTGTGGGGCATCTCCCGTTGGTCCCCACCATGAACACCGCCGCATCCAGGTCATGATCGGCCCCAGAGTCAAAGGTGTTCACATCCCATCCCAGCCCTACCATCAAATGCTTTAAACTGGGATTCCCCTTGGTCAGATCGACTTTCTGCCCTTTTACTAAACTGATCGGCATATCTTTCCTCCTCCATCCTGATACAGTCACGCACCTTTTCTGTCCTCTATTATAACTCCGCCTGCCGCCCGTCGTCAATAACTGTGTTGGATATCCTTCCCCATCCGCTGGATCCCCGCCGAAAAAAACGATCCACAGCCAGATCATGGATAATATCCGCATAGACCGGGCATACTACCGGCAAATGATCTTGATAAAGGATAGGCGATCGCGAAACGCCCCTTCCACTGACCAGCGTCTGGGAAGAGTCTCGCGATCGCCTGGTCGATAAAGAACACAGAAAGGATATGGATCAAATGGCATTGCATATCATCGATGAGGCAAACCGCTGCCTGAACTGTAAAAAACCCGGATGTCAGAAAGGCTGCCCCGCGCACACACCGATCCCGCAGGTCATGCAGCTCTTTAACGAAGGTAAACTGATGGAAGCAGGCGCCCTCCTGTTCGAAAACAATCCCCTATCCGCGATCTGTTCCACCGTCTGTAACCACGAAGTGCAGTGTGCGGGCAATTGTGTCCTGGGAAAGAAGGGGAATCCGATCCATTTTTCCAGCGTAGAGAATTTTATCTCCGAAGCATATCTGGACCGTATGGAATGGAAAGCCGAAGAGAAAAAAGGGGAAAGTGTGGCAGTGATCGGCAGCGGCCCAGCCGGGATGACTACGGCGATGCTCTTAGCAAGAGCAGGATACGGTGTCACGATCTTCGAAGCGAAGGATAAGATCGGCGGTATCATGCAGTATGGCATACCTGAATTCAGGCTTTCCAAAAAACTCCTGACCAGATACAAGGAGAAAATGCTGGAAATGGGCATCCAGATACGCCCCAACACCACCATCGGCGGCGCCCTGAAGATCGAAGACCTGTTCCGCGACGGATATTCCTGTGTATTCATCGGGACAGGCGTGTGGCGGCCAAAGACTCTCGGTATCCATGGGGAGAGCCTTGGGAACGTACACTTCGGGCTGGATTACCTGGCTAACCCAACGGCCTATGATCTGGGTGAGACGATCGCAGTGATCGGGATGGGCAATGCGGCTATGGACGTAGCAAGGACGGCCCTGCGGCGCGGCGCACGCAAAGCCATGCTGTTCGCCAGAGGGAAGAAAGCCGCCGCCAGTTCCCACGAAATGTCCTATGCCCGTCTGGACGGAGCGGAATTTATCTATGAAAAAGCCATCGAGCGCATCACCCCGGAAGGACCTGTCTTCAGGAACTCCATATTTGACGAAGAAGAAAATGTGATCGGGTACAGCGAAGAGACAGAACTGATCCGGGCCGACTCCACGATCATCTCCGTCAGCCAAGGACCAAAAAACAAACTGATCCTGACAACAAAAGGACTCAAAGGGACCGATCAGGGACTGCTGCAGGTTGATGAGGATCTGATGACCACATGTGACGGGGTCTTTGCAGCGGGCGACGTGGTCCATGGCGCAAAGACAGTGGTGGCGGCTGTAGAGGAGGCGAAAAGAGCCGTAAAGTCAATGATCAGATATATGGAACGCAGAGCGGACGCACCGCAAAATAAAAATAGGGGCATTGCTGTCTGACATCAGGAGAAAGACGGGTGAGGAACGATCGTTTCCTGCCTGTCTTTCTCTTGTGTGCCCGGCAGTGGATCCGCAGGATTTAAAGATATTTGAGGTTTTAAAATACGCTCTGGTCAAAATAGATCTTCTCCCAGACATTTATCATGTGGGACGACCAGGCATTTTTCGATAGACTTCCAGTAGCTGTCGTAAAGGTTCTTTTGTGCTATCCCGTAGTTTTCTTTTGTATCAAATTCCCAGTAGAGCATGTACTTGACACTTTTTACGATGCGGGTGATCTTAAGTGGGGGAGTCCTTCTTTGATCTGTTCCATGTCTATGCGATATCCTCTTTTGCTGAGTCGGAGCAAAAGGAGCCCCCTCTTGTTTTTCCAAAAAGCTTTTAGCTTCGAACATCAATGCTTCAAATTCGTCTGCCTTTTGTGGCTTGACCTGATAAATACATATCTCGGTAAATGGCATGTCCGCACTCTCCTTTGTTTTATTTGCGCCCCTGCTCTTCCAACAAAAGGCGGCTTTTATGCGGTCAGACGGTGATCTCTATCTGGTTCCCTTCGATCCCGATGATACAGCTTTCGTAGTAGCCGTCACCTGTAGTCCTTGGTCCGCTGACGATCTCATACCCATCTGACCGCAATCGTTCAGTAAGGATATCAACTTGTTCTCTGCTCCCTACGCTGAACGCTATGTGGATATAGACTGTCCTGGAGAGTTCTTTTTGGGCATCATCCATTTCAGGTCTTGTCATGATCTCCAGTCTGGTCCCATCATCAAAACAGATGAAATAGGAACGAAACTCAGTTGTTTTATTGTGGTAACTGTTAGCCGAGCGGCCTCCAAAATATTTTACAAAAAAGCCCCTGGCACTTTCCAGGTCATTTACATACATGGCCACATGTTCTATCTTCATATTATCTCACCCCTTTCTACGATATCCGTTTTTGGATCATCTTGGATTTTTTCATATATGATATGCTACGCATACATCACCCCCTGCGGATCTTGATGGGACGGAAGACATCATCATACAGTCTTCCTGCATCTTCTAGTGTGTCGACAAGTTGACTTCTGTAATAAAGCGTGCCGGATATTTTGTCGCTCTGCAAGGCGGAGGAATGAGGTGTAGCGGTGGCTACAGCGATTGATGACAACGCAGCAGATGGCAAAATAGGCGGTACGATCGATATAGAAGTCAACTTGTCGACACACTAGCTCTATCATCAGCCATTTCTGCTCGTCCATGGATCTGTACGTTCCAGTCTGTATAGACATAAAGTATGATGCCCTCCTCAGATATATTTTTATAAAATGGGGATATATCGCTGAGTTTTTCGTTATATTTTCGGAGTTCTGGATCATTTCCATTGACCAGCACCATTATGTCGATATCTGGATCATTTGTCTGCGTGCCCCTTGCTGTGGGACCATACCTCCTTTTGATCCTGTCTACAGCTTACCATGATCCTATGCAGCTATCTACTGATATCTGGATTTTTATATATATTTAATATGCGGCTGTCCCGGGAGAGCAGTCCAATAGCTTTCATGCAACTTTCAGAATAATAGATGAGTACATCCCAAAAACAGCGTTTTAAGGGGTCCGGGTGAGATCCGCGATCCCCCGGCGCTTTTGGTACTTTTCTCGTAGAAAAGTACATAAAAAAATTTGAACAGCCGCAGATCATATTCAGAGGCTTGTAAGATCCAAACTATTTACAGAGTTTTTGAGGTTTTAAAATACACTTTAGACAAGATTTTGACAGCGATGTGATGGCATTGGTTAGAGATTTTAACGACGCAATAGTGTGGGTCAGGCAAAGCATTACTCTAATTTCTGGCCGGATGGAGTACTAGTGTACTGTACCGCTCATATTCAGCAAAACTCCTTGCCCAATCTTTCATCAGACTGTGTTGGCTTCGATCAACGATGCCACCGCATCGCCTCACTCAGCCGCCTTGCTGCTGAAAAAATTGTCCGGCAGATTTTTGCTAAACATGAACGGTACAGTACACTAGTGTATCGACAAGCTGACTTCCATATCAATTGTTCCGCCTATTTTGCCATCTGCCACGTTAGTCTGCACTTCGTTCCGGTCCGTGCTGAACATGTGCCACTGGCACATAGCACCGTCGATCGCCGTAGCCACCGTTACGCCCCATTCCTCCGCCTTGCAGAGTGACAAAATATCCGGCACACTTTATTAGGGAACTCTACGGCTCTTGCATGCACCCGGAGGTGATGCGCCAGATGGCGGACCGGTATGACCAGTTCAAAGAGGCGATCCCCATGATCGAGGACTTTGGGATGCAGATAGCTATCGAAAACCACACAGATACCTTTTCCGATGAGATCTTATGGATCGTGGACAGGTTAGACCATCCTCTGATCGGCACCTGTGTAGACACCATGAACCCCCTGCAGGTGATGGAAGATCCTTCTCACGCTATGGAGCGGATGCTCCCCCGGGCGTACTGCTGCCATTTCAGCGATGAAATCATCGTGGTGGATCCTCTGGGTGTCCACGATATCGGTGCCCCGCATGGTCAGGGTTCCATGGACTGCCCGCGGATGGTGGCACAGATCCGTGAGAAGTCCCCGATGGATAAGATCATCTTTGAAAACGAGATCGCGTTCAAGCGTATGGATGAGCCGATCGAGGAAGCCAGAGCCAGAGAACTGGAGGCTTGTAAGGAGAGCGTGCGCTATCTGCGCGACGTGCTGAAACTGGGTGTGAGGAATAGATAGACATGTATATGGAGGAGGTTTTTTGATATGACAAGAGAACAGATGATACATAAGGCAGCCATGGAGATCATGGCGGAGGTAGGTGTGAAGATCCACAATGAAAAAGCAGTGGTGATCTTCAAAGAAAACGGTATCCGCGTTGAGGGTGACATCGCATACTTTACAGAAGAACAGGTGATGGAATGGGTAAAAAAGCACCGGAGTCCTTTACGATCTATGCCAGGAACCCCAAATACGATACAGTGATCGGCGGGGACCATGTCAACCCTGCCCCCACTTATGGATGCGCTTTCATCGATGAGGCAGACGGGACACGCCGCAGCGGGACGATGGAAGACTACATAAAATGCCTCAAGCTGGTCCATGCAGAGGACAGCTATACTCTAAACGGAGGCATCATGATCCAGCCTAGCGACGTGCCGGAAGACAACGCCGCGCTCAACATGTTCTATGCCACACTGCAATATTCAGACAAAGCGATCCTGCTCCCCACTGGGATGAAAGAAGAGATGGAGCTGATCTTAGAAGCCGCCTGCGGATTCTTCGGCGGCAAAGAAGCCATGATCGAAAAGCCCCGGATGATCGCACTGATCAACACCGTATCTCCCCTGGCATTAGACGAGCGGATGCTGGACTGCCTGATGCTGCTGGCTGGATACGGACAGCCAGCGATCCTCTGCCCCGCCGCCATGCTGGGCGCCACAGGTTCCCTCTCCATGGCCGGGACACTGGCCAGCGGTGCCGCCGAGAGCCTTGCCGGGATCGTACTGGCTCAGATGATCCGCCCCGGTACGCCGGTCGTCTTCGGCGTACAGTCCACAGCCGCAGATATGCGGGGCGGGATCGCGTTCGCCTGCGCCGCCCCCGAGGGAACGCTCATGCAGGGATTCGGAAATGACCTGGCGAAGTTCTACGGCCTGCCCTCCAGAGGCGGCGGGTGCCAGACAGACGCGCCTGTGATCAACTGCCAGGCCGGATACGAATCCATGCTGACCTTTTCCAGTGCATACCGCCATGGGATCAACCTGATCCTGGAATCCGGCGGCGTGATGGATAGTGTGAACGCCACTTCTTTTGAAAAGATGGTCATCGATTTTGAGATCATCCGCCAGGTGAAAGCTTCTTTCACTCCTATCGAAGTCAACGAAGAGACACTGGATCTGGAAGAGATCAAAGAGATCGGGCACGATGGCAGTTTTATCACCGCAGACTATACGCTGGAAAATTTCAGCGACCTGTACGCCCCCCCCCGCATCGGCTCACGCAATGCCTCGGACCCGGCTTATTTTATGGACAGTGTGGACAAAGAGATGGAACGTCTGCTGGAAGTCTACGACGAACACAAGCCTGAGACAGATACGGCAGCTCTTGACAGAGTAAGATCCATATTGGAAAGTTCCGGCGCTCACATTTCATTATGAGCAGACCGCCTTTTTCTTGACGGGCAGTTTTAAATCATGTAGTATCTTTACAGGTTAATGTGTCTACATATGGATATCGTGCCTGCAAGCATCGGATGAGTGTGTGATATATGGCTGTCTACGAAAAAGGAAATGAGACAAAACGGCGTTTGATCATGTCGATGTATAATAAATTAAAGGTACAGGATGCTTCAGAGATCACCGTACGGGAACTGGCGAAGGAAAACGGCTGTTCCCCTGCGGCCCTGTACCGTCACTTTGATAATCTTGAATACCTGATCATCCTTGGGGCGATGCGTTTTTTTACGGGATATATGACCGAATATGGCCAGCTGATGGATGCGGAAGAAGACCGGATGGAATTTTATATCAAAGGCTGGGAATTGTTCAACAGGTATGCGTTCGAGAGGCCGGATCTGTATTACCGGCTCTTATGGGGATCTTATAACAAGCAGTTTTCAGATGCACTGGAAGAATATTTTGAGTTGTTCCCTGTGACGGGGTCGGAACGGCATCCGGCATATTTTTATATCCTGTTATTTACAGAAAACATCCAGGAGCGGGATCTCTTTATGCTGAAAAGAGCCGTGGACCACAATATGCTGTCCTATGAAGATGCTGTCTACTTCAGCATCACAAATACCCTGATCGTCAAAGGGATGCTGGAGATGTATATGGACCAGGATCTGGAGAGCAGAAGACAGGGCGAGCAGGAATGCAACCGGCTGCTCCTGAAAAATCTTGAAAAAGTCTATGTCCGGTCGCGATGAGCGATCTGCGATAGATATAAGGAGGGAAAAAAGATCATTTGAAACAATTGCAGGCCAGCAGACACATTAGCTGGTTTTTTGTCTTAAAAAGTAAACGTGTTAGCTAAATATAAAGGAGGTTCTTCTTATGGTGATCACAGGGAAAAAGCGATGGATCGTGCTGGTCATGGTCTCCATCCTGGCTGGCGTCATGGTCTATGTGCCATTCCTTCGTTACAGTTATTATGACCAGATGGTCCTTTTGTTTTCTGAGTATAAACAAGTCGCCTCTGCGTCCAATGTCAATGAATCCATCGGTGATTTTAGTTTCTGGTTCGGCCTGATCTGTACGATAGGCTACCCGATCGGCGGTATCCTGGTAGATAGATTTGGGGAAAAATGGCTGCTGATCATCGGCGCCGTCATGATGGGGGCATGTTCTTTCTGGTTCGGCCTGGTACCGGGCAGGATGTCGATCATCATCATCCACGCTCTGTATGGGATCGGCACCAGTTTCTTTATCTGGAACGCCTATCTGAAGACGACCCGTAAGATGGGGACGGCTTCCGAACAGGGATCCATGTTCTCAAGTTCTGAATTTGTCCGGGCCATCGTGGGCATGCTCCTGGGTTTTCTCGGTGTAGCACTGTTGAACCGCGCCATCATGCCCGGCAATACCACCGACTTACAGGTGCTGGGCGCCCAGTGGCGGAATATGCTGTTCTTCAACGGCGCCCTGTTCGTGCTGCTGGCTGTGGCTGTGTTCTTCGTGATCCCTGATAAGATCATCGGGGCAGAGGAGGCAGAGTCTGCTGTTTCCGGGGACGCTGCCCCTTCCCAGGAGAGCTTATCCGCAGCTTCTGTATTGAAAGTACTGAAAATGCCCGGTACCTGGCTCTTGTCCCTGCTGATCTTCTTCTGCTTCTCCTTTACATCGGCGGCCAACGGCTATCTGGGCTCCTATACAGTCAACGTCCTGGGCATCTCCCAGACCCAGGCGAGCACGTTCGCCGTTGTGCGCAATTATATCATCGCCGGGCTTGCCACGCTGGCGATCGGATTTATCGCAGATAAGATCGGATCCAAGGTAAAGACCCTTGGCTATTATCTCGCCATCGCCACTGTACTGACTGTGGCTGTGATCTTCACAAAAAATGCGGCGTTCCTCTGCGTGGCCGTCACCTTTATCTTTGCAGTGGTCTACACAGGTATGCGTGGGATCTATTTTGCCACTCTGGGTGAAGTGGGAATCCCCCTGTCCCTCACCGGCGTGGCCACAGGCGTGATCTCTCTGATCTGCTATCTGCCGGACGTATACTTTGCAAAACTGGCTGGCATCTGGCTGGACCGGTACGGGGATCACGGATATGACCTGATCTGGTACTGGGTGATCGGCTGCGGCATCCTGGGGATCCTGACCGGATTCCTCACCGGACTGGTGGGCGCCGTCTCCAATCCCATATTCTGGAACAGGGCATTTGCCGCAAAAGACGTGCGGACAGCTAAACGCTCCTATGGTATCACTTTTTTTATGAACATCCTGCTCGTCTTTATCATGATCACCATCGGGATCGCGTCCCTGATGTTCACCAATGCCGGGGACCAGGCATTAGTCTGGGTGATCTTGGATAAAATGCCTCCCATCTGCGGCGTCATCCTGGCCGAGAGCGTCCTTGCCGCCTGCATGTCCTGCGCGGACACCCATCTGAACTGCGCCGCGGCAAATGTGGTATCCGATATCCTGGACCCAGATCAAAAACTGGACAGCAAGACGAGCGTGCGCTACGCCAAACTGGCCACCCTGGCTGCCGGGATCATCGCAGTGGTATCCGGGTTGTATGCACCCTTCATCTATGCTCTTGGGACATACGGATATACTGTATGCGGCGGCGTCCTGATCCCTATGTTCGTGCTGGGGCTGCTCTACCGTTCCAGGCTCGATATAAGAGCTGCCAGGATCGGCATGACATTGGGGATCATCTGTGCAGTCACATTCGAGATCGTGCCTTCCCTTTATGCGATATTCGGAGGTGGTGTGATCCCTGCCATCGCCGCCACAGTCCTGGGGACATGGATCCCCGACCTATTCCTTCACAGACACGTACGCTGAGACCGCTCGCGCCGGACAGATGGATCTGCACTTTCCACAACGGATACATTCGGGGCTGTTTATCTCCCGGGTGACTTCCACCCCCATAGGGCAGGCGCGTTCACATTTTTTACAGCCCGTGCATCTGCCCTCATCCAAGTACATCTGATAAATACTAAAACGGTTGAATAGAGAATAGAACGCCCCCAACGGACAGAGATAACGGCAAAAGGGCCGACAGATCAGGATGGATGCCACAAGGATCACGATCAACAGAGCTGCTTTCCACTGGAACAGCAGCCCTGCCGCCTGCCTGAGCCCCGGGCTTGCGATCATGTGAGGGAGTCCCCCGCCCAATGTCCCGGCCGGACAGATATATTTGCAAAAATAGGGAGGTATGATCCCCTCCTTGATCGCTGCCGCTGTGGGGAGTATGACCGCCAACGCCAGCAAAATGATATATTTTATGTATCTCGCAAGCCTATCGATCTTCCCCGGTATCCTGATCTCTGGGGATGGGATTTTATGGAACAGATCCTGCACCAGTCCAAAAGGGCACAGGAAACCACAGACCAGTCTGCCCAGCACAATGCCAAAGAGCATGAGCAGGCCCAGGACATAGAAAGGGAAATGCGGCCTGATGCCGCCCAGGGCCGCCTGGAGCGCCCCCACCGGGCAAGCTCCCAGCGCCCCTGGACAGGAATAACAGTTTAAGACAGGGACACAGACCGCTTTGCTCCCGCCTGTATAGATCCTGCCCTTTTGGAACCCCAGGACGTATCCGTTCAATACAGCCGCCGCTGCAAACTGGATGGTCCGCCGGGATAAGACCTTTACTTTTACCCGATCCCAATGCATTCCAGACATATCTTCACCGCCTTTCCCAACACCTCCATCTGTTCCCCCTTGAGCAGTCCCGTCACGATAAAGAGCACAGAGACAGCCAGTACACAAATTTTCTTCATCTCAGCGGATCCTCTCCAAGATCCAGCCTCTCTTTTCCGGCTGACTCCAGGACATTATTTATGGCATTTCCATAACTCTCTGCCAGATCCGCCTGTCCTCCGATCATAAAATCCCCCACCACATCCCCCTCTTTATCCACAAAGACTGTGGTGGGCGTATACTGGATCATCCCGCAGAGTTTCTGAAGATCCCCGTCGCCGCTCAGGAGAGTCGTTCCCTCGAATCCAGCCTCCTCCATGATATCCTCCACCTCATCCCGCATATCTTTCCCGTCAAGGCAGACTGTGAGAATCTGCACATTCTCCGGGAGCGCTCTCTCAAATGCCGCGATATCCGGCATCTCCTCTATACAGGGGCCGCAGTGCAGCGACCAGAGATTGATCACAGTCACATCTTTTTCCATAAGATCTTCCTGGGTAAATGTCCCTTTATCCAACGTGTCCGCCGTAAATGTACGCAAGCAGACCACACTGTCCTCCTGTTGGCTCTGCGCCGATGAGGGGCTTTTGCTGTCCCCACATCCTGTGACACACAGAGCATATACAAGTACCACACCCAAGATCGATGCCTTTACCTTTCTCATCACCATATCCTTGACCTCCTTTGCTCAAACTCTATTGCCATCCCTATCCGCGTGATCAGACGAAGATCCTTTTTGCGGCAGATCGTCATTCCCCTGTGAGCAATCCTCTCGGCGCGATCTTCCTCACCCTCAGCGACAGCAGGCAGGCGATCCCGAAAGCCATGACAATGAGTCCTGCCCCTGCCCCGGCGATAAGCCCTACGGGAACGACAAAGGTACTCTTCACGATGCCGATACTGCGCAGGAACACTGCTATCAGCGGATTGATGATAAAACTGCACAGGGTCAGCCCCGCAATGGTGGAGCAGGTGATCGCAGGCATAAAAGACAATGCCGTCTGCAGGATGAGCTGCCCCGTGGTGAACCCCAGGGCCTTCAAGATCCCGTGATCCCGCTTTTTGCTGCCCAAAAGTGTGCGCACGAGCAGATACAGCACAAATGTGATCACGAGTACACTCAGCACGAGGATCCCTCCCACGATCATGATCATCAGGGACACATACACAGCTCCTGCCCCTTCCACCGTCGCGTCCACATTGATCGTCGTATTGACCTGATCCCCAAACCGTTCCTTGATCTGCGCATTAAAGGCATCGATATCGCTGCCGTCGGCCAGATCCAGATAATAGCTGGTGTCCCGCATCTCGCTGAGCCGTTCATAACCGGCTCTTGTGAGCAGGCAGTCCTTGCCAAGGTTATTGCTGATCTGTGTAAAGCCTGTTATGATATAATCTGCTTTTTTCCCGCCTGCAGTCATGGTCATCTCCATCCCTATCTCCAGGTCATTTTCCCTGGCATATTTTGCTGCCAAGGCGACCTCATTGTCAAATTCAGGGAATCTCCCCTCAAATACAACGCTCTTATTGTTGACTCTTGAAAAATCGTCGCACATGGTAGCCACAAGCCCCACGCCGTCCACATGCCTCACTTCAGCCGAACTGTACAGATAGACTTTTTCAACACGCGGATCCGCATGTACCTCCCGCAGGAAATCCTCTTCGATCCCCGGCTGGACATTGATACAGCTGTCTGCGATCTCGCCCACGATGAGCCTTAAAAAAGGTCCCATGTCGGCAATGACATTTTCCACCATCACTCCCAGAAAGACCACCACAAGGGAAAGGACCAGCATGGTGACCCCGATCGTCACATTGTGCTTGATCCCTGAGAGCGTCGTCTTCAGGGCCAGGGCCATATGGAGGGATACCTTCGTCTTTTCAAGTGGGATATGGTCCCGTTTGGGATCATGCGTATGGACACCCTGGCGGAGCGCTGTGATCGGCTCTATCTTCTTGATCTTACGCGCTGATACCCATACAGCGAGCATGACTGTCCCTGCCAGGACCGCCAGTGTGATGAACATGGGCAGCGGCAGGAAATGGACTGCGTAGGGGATGCCTGTCTGCGAGATCATCATGGTATTGACATAAGGGAACAGGCAATAAGACAGGCCTATGCCCGCGACAGCCGCCAACAGCGACAGGCCCACAAACTGTATCAGCAGAGGACCGATAAGCTGCTGCCCTGTATACCCGATCGCTTTGAGCGCACCCAGATCTTTCATATTCTCCTGTATATAGTCGTTGATATTGGACACGATGACCACCAGGGCGATCAGCAGGATGAAAAAAGCCATGGCGCTCACGATCCCTGCACAGACCATCTGCGATATATAACGGGATTGATAGACGAGCGCATAGGAATTGCTGGCCGTTCGTATATCCGGATATCTGGAGGATATGGTCTCTTCCAGCATCGCCTCCTGATCTTCACTCTCATTTTTATCTTTCAGCCGTACAGAACACAGGATCGATCTGGATGCATAGCCAGTCTCCTCCAGTTCCCTGTATTTATCCTCTGTCAGTATGAGTGCGCACATACTGCAATTATGGGAACCGGCCATGATGCTGTTGAAGAATCCGCACACCTTATAGGAGATCTTGTGGCTCCCCACAGAGACCTGGATGGTCTTTCCCACCGCGATATCCTCTGACTTATACAGCATGGGCATGTAGATCCCGCTCTCTATCCCGCTGTCCTCTACGATCTCGATCTTCCCCACCGAGCGGGAGAGGGCTGTCTGTTTTTCCAGGAGGATCAGCTCAGAGTTGATCTCTCCATCATTATAGCCAAACAGACCCACCATGTGCATGGCGGGATCCATGGAATATCCCTCGATATCCTCGTCTTCCCCGAAGATCTCCCGCAGGGATCCTCTCATCCTGGCGCTGTCATCATCCACCGCAAGGGTGACATGGCCTTCATTGAGTTTTTCATGATATCTGTCAAAATTCTTCTTGTAATCCATGGAGAGCATGAGCCACAGATCCAGCATCAGCGCCGCCAGAAGGATGAGTATGACGATAGCGGCCGCCTGGCCTTTCGCTTTATGCAGGTTCGACCGTATGAGGATAGATCCTTTTCTCATCTCACCACCCCATTTCCCCGAGGAAAGCGGACAGCTTCTCATGCCGCGCCCTGTCCCCATGCTCATATCTCCCCAGATCGCACTCGCCCAGGATGCTCCCATCTTTTAGATATAAGATACGGTTCCCCCTCCGCGCAGAGCGCATATCATGTGTGACCATGACCACACTCTGCCCCTGTTCATTGAACCTGGTCAGTGTGTCCAATACATCGAGCCCTGTCTTGGAATTGAGGGCGCCTGTGGGCTCATCGGCAAATAAGATCTCCGGATCGTTGATGAGGGCCCGTACGATCCCCACCCGCTGGGCCTCGCCGCCTGAGATCTGCGTGGGGAATTTTTTCTGTGTTTCCCCGGAGATATCCACGGCTGCAAATAAGTCCCTGGCTCTTGCCAGGAGCGCTCTTTTGTCCTTATTGACCAGAAGGCCCGCCGCCAGGACATTATCCATGACAGACATCCCGTCGATCAGATAGATCTGCTGGAATACAAAACCGCAGTGCCTGCGCCGGAACACCGCAAGGCCATCCTGATCCAGCTCGGAGATCACCCGGTCCCCAAATGTGATCGTGCCAAGGGATGGGGTATCCATCCCTGAAAGGGCGTACAAGAGCGTAGATTTTCCAGCGCCGCTGGCCCCCATGATCACTGTATAGTCCCCTTGATAGAGCTCCAGATCGATATTCTTCAGAACGTGCTGCAGAGTCCCTCCGCTTGAGAAAGACTTACTAAGATGATCTGTCTTTAACAATATATTTTTCATCTCCTCCTCCTTTCTTACACGTTCTATCTTATATTTTTGATCCTTAAAGGTCTTTAAGCAAACCTTAAATATTCCTTAAAAACCTTTACCGCTCTGCCCGATCAGCACTGTCACTCTCAATCCATGCGCCCCGTTCCTCACATCCAATCCCCCTTTCATCTCTCTCATAAAATGATCCGAGATATAAAGCCCCAGGCCCGCTCCTTCCACATGCTCCGCCTGCCCGCCCCGCCTGAACTTTTCTTTCAAAAAAGGGACCTCCCCCTCACTGACACCGCCGCCATAGTCTTCGATGCTGACTGCCAGGCATCCCTCCTCTCTATAGACCATGACCTCTATCTCTGTATCTGCATATTTGTAGGAATTGTTGAAGATATTATCGAATACCTGCTGCAGCCTGAGCCTGTCCGCATATAAGATACATGCAGGGACTGGGGGGATCTTTGCCCGTTGGAGATAGTCGGCATTTCTGAGGAGATCCCCGATCTCGCCGCTCTCTATATCCTGCGGCGTCACAGGGAGCTGCTGCAGCTCTTCCAGCGTAGCCGTGAACAGATCCGTGATCAGAGCGTCGATCTGGTCGGCTTTGCGTATGATCCGCATATGATCCTCCCGGACCCTTTCATTGTCTGTGAGGGCTGCCCCTACCTCCGCGACCGCCTTGATGCTGGCCACCGGCGTCCTGATATCGTGGGACAATTTCGCCACCAGCTCTTTCTTTTCCCCATTGGCCCTGGCTTCTGCCTGTCTTGCTCTCTTCAATTCCGAACGCATGATGTCAAAACTCTCGGTAAAAGGCCCGAACAGATTCTGCCTGTCCATCTCCAGAGGCACATCCAGATCGCCGCCTGCCACGCGCTCTGCAAAGCCTTCTAATCTGTGGAAAGGCTTTATGACGATACGGTCCACATAGACCAGATACCCCGCACAGACAGCGTACTGCACACATACGGCCGCCGCCAGGATCAACATGATCCCCTGTTTCCATGCCCGGAAAGCCTGTACGCTGTCATTATAGAGGATGAGCTTTCCCACGACCGTCCCGTCTGCCTGGATATCCAGAATGGTATCCCTGTACATCACCGCCTCATTCAGACTCTCACGCAGACCCGGCCGGGTCTTAAAAAGCACTGTCCCCTCCAGATCCAGCACCACATAGTCAAGTCCCGTCTGGTCCTCATGGCTTTCGATCGCCGCCCAATCCCTCTGCACCGACTGGAGCGCTTTATTTACCAGGACAGTATCCTGTGATCCATCTGTCTTCCCTGTCAGCATGAAGAAGAAGGACAGGATCTCCACTGCCGCTATACATGCCAGGAGGATCCATACAGTCCTCCTCCTCATCGCTCCCCTCCGACGAACTTGTAACCCTCACCCCATACAGTCACGATATATTCCGGTCTGCCCGGCCTGCGCTCGATCGCCTCCCGTATCTTGCGGATATGTACATTCAGCGTCCCATCCCCTGTAAATCTGTCCCGCCAGACCTCCTCAAACAACTCCTGCTTGGAGACCACTCTCTCTTTATTCTCGATCAGATAAGACAACAGCCTGAACTCCAGCGGCGTGAGCTTCACAGCTTCCCCCTGGACAAAGACCTGTCTCGCATCAAGATCCACTCTCAGCCTCCCGTCCGTATATCCTGTGCCGGAAGCCTGCCCGCAGCGCTTCAGCACCGCCTGTACTTTTGCCAACAGCACACCCAGAGAATACGGTTTTGGGATATGGTCATCGCCTCCGATGTGGAGAGACAGGATCATATCATCCTCGCTCGTCCGCGCGGAGATGAACAGGATCGGTATCTTTGTTTTCTCCCGGAGTCCTTTACACAGCTCAAGACCGCTGCTGTCCCCCAGATTGATATCCAGCAGCAGCACATCGGTCGTATCTTCTTTAAAAAAATCCCGGCACTGGGACCCGCTGTATACGACCGCAGTCTTTACACCAAAGAGGTTAAAATACTCGGCAGTGCTGTCTGCCAGCAATCTTTCATCATCTACGATCAAGCAATCGTATCTCATCACCCACCTCCGTAAACGCATAAAACACACACGGCAAGGAACACTCCCGCCTGCGAAAATGCCCCTTGCCGTATCTTATCCCCCACGATCGGGGTTCACTCACTGTCTCCGCTCCCGCCGCCGATGATCGAAGAGTAATCGAGCAGTGTCACCCCAGTCTCCTCATCCTGCACGACTTCCGGTGCTTCCCCGGCCGCTTTGGCCTTCTCCAATAATTCTTCTGCTGTATAGAGCGGGATCGCGATCTTTGCCGTTGCCTCTTCTTGTTCCGGCTCAGGAGTCTCGTCCTTCTGTTCTTCCTCTTCCGGTGCCCCTTCTGTTTTCGTCTCTTCTTTCTTCTTCTCTTCTTCCCCTGGAACCCCGTCAAGCGCCGGGATCTCCTGCGTAGGCATCTTCTCCTGTTCCGCTCTCTGTTCCGGGGATACAGCCGTTGTCGCCGCTTCGATCTCTTTTTTCAGTTCCTCATGGGCCTGGTCTGCTGCCTGTTCAGCCGGAGAATCGCCGTCCAGGCCCAAGATCGTCTCCACAGGCTCCATATCCTCAATAAATCCGCCGGTCCGCGCGATCCGCTTCGCCGCTTTCAGTTTCTCTTTCTCCTCGCGCCGCCTCTCTTTCGCCTCTGCTTTCAGCCGGGCTACTTCCGCCTTCTGGCGGGCGCGGGCTTCTTTTTTCAACTGGCGCGGGTCTTTTTCCTCTGTTCCTTGTCCAGGCACGGCAGATACGGCCGCTTCCTCATAAGTCTCTCCCTCTTCCTCTCCTTCTTCTTCCTGCGCCCCTTTATCCCTGCCCCACATCTCAGCCAGGACAAACAATATGATCAGGAATACTACTGCCAGCCCGATCACGATCAGCCCTTCTGTAGACTGTATGGCCATCAGAAGATAGCCGATGTACCCGATCGTGATCGTCACCTTGGTGACATTCCCCCTGATCGTGATCGCTTTCGGCTCTGCGCTGGGATTGCTGGTATCAAGGACTGTGAACATGCTATTATCCAGATCGATCTCCTGGACCCGGTACCGATACGCCTGGTTCCCGTCCTGTATAACGATAGAGTCACCTATCAGGATATCACTTCCAGTGATCTCCTTTCCATAAGTCACTGAACCCAGCGGGAGATTCGTCTCCTGGTCTGTATCATCGATCGCGATCGTGGTGATCCCCACAAATGGCGGCACTGCCAGTGCCAGGATACTCAAGATCCCCAAAAATACGATCAAATGTACAATGAATTTTAGAACTTTGGCCATCTATAATACGCTCCTTCATATTTTTTGCCATTTGATTTTTATTTTAACACCTAATGGGCGATCTGTACACAAAAAGTTGTCTTTCAGTCATGTGTTTTCTATTATACTCATATATTTGAAACAAACTGATCCTAAGGAATGTCATGAAAAAACAGAATTGGAAAAAGATGCTGGTGACCAGCCTAATCCTCGCCGCCGCATTCTGCGCAGGAAGGATCGCGGCGCATATCGATAACAGAGTACCGTCCAACGGAACGCTCACCAGAGCTACGGCAGACGGCAACTGGGGCCTTAGTTTCCCCGAGGAGGGGCAGCCCCCTGTCGCCAACGCTTCTATGGATGAATTAGCGAGATTTGATACCTATTACGCCCAGGACACCGAGGAAAAACGGATCTATCTGACCTTCGACTGCGGCTACGAGAACGGGAACACACCCCTGATCCTGGATGCCCTGAAAAAACATAAGGCCCCGGCTACTTTTTTCGTAGTGGGCAATTTTGTCTCCACCAGCGGTGACCTGATCAAACGGATGGTGGACGAGGGACACACTGTGGGCAATCACACGTACAGCCATCCGGATATGTCGAAGATCTCCACCCAGGAGACTTTCAGTAAAGAACTGTCCCAGGTGGAGGATCTATACAAAGAGATCACCGGGACAGAGATGACAAAATATTATCGGCCGCCCCAGGGCAAATACAACGAAGCGAATCTGCAGATGGCCAAGGACATGGGCTATAAGACTTTCTTCTGGAGCCTGGCCTATGTGGACTGGTACCAGGATAAACAGCCCAGCAAAGAGGAGGCATTCGAAAAACTCCTGGGCAGGATCCACCCAGGAGCGATCGTCTTACTGCACAATACCTCTTCTACTAACGGCCAGATCCTGGATGAACTCCTGGGGAAATGGGAGGATATGGGCTATACATTCCATCCCCTGGAAGAACTGTGGGCAGGGTCATGATCCCTTCCCCTTAAAAAAGAGACGTATGCTATGACGGGGGCGCATACCGTCTTTTACGATCTGCATCTGTTCAATACCATTTTGTCATCGGCAGCTCATTATTAACATCATTTGTAAAAACGATCTGATGCAGATCGATGATCCCGTTCATGAATGTGGCCGCACAGGCACACAGATACAATTCCCACATCCGCGCGAAACGTTCGTCGAACATGTCCACCACTTCCCCCCGGTGTTCCTGGAAGTTCTCATTCCAGCACAGGAGCGTCTTGTTATAGTGCCTGCGCAGGCTTTCCACATCTACGGTGTAGAACCGCATATCGCCCGCGATATGGATGATCTCGCGCAGACTGGGGACGACGCCTCCCGGAAAGATGTATCTCTTTATCCACGCATCTCCCGGATATTCTTTCAGGGCGCTGATAAAATGGAGCAGGAACACGCCTCCCGGCTCCAGCACGGACTGTACACACTGCATAAACTCCTCGTAATCCCCCCTTCCCACATGTTCCACCATCCCCACGCTCACCACACGGTCGAACTGCCGGCCATGTTTCGGCAGATCCCGATAGTCCATCAGACGCACTTCCAGGAGTCCCTCCAACCCTTCTTCCTCTATCCTGTCCTGAAATGCTTTGTACTGCTCTTTGCTCAGTGTGATCCCAAGGCCATGCACGCCGTATTTTTTTGCCGCCTCCAGGAGCAGATACCCCCAGCCGCAGCCCACATCCAGCAGGTGCATGCCTTCATGCAGATCCAGTTTTTTCAGGATGTGGTCCACTTTTCCCATCTGTGCCTGCGTCAGTGTATCGTCCTCATTCTGGAAATAACCGCAGGAATAGCTCATGGTGTCGTCCAGCCAGAGTTTGTAAAAATCATTGCCGATATCATAATGGCTCTGCACTTCTTTTTGCTGGTTCTTCTTACTCTTAGAAGTGAAGATCAGTTTTTTTAACGCCGATGTATCAGTAGAAAATTTCCCCATCTGTCCTAAAAAATGATCCAGTGCGTCATACAGATCCCCTTCGATCTCAAGGGCGCCGTCCATATACGCCTCGCCCAGCGCCAGGGAGGTACTCGTCATGAGTGCGGACATGGGGATCGGCTTCTTGATCGCCACTGTAAATGCCGGTCCCCCTTCTCCGATCCTATACTCTTTCCCACCCATCTTTACACAAAAAGGATACTGGTCAAATTTCTCCAAAAAAGATATCAAAATATTTTCTTCTGACATGATCTGCTCCTCCTTTCTCACCTATCATTTCCAGGCAATTGCCTGCTATCATTTCTCATCTCTGCCGGACAGCCGCCACGATGCTGTCGATCCCAAGCAAGATCAGACAGACAGCCGCCGCATACCCTATCGCCCGCAGGGTCATGAATGCGAGGAGGGGCCGGAAGACCATCATGACCCCGTTATTTCCCTCAAAGCCATCCATCTCCGTGAGTAGCTGGTTCAGCGTCTGTTCCCGCTCGTCGTTCCCGCCCATGCGTCCATCCCTTTTCTTTCCGATCGCGTCGATCTCATCGATAAAGACAATACACGGCGCTTTTTCTTTTGCCTGCTTGAACAGATCACGCACTTTAGACGCGCCCATGCCCACGAACATCTCTACAAATTCCGACCCCGACATGGAGAAAAACGGCACGTCCGCTCCCCCCGCGACCGCCTTTGCCAGCATCGTCTTGCCAGTGCCAGGAGGTCCTACCAAGAGCAGTCCTTTGGGCATGGAAGCGCCTATCTGGGTGTACTTATCAGGATCGTGCAGATAATCCACGATCTCGGCGAGGTTCTCTTTCGCCTCGTCCTCTCCGGCCACATCCTCAAAATGGATGCCCTCCGTGGACTGGACATAGATCTTCGCACTGCTCTTTCCCATGCCGAAAGACATGGCGTTGGCCCCACCGGCATTCTGCATCAGCTTTCTACTCATATACTGCCCAATACCGACAAAGATAAGCATGGGGAACACCACTGTCAGAAGGATGTTGATCAGCGGCGACCGGGGTTTTTCAATATTTTTTGCGAATTTTGCGCCCGCGTCATAAAGCCGCTGCGCCAGAGACGGGTCGTCCATCACGCCGGTCTTGTAGACCGCCGTACCCCCTTTATCTGTAAAGACGATCTGGGAATCCTCCACCTGTACGCTGCCGATATCCTTTTTTTCCGTCATCTCCATAAAAACGCCGTAATCCACTTCCTCTACCTGTCCCTGCATGAGCAGCGGCGTTATAAATATATTGAACAGAAAAATGACCAGCAATGTGATCGCATAATAATAGATCAGAGGCTTTTTTGGCGATCTGACTTCTTTCATAGCAAACTCCTCTCTTTTTTTCATCCATAGCGATGTCTGCGGGGCAGGCATACCCGTTTATTTTGTACATTATAGAGTCTTTTTATCTCATCCTCAATAGTCAATATGGGCCGTCTGTATAGACAAAAAGGCCAGAGTGTAAACTTTTTTACCCCCTGGCTCCTCTATCATATATCTTGTCACACCGCGCTATCCTGTGGTATCCGGATACGGAGAGATCTCTCCCTTCAGCAAAAGATAGGTCAGATGGACGATCTCATCCAGATGTTCCGTATCGCTGTCTGTCCATCCACGGAGGATGCCCATGACCGCCTGGCTGTGATAACGCAGGATGAACTGCGACTCAAAACGGCTGCGGTCCTTATACATATCCCCGGCCTCCATCACCACTTCAAAAAGATGGTAGATATGCTGCTCCAAAAGCCGCTCGATCTCATCTTTATAATTTGTCTGTATGCTTTTTTTTCATATAGAGCCCGGCATTTGCCACAGCAAGATAAAAATACCGGAGTCCTTTTTCGGTATCCTGCTGCGCCCTGTATCTCCTGCAGCATATGTTCCGTACTCTGTTCCAAGATCCACCGGATCATATCCGGTATATCTGCAAAATAATAATAAAAGGACTGCCTCGTTATGTGGCATTCCTCTACGATATCCTTCACTGTGAGCCTTTTCACATTTTTTTCAAACAAGAGCTTTCTGGCCGCTCCCGCGATCATTTTTTTCATATCAGCCGACATAGACGCCTCCTCATCCCACTCAGATCTTTTTTCCGATCTTAATATATTTGAGGTTTTAAAACACACTCTAGTACTCCATCCAGTCAGAGATCAGAGTAATGCTTTGCCTGATCCACACCATTGCGCCGTTAAAATTTCTAACCGATGCCATCACATTTCCGTCAAAATTTTTCCTAAATTATATCTTAAAACCCTATCTTCCCTTAACAAGAGCATACAAAAAACACAACAATTTAATGGACTGTCAACCTTACGAAAAACGCCGCTTCCGTTAAAAATCGGAGCGGTGTTTTTGTATATCTTCTGGACACCGTGACCAGAAGTGCCCCCATTTCCCCCGCTTCGTCCACGGAGGCTCTGGAGGATATATCCCCCAGAGCCGCTCCCTTTCCCTGGATAGGGAGCGGGCGGGGGGATAGGGTCGAACTGCTTTCTTCTCAAACCGCTGTCTTTCCACGGCTGATGTGTTGAAAATCAGCAATCTCAAAGCCTTGCCCCGCAAGGGTTTCCAGCTCCGGTTTTGTGGGGGCTGGTATAGTATCATTCCCCACCCCCGATTTATCGAAATACTGTCAACATCTGAATTTATGGGAGGTATCTATGAACAGTCAAAATTCAATGCCGTGCAGCTCTGAAAACCAGTCTACACTGGTCGCTGGGAAAAAGCGTATTCGGAGCACGTCCGTCTGTGTCTGGCTATCCCCGGATGAACAAGCAAAAATCCGGGAGCGCATGGCCGATGTGGGTATTCGCAATCTTTCAGCATATATGAGAAAAATGGCTCTCAACGGCTATGTGCTCCGTGTTGACCTTGCTCCAGTCAAAGAGATCGTTTCCCTGCAAAAGCGGTGTGCAAATAATCTCAATCAAATCGCTGTCAGGGTGAATACCTGTGGCGGAGTTTACCCCGAAGAAATCAAGACCCTGCAAAAGGACTATACGGATTTATGGGGGCCTCTCTCTGAACTACTGGAGAAACTTTCGGAGGTGGTGGCGCTGTAAGCGCATAAGGCCCAGGAGCGTCAGCGACAGGGCCGCAGACAAAAGGACTTCTGGTCACCGTGAGCAGAAGTCCCAGGCGGGTTTGGGGGCACCTCAACAAGCATTTTTGCGAAGCAAAAATTGCAAGTGTTATACACTTGCCCTGCTTGCCGTTTAGTGCGTCCCTTGGAAATGGCGCAAAAGAGGCTCTCTTGCATTTTTAGGTGAAGTAAAATATAATAAAGGGAACATAAAATCAACCAGTGATCAGGAGGCCCTATGGCAAATATTTTAATTGTTGAAGACGAAAAAGCCATGCAGGACATCATTGCAGACTATATGCGAAAGGGTGGGCATACCTGCTTTACCGCTGACGATGGCATAGATGCTCTTGTCACGCTGAAAAATCATCCTATGGACTTGATAATCCTGGATGTGATGATGCCCCATCTGGACGGTTTCTCCGTCTGCAAGATGGCGCGGGAAATGAGCAATATGCCCATTATCATGCTGACCGCCAA
>CANTEW010000012.1 GCA_947652925.1 uncultured Lachnospiraceae bacterium
GATAAAAGGATTCACCCCCAACTGGGACACACATCCGGCATTCGGTCTGGCTCTGCAGGAAGCCCAAAGAGCAGGCGTACAGATCCTCGCCTATGACTGCCAGGTACGGCCGGATGAGATCATACTGGATACGCCCGTACCCGTAAACTTGGAAAACAACCCATAAAGGAGATAAAAATGGACTTGTTCGAATATGCAAAACAAAAAACTCTGGAAAAAGAATCCCCCCTCGCCTCCCGCCTGCGCCCTACATCCCTGGAAGAAGTCGTAGGGCAAGAGCATATCATCGGAAAAGACAAGCTGCTCTACCGGGCTATCCGGGCAGACAAATTAAGTTCCGTCATCTTCTACGGGCCTCCAGGGACGGGAAAGACCACACTGGCCAAAGTCATCGCCAACACCACCAGTGCCGGATTCACTCAGATCAACGCCACCGCAGCAGGAAAAAAAGACATGGAACAGGTCGTCAAGCAGGCGCAGCAGGATCTGGGCGCATACAGCAGGAAGACCATCCTGTTCATCGACGAGATACACCGTTTCAATAAAGGACAGCAGGATTACCTCCTTCCTTTTGTAGAAGACGGGACGGTCATCCTGATCGGCGCCACCACAGAGAACCCTTACTTTGAAGTAAACGGAGCCCTCCTGTCACGCTCCATCATCTTCGAACTGAAAGCCCTGGATAAAGGAGCCATCCGCACTCTGCTCATGCGGGCCGTCTCCGACCGTGAAAAAGGCATGGGTGGTCATGACGCGGTCCTGGAAGATGACGCGGCAGATTTCCTGGCAGACATGGCAGGCGGCGACGCACGGGCCGCCCTCAACGCGATCGAACTGGGGATACTGACCACACAGCGGAGCGCAGACGGCAAGATCCATATCGACTTGGAGACAGCCTCCCAATGCATACAAAAAAGGGTGATCCGCTACGATAAAGGAGGCGACAACCACTACGATATCATCTCTGCTTTTATCAAGAGCATGCGCGGCTCCGACCCGGACGCAGCCGTCTATTATCTGGCAAAAATGCTGTATGCAGGAGAAGACGTAAGATTTATCGCCCGCCGGATCATGATATGTGCTTCCGAGGATGTGGGGAATGCCGACCCTATGGCTCTCACTGTAGCCGTTTCCGCCGCCCAGGCTGTAGAACGGATCGGTATGCCCGAATCTCAGATCATCCTCTCTCAGGCAGCCTCTTACATAGCCTGTGCGCCCAAGAGCAACGCCGCGGTAAATGCCATCTCTCTGGCCATGGAAAGTGTACGCACTGTACGCACGACTGTTCCGGCACACCTGCAGGATTCCCATTACAGGGGCGCGAAGAGACTAGGCCGGGGTATAGATTACAAATATGCCCATGACTATCCCCACCATTACGTGGACCAGCAATACCTGCCTGATGAGATCCGGGATGCACGATTTTATGAACCAGGCGACCTGGGCTATGAAAGACAGATAAAAGCACATCTGAAAGCCATCAAAGAATGATCCCATCAAAGAGTCATCTCCGGATGGATCTTCTCTGCTCAGAGGAGCGCATTCATCAGATACGCATAGATCTCCTGGCATTTTCCCTCCCATTTCTGACAGATCGACCTGGCGGCCTCTTCTGTTGGGACGGATAATGTCAGGTCAATGAGATTGGCATTGCGCTCTTTTACCTGACATCTGACACAGTATTCTTCTGTTGTATTCTTATAATAATCCGCCATCACAGCCGTCCGGTTCTGCATCTCAACGCCATGCTCCTCCAGATACGCATGGATCTCCTCCTTGATGACACCAGAGATCTCGTTTGTGAAATAAGACAGCGTAGTCGTCCCCTCCTCTGTGATCTTATAATAGGAAGTATCCCGCACGATATCCACAGAGATCAGCTGGGTCCCGACCATATCCGTGATCGTCTCCTGGAGATGGAAATAACTGGTATAATCATGGTCTAATATAAAATTTGATATCTGCGAATTGGTCAGCGGATGTCTGACTTTATCCAGCATATACAATATGATCAATTTATATAAGGTTTGTGGTTTAGGCATATCGATCTCCTTTTTCCAAAAAACACCGGCCCTGCCAGGTGTTTTGGATCTTCATTTTATGATGGAGCGCGTTCAGCACATCCCGTTTCCGGCTGCTCCATAGAGGTCCGATCAACAGATCCTTTGGGCCGTCCCCTGTGATCCGATGGACCACGATATCCGGAGACAGATGCTCTAAACAAGCGACCACAAGATCCAGATATGCTTCCTGAGAGAGCGCCTGGAATCTTCCCGCCAGATAATCTGCTGCAAGATCTGTATCTTTTAAGATATGGAGGAGCTGCAGTTTGATACCCTGGACAGGCTGCCCATTGAGATATCTCACTGTTTCCAGCATATCATCCCTGGATTCTCCCGGCAGCCCTAAGATCATGTGTACAACGATCTCCAGATCCCGGCTGTCAAGACCTTCCACCGCCTGCTCAAAGCACCCCAGACCATACCCTCTGCGGATATAACGGGCCGTATGTTCATGGATCGTCTGCAATCCCAGTTCTACCCAAACAGGCTTGTTTTTATTCAGATCCCCCAAAAGGTCCAGAGTCTCTCTTGGCAGACAATCTGGACGCGTACCAATGGAAAGACCGGCAATATCCGGGTGCTGCAGCGCTTCCCCGAAGATCTTTTCCAGATACTCCACAGGCGCATATGTATTGGTATACGCCTGAAAATACGCGATGAACTTGCGGACAGGCCTTTTTTTCCGGATAGACTGTATCTGCTGCTCCATCTGCACAGAGATCGGCTGGGCAGCATTTCCCGCAAAATCTCCAGAACCGCCTGCACTGCAGAAAATGCAGCCGCCGGTCCCTATCGTCCCATCCCGGTTCGGGCAGGTCATCCCGCCATTCAATGTGATCTTATAGATCTTTTCCCCAAATCGCTGCCGCAGCATAGCATCCAGGGAATGATAAGGTTTTCCCCTCCAAGACGGATCCACAGCTCTCCCCCTCCTCTTTTTCCTGTTATCATATCACCTGCCCCCTGGACATGCAAGACAAAAAGCGTTTGCTTTTACCTCTGAAAACGTATATAATATATCCTGTCACTGTTTAAGAGTTTTGGGGAGACGGATAAAATGGAAAATGCGATACAAAATTTTATCACCTATCTACATATGAATAAACAGACTTCTCAAAATACAGAACTCTCTTACCAAAGAGATCTGCGGAAACTTGCCTCTTTCCTGCAGACACATGGTATCGGAAAGTTTACAGATGCTACCCAGACAAATCTGGACGCCTTTATACTCCACATGGAAAAAAAGAACTTTGCCTCCTCCACTATATCCAGGAACGTGGCTTCTGTCCGGGCACTCTACCAATATCTGTTCCGCGAACACCTCATGGAAGACAACCCTGCTGAGAACTTGAAGCCTCCCCGGGTAGAAAAAAAAGTCCCAGAGATCCTGTCCATCAAAGAAGTGGACAAGCTGTTAAAACAACCCGATACAGAAACTCCGAAAGGGATGCGGGACAAAGCGATGCTGGAACTCCTCTATGCCACAGGAATGCGGGTCAGTGAGCTGATCCATCTCCAACTGGAAGATATCAATCTGTCCCTGGGTTACATCACTTGTCAGGAAAACGGAAAAGAACGGGTCATCCCCATAAACCATGCCTCGAGACAGGCATTGGAGCAATATCTGGAAAATGCCCGGGATCATCTGGCAAAAAAGACCGGGACCACGAGCCTGTTCACCAACTGTTCCGGATATGCCATGAGCCGTCAGGGATTCTGGAAAATGCTGAAAGGATACGCAAAAACAGCCGGGATCACAGGTGATATCACCCCACATACACTCCGCCATTCCTTTGCCGCACACCTGATCCAAAACGGAGCAGACATCAAGAGCGTACAGGAAATGCTGGGACATTCGGATATCTCAACGACACAAGTCTATCTAAATCTAAACTCAAATAAAATAAGGGATGTATACATAAATAGTCATCCCCGCGATTAAGGGATGATACTGACTCAATAGTCACCATGCCAGGGTCTTAAGGTCACACCTCAAGATCCTGGCACATCAGAACGCGATGCTGTATCTCCATACATATGCATTACTTGTGACTATGAAGGATGAATTCCTGAATAGTTATATGTATTATACAAAAAAATCGTTCAAATTACAACCCACTGCGTAAAAAAATTTTATTTTTCAGACTATTTTTTCCTTGCTCCTGCGAAACAGACCGAATACCCTTCTTCATACAGGCATATAATGGCAATAACACCATTCGTATGGAGTGTTGTCCTATGGCTAAAAAACTCAGATATCTGCTCTATGCCTGTACAGGCATCTTTCTACTGCTACTGAGTCTCTCCTGGAGCAGAAAGATCATCGATCCCACAGCTTCCACAGATACCAGATCAAAAAAAAACAAAGAACATCCAGTCCTCGCCCTTACTTTTGATGACGGCCCCCATCCGATCTATACACCACAACTCTTGGATGGCCTGAAAAAACGAGGGATCAAAGCCAGTTTTTTTCTCATGGGAAAGAATATCCCCGGCAATGAATCCATTGTAGAACGCATGTACGAAGACGGACACCTGATCGGTAACCACACGTTTGACCACGTCCAGTTAAACAAATTATCAGAATCCGAAGCCTGCAACCAAATCACAAAAACTTCTAATATCATTTATGAGATCACAGGCCAATACCCCACTTATGTCCGCCCGCCATTCGGCGAATGGCGGGAAGGCCTGGACTGTACGGTCACCATGCTCCCTGTTTTTTGGGATGTGGACCCACTAGATTGGAATACCGATAATACAGACAAAGTCGTGCAGAAAGTGGTCACCTCTGTGACTGAAGGCGATATCATCCTCCTGCATGATCCCTATGCAAGTTCTGTAAAAGCAGCACTCCAGATCGTAGACATCCTGGATAAAAAGGGATACGATTTTGTCACAGTCGACCGCCTGCTGTTAGATTGACGATCAGAGGATACAAAGAAACCCCGGGGCATCCCCACGGGGTTTTTCAACTCTATATCTTACGCGATCTTCGCCTTTGCCGCCTCTGCCAGAGCCGTAAACCCTTCAGCATCATTTACAGCCATCTCTGCGAGCATCTTCCTGTTGATATTGATATCTGCAAGCTTTAATCCATACATAAACTTGCTGTAAGAAAGACCATTCAGTCTGGCAGCCGCATTGATACGTGCGATCCACAACTGCCTGAACTGACGCTTTCTCTGCTTCCTTCCTGCATAAGAACTGGCCAGCGCCCTCATCACAGACTGTTTTGCGATCCTGTACTGTTTGGAACGCGCGCCCCTATAGCCTTTTGCCAGTTTCAAAACTCTTTTATGTCTTTTTTTTGCGTTTAATCCACCTTTGATCCTTGCCATCTCATGATCCCTCCTGTTCTATAAATACGGCAATGCTCTCTTCATCACTTTTGCGTTTGTAGCATCTGTAACCGTTGATTTTCTCAGATTTCTCTTCCTTTTCGGGGATTTTTTGGTCAAGATATGGCTCTTATAAGCTTTATTTCTAACTAATTTTCCGGTCCCTGTCTTCTTGAACCGCTTTGCGGCAGACTTACACGTTTTCATTTTTGGCATTTTTTGAATTCCTCCTTGATCATACCGAAGTTTATCTGCGACTATCCCACATTTTTGCGTACCTTTTTAACGTTTTTCAGCTAAAAACATAGTCATGCTCCTGCCTTCCACTTTAAGACCTTTCTCCACAACTGCGATATCCGACAAAAGCTCTGCAAAGTCTTCCAGAACATGTTTGCTGGCATGCATATGCGCGATCTCACGGCCCCTGAAACGCAGTGTCACCTTGACCTTATCGCCTTTGGTGATAAATTTCCTAGCCGCTGTCGCCTTGGTCTTAATGTCGTTCGCTTCAATATTCGGTGAAAGACGCACTTCTTTGACATCAATGGTCTTCTGTTTCTTCCTGGCCTCTTTTTCCTTCCTGGCCATCTCATATTTATACTTCCCGTAATCGATGATCTTACATACGGGCGGTTTTGCCATCGGAGCTATCTTCACCAGATCCAATCCTGCATCCTGCGCTTTGAACATCGCCTCTTTCGCAGACATGATACCCAGCTGCTCCCCTTTCGAACCAATCAAACGTACCTCTTTGTCTCTGATTTGTTCATTGATCATTAAATTGCTAATTGTAGTGCACCTCCATACCTAGATTAAAACCATAAAAAAGTGTAGACAGCAGCACTATCCACACTTATATCCTGACTCTATATCTGCACACTGAAAAAAAATATACAGAATAACAGAAAATTCCGGTCAATAATCTATAAACCATTAGTCGCCCCTGCGCTAAGGTGAGAGTGGATGCTCTGCTTCGTTTTCGTACCAGGATACTTTACCATATATCTCGCACCACGTCAAGGATTTTTTTAGATCACACCTGGGAAGGCATCGTCTCTCTGCCCAATTCTTCAACCAATGTCCGCATGATCCCTCCATCCACCTGCTCTTGTGCAGACAGACTGTAACTGATCTGGCCCCATCTCCACACAGCTATCAATCTGCCGTCCGCTTCCTGTATAGGAATCACATGATCCCCTATCACTGCCTGCAGACCTTCTACCTCCTGCACCTGGCTCTGTATACCGGTAAGGTCATCCTCAAGCTGCGATGCCCGGTAACTGTATGGGACTCCATTCCGGGTAAACTGTATCTCGGCGATCTTATCCGAGATGATAAAATATCTGGCATTCTCTGCCCCCACTGGTACCTCGATATCCGCGCCCACTCCGGCAAAAGCCCAGACCCCCTCCACCTCGACTGTAGGATCTGGTATCTCTTCTCTTTCTTCTTTTTGTATTTCTGGCTTTACCGGGTCTTCCGACGCGCAGCCGCTGAGTAAGAAAATGATCGCCAATAGTAACCAGCGTTTATCCATATATACCCCCTATCCTATCTCTCTGTACACAGTATAACACAAGTCCATATCAAATGCCAATTTCCTTTTTTGACGAAAAAAGGCGCAAAAAAAGCACCTTCAAGATAAAGATGCTCTCGCTGTCATAATCTGGTGATCTCCTGGATCTCTTTAAATCTCTCTATTATATATCCAAAATTCTCCCGTCTATGCGGCAGAGTACATTGACTGCAATCTTTGACCCCCGACTCCGTATAGCGATGATCACCTCCACACTTATCTTTCAGCGCATACAAAGGACAGTAACAGAACAGACAATTAAAATCCTCTGGATGCTCCGTCTTATGGCATGGAAAATATTCACATTTCGTATGGGAAAAAAAAGAATACTCTTTGTCCCTCCATGGATCTTTTTCAAACATATCCTACTCCTTTTGGTGATAAGACACCCCGGTATAGGAGGTTACTATGGTCTATAAAGTGAGCGGAGAAGACCATAATTCACCGGGGTAACTCATCGCCTGCCGTTTAATCATGCATAATCCACACGTACAGGTTTATTCCATTTAAATAAAAATACCCGTTGTCTTCCTTTCGGAGAAACCCGGGCGATCACTACATTTTTCTAAAAATGTATAGATGTATACTTTGCACGGAAGCTTCACCTTTCATATAAAGCAGGTTTCCTGGCTCATGGATCCCAATCCCGTTTTCCCTTCTCATATGTCTTGACATACAATGGTCTTTAAAACGGGACTCCCCAAATACAGTGACCGGATCGCTTAGGATTCTCACCTAATTCCCTCTCCATCTGCCGCCACATACAGCAGAAGCACTTCATATGTTCTCTGGAATTATACGAAATGTATCATAACACACTATGCCCAAAATGTCAAATCATTTTTTTGATCTCTTTTATTATTATCTTAACGTCTTCAATGAGATGATCTACTTTTATCTGATCTCTCCTGCCTCTCTTCCAGTCTCTCCTGTCTTTTTTCTGATCTCCCCTGGCCCTCTTTTAACTCAGCTATGCCCTCCAAATATCCGATCGAGTTTTTCGTTTTCCATCATGCATCCTCCTCCATTTCCAAATGTATATCCACAAGCTATGATCTGATCATACCCTACCAGAGAGACAATGTAAAGCAAAACATACCAAATTGGATCAACAATCACTTTTGTTTGATCAAACACAGATATGGACATAAAATAAACAAAAAAATACCGCTGGACAGGATATGAGCTTCCCATCCAGCGGCCATTGGTACTCTGAGACCCTATACTCTTCCTTTATGACACGATCTCTGTGTCAAATCCCAGATCATCCATGATCTCCCTTGCTTTTGCCACGCATTTTTCACATCCGTCGATGGACACTGTCTTGTCTTCCAGGGAAACCTTGTAATCCAGTTCGGCTTTGTCCATAGCCTTTGAGATCCTCTCCACACATTTTTCACAGTGCATGTCTTCTGCTTTTAATACTGTCATCTTTTTCCTCCTAGATCTTCGATCAAATTTTTTTTACAGCTTCAATGTCTTCAGCCGCAGAGCATTGCTGACCACAAATACAGAGCTGAAAGACATGGCCAGCCCAGCAAAGATGGGATTGAGCAGGGGGCCGCCAAAAGCATGGAGTACCCCGGCTGCCACAGGTATGCCCAGGCTGTTGAAGATAAACGCCCAGAAAAGGTTCTGCTTGATGTTGCGGATCGTCCCTTTGCTCAGGCGGATAGCCCGGTACACATCCATCAGATCCGACCGCATCAGCACGATATCCCCGGATTCTATGGCGATATCGCTCCCGCTGCCTATAGCCACACCCACATCGGCCTGCGCCAGGGCCGGTGCATCGTTGATGCCGTCCCCTACCATCATGACCTTTTTGCCTTCTTCCTGCAGTTTCTGTACCACTGCTGCCTTATCCCCCGGCATGACCTGTGCCACCACATGGTCCACATGGACTAAAGAACCGATATGGTCGGCTGTTTTCTGATGGTCTCCGGTCAGCATATATACTTGGATCCCCAGCCGTTTGATCTGGCTGATGGCCTCTGCGCTGTTTTCTTTTACCGTGTCCGCCACACTGATAAAGCCTGCCAAGACCTGGTCTATCACCACATACATAGGTGTCTGGCCTTTTGAAGCGGCACTCTCCGACTCTGCCTCCAGGCTTGAGATATCCACCCCTGCGGCATCCATCATCCGGACATTCCCCACAAGGACAGTCTGCCCCTGATACCCCGCACGGATGCCCTGGCCGGTCACACTCTGGAAGTTTTCTGTCTCTTCCAGTTTCAGTCCCTGTTCTGCGGCCTCCCGTACGATCGCCTGGCCCAGGGGATGCTCCGAGGGCACTTCACAGGCCGCCGCGATGGTGAGCAGCTGTTCTTTCGGCAGATCCCTGCTCACGATCCTGACTACACGGGGCTGCCCTAATGTGACGGTCCCCGTCTTATCCAGGACGACTGTATCCACTTTATGGGCGATCTCCAATGCTTCCCCGCTCTTTATCAGGATACCATGGGTCGCGCCCAGTCCTGTGCCCACCATGATCGCCGTAGGCGTTGCCAGACCCAGGGCGCAGGGGCAGGCGATCACCAATACAGAGACGAATACTGTAAGTACGAAAGCAAGCTCCTGTCCTGTCAGGGTCCATATGACAGCGGCCAGCACCGCGATCGCCAGCACAGTGGGCACGAAATATCCCGCCACCTGGTCTGCCAGTTTTGATATGGGCGCTTTGCGCCCCTGTGCATCCTCCATCAGTTTGATGATCTTAGAAAGAGTGGTATCACTCCCTGTATGGGTCACTTCTACCTGCAGGGAACCGTTATAGTTCAGACTCCCTCCGATCACCTGATCGTCCAGGTCTTTCTCCACAGGGATGCTCTCCCCTGTGAGCATGGACTCATCCACACTGCTGTTCCCGCTCACCACTTTTCCATCAAGAGGCACCCGGCTCCCCGGCCGGATCAGCAGGATATCCCCCACAGCTACCTGGTCTAACTGCACCTGCTCTTCTTTTCCATCCACCAGGCGCACTGCCGTGTCCGGGGCAAGTTCCATCATCTTCTTGATGGCCTCGGAGGTCTTGCCCTTGCTCTTGCTCTCCATATATTTTCCCAACATCACAAGGGTCACCACAACTGCGGAAGATTCATAATACAGGTTGTGGACGGCCGACGGATCGGACGGGATCAGCACCGTCATCACCAGACTGTAGACAAACGCGCTCCCTGTCCCGATCGCTACCAGAGAGTC
Organism: uncultured Lachnospiraceae bacterium; assembly: GCA_947652925.1. Lineage (GTDB taxonomy): Bacteria > Bacillota > Clostridia > Lachnospirales > Lachnospiraceae > MGBC164599. The sequence goes on from CANTEW010000012.1 coordinate 10,185, forward strand.
CATATTGGGATGGCCCCTGAACAGCGTTTTGAAACCCACGATATAAAATTTTCGCCCGCAGATAAGGATACACACCGTCAGGACCAACTGCACCAGTGCAAAATTAAATGGATTCTGGTGCATATCGATGATAGACGGCAGAGGCATGGGAAATGGCACCATATGCCCCATGGACACATACAAAAGGGGGATAGCCAGACAGATCGCACCGATCAGTCTGCGTTTCGTCTTCTTGTGCCCTTCCAGCACCTCCTGCTCTTCTTCGAGAGCCTGGTCCTTCCCTTTCTCTTCTTCCGGGCTGGCCTCAAATCCGGCCCGCTCCACCCGGTCCATGATATCCTGGGGTGTGACGGACTTCTCTTCATATGTGATCGTCATCCGGTTTGTAGCCAGATTCACATTACTCTCCGAAACACCCTCCATCTTCCTGGTCACCCGTTCCACTGCACTGCTGCAGGAGGCACAGGTCATACCTTTGATCACATACGTCTCAGTTACCACTATTTCGTCATCCTTTCGATCACTTGCATCAATTCGTCGATCTTCTCCTGTTTCGCTTTCTCGCCGCCCTCTTCAAAAGCCTGGGCGACACATCCCGCCATATGGGCGCGCAGGACCTCTTTCAATGCTTTTTTGATCACCGCGCTGCTGGCCATCAATTGATTGGCGATATCCATACAATACTGGTCTTCCTCGATCATTTTGAGGACTCCATCCAACTGTCCCCTGGCTGTCTTGATCAAGCGGGTCACCTGACCCTTGTCTGCCTGCATGCACGACCCTCCCTTCGTCTCATGATACCCCCACCCCCTCTGGGGTGTATGGTGTTATTTTATACAATTTTTAGTTGATTGTCAACCCCTTATCTGTTATGATCGATAAGAAATCTTATCGTCCAGTCATACTGTGTCATACTAATGTAGCGGTACGATCGTTGCAGAAGTCAGCTGGTCACTACATTATCTACAGGATCCAGAAGGCTTTCAAACACACTCTAAAAAAAGTAAAGGATCACGCTTATGGATAATGACTCCATCAAAAACAAGATCAATGATATCATATTTCAGGTTGCCCGATGTCTGGAGATCCTATTCTCTGTGATCATCTTACTGGTCATCGCCGCCTCCATCATCCCGCTTTTAGAAAACCTGTTCCATACATCTCTCCCCAATATGGACAGGGATGCTTTCACAGGTTTTCTGGGGGATGCCCTCACACTGGTCGTGGGCGCAGAATTCGTCAAGATGCTGTGCAAACACACTCCGGAGACATTACTGGAAGTATTGATGTTCGCCACCGCCCGCCAGATGGTCGTGGAACACCTCAACACCTGGCAGACTCTGATCGGTGTAGCCGCGATCGCCGCCCTGTTCGCCACGCAGAAATATCTGACGACCAGGACCGAGACCGATCACAATAACGGATGACAGGGCCTTTAAGATGATCATCGACACCCATTTTTTCTCTTTTTATGAGATAAAGGGAGTCTAAGATCTATCTTGATCTTAGACTCCTTTTATTAGATTCATTCCATTTAACTCGGGATATCTCTCAATCCCCCGCACTGTGATAAGTTCCCGGACTGGTCACTTGATCATAGATGTAATAATCCTCCGGTCCCTTATCGGTATTGGCATCCAGATGCATCGCAAGCGCTTCATCCATGGTGATCGTACAGGCATCAATAAAGTTTTGATCCTCGATACGTTTATACTCATTGCCTTCCCTATACTTTATACGATCGAGGATCTCTGCCTTCCATGTCTGACTTTCTGCGTAATAACGATACTCCATAAAACCACTCCACACACCTGTCTCCATATCATATCGGCTCACACTGTCCATGGTATTGTAGTCATGATAGTATGTCTTTCCGTCATCAGGGAGCTTGATGCTCACATCTTTCATGATGATAGATGGTGACTCCGTCTCGACCGTATCCTCGAATCTGGCACCCGGATAATGATATTCCCATTTGTTAAAATATCTTCCGTCATACCATGCGTTTGAAAAATATCCGATCGCGCCCCACCCCTGTGTACCCTCACTGGTACTGCCATCATCATACATAAATGTATAGCCATCTGCACTCCCTCCAAATATCGAGTTGAGTAGAGTGAGCTTCACATAGCTCCCCTCTTTACCAACCGTTTGCCGGACGGACTCCCATGTGAGCTTCGGCTGGTCCGTAGGCTCTTCCGGGACTTCCATCGCGCCATATTCCTGGATCATGGCTGAGACATCCATTCGGTCACATCTCATATAGGCATCTGTTGCGGAACCGTCAAACGAATACCAATATTTGATCTGATCAGCGTTGATCCCCTGCCCGCCACCTGTCCCTGCACCGCCATAGGTCCTGGTCTCACCGTTATAAGTCACATCTATAAGATAATGTGCCCAAGAAGACCACTCAACGGTCACTGTACTGTCAAGTCTCTTAGCGACTGACATCATGACCGAGGGAAAACCGATAGAGTCATATTTCATGGGATACAGCGCTGATACGAGCATCGATCTGCTGTCAGTCCTGTAATATGGATCTTGGATATAGAAAGTCTGGTCCACATGTGGTGAAGTTGAGAGTCCGTAGTACGGTGCTGTCGTACTCTTTTTCTGCTCACCCAACACATATACACCACTGTAGAGACATTCGCTGCTAAAGCCACTCTCGATCCCCGACAGATCGTCAAGATATGACTTGCTGCTGTCTCCGTACGTTGAGATCAGATAGTCAACAACATCCTGGAGTCCAGCGATCTGGACCGTGACCGTCGTATCCTCATATCTATATTCTTTTTCTATGGTGGTCTCACCTGTTGTCATATCATATACCGGATATGTTCCTGTCACTTTTCTCCGCTGGAGCCTTAATCCTCCCCCATCTGTTCCAGATCCTGTTGCGATGTATCCGCCATTCACCCTCCTTGTCTTACTATCCTCGTATCTTACATCCGAAAAAACAGTATCCGTCGGCGTTATACTCCCCACATCGCCCTCATCCGCATATTTTGTCCCCTCATCCACAAATTGGAATGAGTCGGGATCCGGATTATCTGTCTTGATATAGAAATAGGAATTAAATGGCGGCATGAGCGGGATCACCTCATAGGAATATTTCTCCACCTCTGTCGTTTCCTCAGTCTTTCCTGTGGTATCCTCTGGCTCATCTTTGTCATCACCAGGATCTTTAGTCACAGTATCTTTGACCGCAGTATCTTCAAACGCGCTTTCATCTATTTTTTTAAGCTTTTTTGCATTGGAAAGATCGATCTTCCTGAGTTTTACGCAGCCTTTAAAAGCTCTTTTTCCAATCCTTTCAAGCTTAGGAGCCTTTGGTATCACGACCTCTGTCAATCTCTTATCCCCTGCAAACGCTGCCTCTCCGATCGTCTGTACGGCCTTTCCCATCATGACCTTTTTAAGATCCGTACATGCGAAAAATGCATTTTTTCCAATGGACGTGACATTCTCTCCAACTGTAACTCTGACGATCCTCTTATTGCCTTTGAATGCATTTTTTGCTATAGCCGTTACCTTATAGGGATATGTACCTTTATTCTTCCCACTCTTTGACTTGATCTTTATACTCTTTGGTATCATGACTTTCGTAAGTCTCTTCTTGGCATGCGCAGTCAGACCCACAACAGATACCGTACTCTTTTTCTTAGACACCAAAGTGACCTTATACACATAATTTCCTAAAATGACTTTTGTTCCCTTGTTCACTTTCTTAGCCGTGACTGTCTTCGTCGCTGCGCTCACAACGCGGCTGTCCCCAATACTTATAAGACTCCCCGCTAATATGGCCAAAAACAGAAAGATCCTTGCCTTTTTAAAACAGATCCTCAAATCCTCCATATACCTCATCCCTTTCACTTTTTATTTTCCCTTACACAGCTTATATGTCCATTATACCACATTTTTTTAGGAATGTCCTTGTCATGACCAGCTGATCCTCTCAGAGATCCTTAACATCAGATGAAAGCAGCCTGTATATCCAGACGGCTTTCCCTTATCCATATCTTTTACTCATCCTCCACCGGTTCCGCCGGCACGAACACCCGTGTATTCTGCTGATGCCCCGGCCGCCTCTTTGCCCTCTCCTGCGCCTCCTGGCTGAAGATCATCTGGGAATTTATCAATGCCTTTCCCCGCTTATCCTGCTTCTCATACTGGCCGTCTTTCTGCAGGATATGGGCTTTTGTGTTATCCTGGAACTCGATATCCAGTATATGGAGGATCTCTTTTTTGATATCTGCATCTTCCACCGGGAACACGATCTCCACGCGCCGGTCCAGATTCCTGGTCATCCAGTCCGCGCTCCCCATGAACACATCTTCCGCACCGTTGTTATAGAAATAAAAGATACGGCTGTGTTCCAGGAAATCCCCCACGATAGAACGCACATGGATATTTTCACTGACCCCCAAGATCCCTACCCGCAGACAGCAGATCCCCCTCACCAAGAGGTCGATCGTCACCCCGGCTGCTGACGCCTGATACAATGCTTCTATGATATCCGGGTCGCACAAGGAATTGATCTTAGCGATGATATGGGCTCTGTTCCCATTTTCCGCATGTCTCTTCTCCACCTGGATCATATTCAGGAAACGTTTCTTCATCCAGAGCGGGGCCATGATCAGTTTATGCCAGAACTTCGGTTCTGAATAACCGGACAGCATATTGAACACTGCCGTGGCGTCTTCCCCAAAACGGGCGTCACAGGTAAAGATCCCGCAGTCTGTATACAGCCTGGCCGTGCTGTCATTATAATTCCCCGTCCCGAGATGGACATACCTGCGGATACCCGCTTCCTCCCTGCGCACCACCAGCGTGATCTTGCTGTGCGTCTTTAAGCCCACCAGTCCGTAGATCACATGGCAGCCCGCTTTCTCCAGCATCTTTGCCCAGACGATGTTATTCTCCTCGTCAAACCGGGCTTTCAGTTCCACCAGCACCGATACCTGTTTCCCGTTCTCAGCTGCTTTGGCCAGCGCCGCGATGATCGGGGAATTTCCGCTGACACGGTAGAGCGTCTGCTTGATCGCCAGCACATCCGGGTCTTTTGCAGCCTGGCGTACAAACTCCACCACCGGATCAAAACTCATGTACGGATGATGGAGGAACACATCCTGCTTCTGGATCACTTCGAACACGTTGTCTCTGTCTATAAATTCCTGCACAGGAGCAGGCTGGTGGGAAGGCGTCTTAAATGCATCAAATCCATCCATCCCATACAGTTTCATCAGGAAAGTCAGATCCAGAGGACCCTGGATATAAAAGATATCTTCTTCTTTGCTGTTGAACTCTGTCTTTAAGATCTTCAGGAGCCTCTTATCGATCTTATCCTCCACTTCCAGACGGATGACTTCCCCCCATTGGCGTTTCTTCAACTGTTTCTGGATCTCTTTTAACAGGTCTTCTGCCTCGTCTTCATCAATGCTCAGATCCGCGTTGCGCATGATCCTATAGGGATGGGCGCATACTACATCGTAACTCAGGAACAATTTCCCGATGTTGCGCTCTATGACCTCCTCCAGCAAGATCACCGCCTTCTCCCCATCCTTCTCATCCGGCAGGCGGATCAGCCGCGGGAGGACAGAAGGCACCTGCACAGTGGCGAACTCCAGGACTTCCTTACCTTTTTTCCGGTCTTTTTTGGAGATCAGAGCGCCGATGTTCAGGGACTTGTTCCGGATCAGCGGGAACGGCCGGGAGGAATCCATAGCCATGGGCGTGACCACCGGGTAGATGTTCTCCTCGAAATACTCATCCACATACTTCTTCTGTGACTTCGTCAGTTCCTCGTGCTGGGCGATCAGGGACAGCCCCGCTCTCTTTTTCAGAGCCGGATAGACAGAACGGTTGTAGGTGCTGTATTGCAGCTGCACCAGATCGTGTGTATCTTCGCTGATCCGCTTCAACTGCTCTTTGGGCGTCAATCCGGCGATATCCGTCTTCGTATACTGGGCGTGTACCTGGTCTTTCAGGGAAGCTACCCGCACCATAAAGAACTCATCCAGATTAGAAGAAGTGATGCTGAGGAATTTCAGCCGTTCAAAAAGAGGGATCGCCTTGTCACGCGCCTCGCTCAACACCCGCCTGTTGAACAAGAGCCAGCTCAATTCCCGATTGACATAATATTCTGGGTTCCTATAATCCTTTTCTTCCATACTCCATTCTCCTATACCTGTTTCTTCCTGCGCAGACGGATACGGATACCGAAGATCTCCTCGAAGAAATCCGCCTTATCTTTCAAAAGCCCTTTTTCCAACCCATAGTCCCTCTCTGAATCCAGAGTGAGTACCAGCTGACCGTCCTTCAAAAACGGCCGCAGATCCCGTATCTTCTGGTAGTGGCTCCGGTCAAGGGCATTCGCCACCCGATGGATGGCCGTTAATTTCGCGATGATCAGATAACTCTCACGGTCAACGCCGATATCCCGGCTGATCTCATCAAAATACCCAAAATCCTGGGTGTTGTAACGCACCACACTGGCGATGATCTGCCGTTCCGCATGGGAAAGGCCGATGATCTCCGTGGACATGATGATATGAAAAGAATTATCCGCGATGTCACACATACTGATGTATTTGCCGCACTCATGGAGGATCGCGGCGATACGGAGCAGCAGACGCTCCCGGCTCCCCAGGCCGTGGACTTTCTTCAGACTGTCGAAGATCTTCAGCGCGATCTTCGCCACCGCCTGGGTGTGCCGACGGCTGGCCAGATACCTGGAGGCGATATTCTCCGCCGCCACAACGATATCATTTTCAAAATTATGTTTGCTGTGTATAAAACCATGGTCCTCCCCATAGTCATAGGCGATCCCGTCCGCTAAGAGCGTGCCGGGTACCCACATGGCCTCCGTCTGGAAGATATCCACAAAATTCTTATAGATAACAGCCGTCGGCACGATCAGGGACGCGTGTTCCGCCGGGACTCCCATATGCGTGGCCAGATCGTCAGGCGAACGGCTGATGATCTTCTGGTACAGACGGTTAAATTCCTCCCGGGTGATCGTCTTCTCCTGGGACTCCCCGTGGAAGATCGTATCTGTGAAAAAATCCCCCAGGAAGATCACATGCTTCACTTCCCGGTCAGCCAGATACAACTTCTGGAACGTCAGGAGTTCATTGTGGATAAATTCTTCCACCAGCTGCTCATAATGGATCGTCTCTTTCTCCAGAGACTGCAGCCGCTCCCGGATGCGCAGATTCCCCAATCGGATATTCTGCGTGGTGACCAACGCATCTTTGTCAAACAGGGACACCTGCATACTCCCCCCGCCCACATCCACGATCGCTGTACTCTTGCGGATCATCTTCTGAAAATCATTCTCCATGGCGGCGATGGATTTATAACTCAGGAAACGCTGTTCTGAATTACTCAGGACCAAGATCCGTATACCCGTATTCTGTTCCACCCGGCCGATGGCGATATGGGCATTCTTCGCCTCCCTGAACGGACTGGTGCCGCAGGCCCGGTATGCATCCACCCGATATCCATCCATGATCTCTTTATAATTTCTCATGATGGTACAGAGTTCATCCAGCATCCCAGAACTGAACCGTCCGCTCTCGTAGACGTCCTTCCCCAGCTCCAGACGATACCTGATCGTATCGATCTCTTTTAACCTGTATTTCTTAGACAGCTCGAAGATCTTCATCCCCACTTCATAAGAACCCACATCAATCGCTGCAAAAGTGGTGATCGACATATATTTCCCCCTTTCTCCTTACTTTTTCTGTCCCAGCAGATAGTCGATAAACTGCTGGGCCGTACGCCCGGTCAGACCCCCATGGCTCAGCTCCCACTTGTTCGCCTCCAGCAAAAGCTCCTCCTCGGGGATATCCAGGTGATGCCTCTTTGCCAATACCGTGACGATGTTCTGGAACTCCTTCTTGTCCGGCGCACAGAAGAAGATCGTCACCCCAAATCGATAGACCAGGGACAGCTTTTCCTGTACCGTATCCGAAGCGTGCAGATCCTCCCGGCGGCCTTCCTTGTCACCAAAACTCTCCCGGATCAGATGGCGGCGGTTGGACGTGGCATAGATCAGCACATTCTGGGGCTTTTTCTCCAGTCCGCCCTCGATGATCGCTTTCAGATACTTATACTCGATCTCAAATTCCTCAAAGGAGAGGTCATCCATGTAGATGATAAATCTATAATTCCTGTTCTTGATCTGGGCGATCACCTCGTTCAGATCCTGGAACTGGTGTTTATAGACCTCGATGATCCGCAGCCCCTTCTCATAATACTGGTTCAAGATCGCTTTGATGCTGGAAGACTTTCCCGTACCCGCATCGCCGAACAGGAGACAGTTATTGGCCTTGCGCCCCTCCACAAAAGCCTCCGTATTATCGATCAGCTTCTTCTTGGCGATCTCATATCCCACTAAGTCATCCAGATGCACATGGGCGATATTCGTGATCGGCTGGATCGTCACCTGCCCATCCCCATCCCGGTCCACACGGAAAGCCTTGTGCAGCCCCAGCCTACCCACGCCGAAATCCCGGTAGAACTCCACCATATCTTCCATAAATGCATCCACACTGTCCGCACCCGCCAGCTTTTCGCTCAGACTGCAGATCCGGTCCCGGATACGCTTGTTGAACCGCCGACTCCCCTCCGCCACATTCTGATAATCCGATACGATTCTTCCATAGTGACAGCCAAATACATCGTCAAAAATCCGCAGATCATACTCATACAGTCTCTTGAATGCCGCAAAGTCGCTCCTGGCGATCTCATTGATACTGCCTTCCACCGGGCCGACGATCTCACAGGCCATGCTGAAAGCATTTTCTTTGTTGACCAGCAGAAAAGTCAGATAATCATGCCACAGATTTCCATAAAACCCGTAAAAACCCGCCATCTCCACCAGCCTGTGCACGCTGTCAAAAAATAGTCCTTTCTGTTCCTCCAGCCCCATGCTGCCCGTCCTGTGCCCTTCCAACAGGCACAGCATATCCCGCAGCACCTGGCCATGTTCAAGATCCCGGTATAAAATACACTCCTGCAATGCTCTTTTCCATCCCCTCTTTAATAATTTCCAAATACCCTCACCTGGCTGGCCTCCTGGCGGATGCCCCGCAGGGCGTTTTTCACCGCACCGTCCTCCAGATTCCCTTCAAAGTCCACGAAGAAACGATACTCCCAATTTCTCCCCGGTATGGGCCGGGACTCGATCTTGGTCATATTCAATCCATTATAGATAAAATGGGACAGCATATTGTAAAGAGTACCACTCTTGTGGGGCAGTTCAAAACAGATACTGATCTTCCCCGCATGCGCCGCATATTCCTGCCGCCCGCTCACGATGATGAACCGGGTAGAATTATACTGGTTACGGCAGATAGCATCCTGCAGCACTTGAAGGCCATAAAATCCAGCCGCCTGTCTGCTGGCGATGGCTCCCTTCGTCACGTCCCCGTCCTCTTTCACTTTCTTGGCGGACACAGCCGTATTGCCCATCTCCCTGGTATCCCACTGGGGATGCCCTTCCAGGAACGTCTTGCACTGCATCAGCGCCTGGGGATGGGAATAGACCACCTGGATATCCTCTATAGACGCCTCCGGCAGACCCAAAAGGGCATGCTCACACCGGATGATCTGTTCCCCTACGATATACAGATCGTAGTCCACCAGAAGATCGTAGATCTCGGCCACGATGCCCGCCGTGGAGTTCTCAATGGGCAGCACCCCATAGTCAGCCCGTCCGCTGACAATGGCATCCATCGCATCTTTCCAGGTCTGCACATGGAAGCTCTCGATATCCCCGCCGAAAAATCCATGCATGGCGGCATAACTGTAAGCCCCTTCCACCCCCTGGAACACCACGCGCACCTGTTCCCTGGGCAGCCGATCCACCATCGTATACGACCGCTCCTCCTCTATGCCATGTTCTGTCAGGAGCTGATATTGGAGCTTCCGGCTCATGGACATGACCTGCTGGAACAGTTCTTCCGCCCCTGTAGCATTGAACGGGGTATGGGCCAGCTCCTTGATCTTTTTCAGCTTCTCTGCCTCCCGCTCCTTATCAAACACAGCTTTTCCTGTCCGGATCTTAAAATCCGCCACCTTCCGGCTCACTTCCATCCGCTCCTCAAAAAGCCGGACGATCTCTCTATCTATCTCATCTATCTTGTCACGCAATCCCAGAAGATCTGCCATTGTCCTGTTCCCCTCCATCCGTATAAAATCCACTGATCTCCCCCAGAAAAGACAAAGAACCGAATACCACGACCACCCCGTCGGCTCCCGCTTTTTCCAGAGACAAAGACGCCGCTTCCTTAAGAGATGCCGCCACCGATACCCGTGGACAGGACCTGCCCACTATCTCAGCCAGTTCCCCTGCCGGGAGCGCCCTGGGATCACCCGGCGTCTCCACTGTGATGACCTCCTCAGCCAAGGGGACCGTGATCTGAGCCACCTGCACATAGTCTTTATCCTTGAACATGCCCATCACATAGATGATCCTCTTTCCCGCAAAACATTTTTTCACCGAGTCAGCCAGCTGCGCGGCCGCCTTGGGGTTATGGGCGCCGTCCAGGATCACCACAGGCTCCTCCCGGATCAGTGTGAACCTTCCCGGCCAGGCAGTCTTAGCCAGTCCTTCCCGTATGTGTTGCCTGGAGATCTTAAATCCCTGATCGGCCAGTCCTTCCAACACTTTTATAGCGACCACTGCGTTCTCCACCTGACAGCCGCCTGACAATCTGGTGGAATACATCTCTCCCTCATAAGAGAATCTCTGTCCGTGAAGATCCTGGCTGACGACCCGGGCCTCCCTGTGATCCGCCAACATACATGGAACACTTTTCTCAGCACAGACCTGGGCGATGGCCTGGGCCGCCTCCGGCTCCTGTACGGTGGTGACCACCCGGCATCCCGGCTTGATGATCCCAGCTTTGCACTGGGCGATCTCCCCGATGGAAGTACCCAGCACATCCATGTGATCCAGACTGATCGATGTGAGTACCGCCACCTTCGTATCCGTGACCAGGTTTGTGGCGTCTGTCTCTCCGCCCATGCCTGTCTCCAGAGCCACGATCTCACAGCCCTTTTCCTTAAAAAATAAAAAAGCCGCCGCCGTCTCCATCTCAAAAGGCGTGGGATGGGCCAGACCCTCCCGCTCCATAGCATCCGCCTGCTCCGCCACCCGGCTGAAGACAGAGGCAAACTCTTCCTCGCTCACGATCGTCCCGTCCACGTCCATGATCTCACGGTATCTGAAGATCGCCGGGGATGTATACCGCCCCGTCCGGTATCCGGCCTCTCTCAGCACATGAGCCACATAAGCCAGCACAGATCCTTTCCCATTGGTCCCGGCCACGTGTACATAACACAGATCACCCTGGGGATCGCCCAGACGTCTCAGGAGTTCTCTCATCCCCTCCAGCCCCAGGACCCGGCCAAAACGCTGTATATCGTCTATATATCTCCTGCATTCTGCATAATCCATATCTTTCGTAGCACCTCTCATCCTATACTTTCACCATAACGTTGTACCCGCGCTCTCTGTGATCCCCATCAGGATCAAGATCCTCAGGCAGATACTTTCTGATCTCCGTTCTTGCGGCGTCTGACAACATACATATCATCTGGACAGCCTTTTCCTGCAACACACACATAAAACACCACCCTCCATCCTGACCATCCCCTGCCTTTGATTATACACATTAACTTAAAGAAATACAATAAGCGGATACCTTTCCTAGTACTCCATCCGGCCAGAAATCATAGTTTGACTCCGTCTGCTCCGCACCATTGCGTTGTTAAAATTTCTAACCGATGCCACCGCATCGCCGTCAAAATTTTGCCTAGCACTGGTGCAGACCAGTCAAAGTCAAACTACAATTTCTGACTGGATGGAGTACTAGAGTGTGTTTGAAAGATCATCCACTCTCTAAATAAATGTATTTTTTTCTCTCATATGGGAAACAGCTATTAGAAAACGGAGTCTATAAACATATGAAAAATAAATTCTTACTCTGCGGGAGTATCGGCTGGTGCATGGAGATCTTCTGGACCGGGATCCACTGCCTGGGACAAAATGACTTTACCCTGATGGGCCACTCCTCCATCTGGATGTTCCCCATCTACGGCCTGGCAGCTGTCATCGGGCCTGTCTCAAGATATCTGAAAGACTTTCCTACCCTGTGGCGCGGCAGTATCTACACCGTGGGGATCTATCTCACAGAATTCACCACCGGCTCCCTGCTGACCAGACTACAGATATGTCCCTGGGACTACAGCCAGGCGGCTCTCAATTACAGAGGGCTGATCCGGCTGGACTACGCCCCTTTATGGTTCCTGGCCGGACTTTTTTTCGAGAAAATTCTTTCAGATAATTCTTGAAAAACACTGCTGACTATTATATGATGATTAAAATATGACCATACAATCATGCATCAGGAGGTAATTCATGAACCATATCATAAGCCCATTAGATCTGTCTGTCGAGGAACTGGATAAACTTCTGGATCTGGCCAACGACATCGAACGCGATCCGGAAAAATACGCCCATGCCTGTGAGGGCAAACGCCTTGCTTCTCTGTTCTACGAACCCAGTACCCGGACACGGCTGAGTTTTGAAGCTGCCATGATGAACCTGGGCGGGAAAGTACTCGGCTTTTCAGAACAGGGATCCAGTTCTGCGACAAAAGGGGAGAGTGTGGCCGACACTATCCGCGTTGTATCCTGTTATGCCCATATCGCCGCCATCCGCCATCCCAAAGAAGGCGCCGCCCTGGTCGCTTCCATGGCGTCCCAGATCCCCGTCATCAACGCTGGAGACGGCGGCCACCAGCACCCCACCCAGACCCTGACAGACCTGCTCACCATACGCTCCATGAAAGGACGTCTGGACAACCTTACGATCGGTCTGTGCGGCGACCTGCGATTCGGGCGTACTGTCCATTCCCTCATCGAAGCACTCGTGCGCTATGATAACGTAAACTTTATCCTCATCTCTCCGGAAGAACTCCGGGTGCCCAGTTATATCAGAGAGGGAGTCCTGCAGAAGAATAACGTCTCCTACCGGGAAGTCGTACGTCTGGAAGAGGCACTCCCTGATCTGGATCTTCTCTATATGACCCGTGTACAGCGGGAACGCTTTTTCAATGAAAACGATTATGTGCGTATGAAGGACTTCTACATACTGGACGAGATAAAGATGAAGCTTGCCGGGCCAGATATGCTGGTACTCCATCCTCTGCCAAGGGTAAATGAGATATCCGTAGAAGTGGACAAAGATCCCCGTGCCGCTTACTTCAAACAGGCACAATACGGCGTGTATGTACGCATGGCTCTGATACTGACGTTACTGAACCTGGCATAGACAAGACGAAAAGGAGTTATATATGTTAAATGTTGGACAGATCAATGAAGGATTTGTGCTGGATCATATAACAGCTGGAAAGAGTATGACCATTTACCGCGACTTAGGTCTGGACAAACTGGACTGCACCGTAGCGATCATCAAAAACGCCCGCAGCAACAAAATGGGGAAAAAAGATATCCTGAAAGTTGAATGTGATATCGACACGCTGGATCTTGATATCCTGGGTTTCATCGACCACAACATCACGGTCAATATCGTTAAAGACGCCCAGATCGTCGAAAAGAAAAAGCTGAGATTACCGTCGAAGATCGTCAATGTGATCCATTGCAAAAATCCCCGCTGCATCACCTCCATCGAACAGGGATTAAAACAGATCTTTTTATTATCAGACGAGAAAAATGAGATCTACCGCTGTAAATATTGTGAAGAAAAATATAGTAAATAGACATTGACAGACGATCACGCGGACAGTTCGCAGAAGCTGATCTGTCCGCTTTCCAGATCAAGATCTTATCTCAAAGCACACTCTTTTTTAAATCTTTCATAATATCCCTGTGCCTTCTGGATCGATATATCCAGATTTTTTTGCAGTCTCTCTATGATGGCATCTTTCGAAAGCCCGAATTCCTCGCCTGTCTCTATGATACCTTCTGCCCGTCCTTCTTCTCTTCCTTCTTCCCTTCCTTTCGCTTCTCCTTCCGCCCATGTTTCCCTGAATACTTTACTCATATACATACCCATATCCCCCTCCATTCCCAAAATATCCCGGTCGATCTTATAATCTGTCACACTCACAGCTGTCACAAATACAGATTTTTCTATCTTGTGTCCTTGTACATAATCTATCACCCTATCTTTTATCTCTTTTGCAGATCTTTTCATATCCAACAATATCTCAAACAGATTGAACAGATCCACATTCTTTCTATCCCTTGATCCAAGATCGTTTTTCCTTGCTTCTACAAGCAGCATCCTGTGATCGTTGACAAATCCTGCGATCTTTTCATCAATCTTCAGCATCCCGTGAAGAGACGTGGCGCCGTCCCAGGGCTTTTCGCCATAATACACGACTATCGTGATGACCGGGATAAATCTGTCCGTTTTCTTCATCTTTGAAAGGTACTCGTCCCCATCTAAGCCACTTGCCTTCACATATTTTTTCGCGTTATCTTCGTACTGTTTCTTATATGTTCCATGCTCATATCCCATGACACGCAAAGGCATCGCATAGTCAATGTATTCCTGGTTTTCCATCCCCAGCATCACAAATTCCACGTTGTGAGCAGTGGATCGCTTCCTTATTTTTATATTATCACGGGACGCCTGTATACTTTCTGCATATTTTCTATGTTCCAATACAGAAGAACTCTCTGTATCCACATCCTCCAATTCCTCGGCATACGGGCCAAATATACCACAAAGTGGGGCGTGCGGGTGGCGTGAATGATTTTTAAGACACGCTCTAGTACTCCACCATCTCCCTATATATCCCAAAAACGGCATGGCCGTAAGGCCATGCCGTTTGAGATCCTTTATAGAAGATCAACCTCTTGTCTTCCTGCGATATCTATACGCCCCCAATGCTGTGATGCCGCCTGCGCCTGCCAGTAACAGGAACAGATATACATTGACTGGCGTATCATCTCCTGTCTTCGCACCGTTAGAACTTATGATGCTGACATTGGCAGATGTCGTCCTGGGTGACGTTGATATGGTAGTCTGCCCATTTGTCGCTCCGCCTGTTGCAGCTGCGCCTCCTGTTGTCGCCGCACCTGTCACTGCTGCTCCTCCAGTCGGTGTTACATCTCCGCCTATTGGAGTGACGGTCGCTCCAGGAGGAGTCTCGTTTCCAGATGGTGTATCACCGCCCTGTGCATCTGGCGCTTTGTCAATGACCACCGCATAATCTGATGCATGGGTGAAATCATATCGGCCAATGCCGTCAGCCGTGATCTTATTGCTGTCCATCTGTTCCAGACGCTCCCTCATCGGATTGTAATAATACAGAGTTGAATCCAATCCTGCAAATTCATCCCCAAAAGGTACACGCAGAGTTGCCACAAATCCAAATTCTCCACTATAAGCAAGATGGAGCTGTATAACAGTCTTACCTGACGCATAGGCATCGAGTACATCAGATGGGATGTTATCTGTATAGACAGTCAATGCCATATTGATGTCTTTCAATGAGCTGGCTGTGATATCTTCCCCTCGGATCGTCCATGTGATCCCGTTGCCCATCTGCAATACGATGGAAACTTCTCTCCCCTGTAAAGCCTCCAGGACAGAAGCAGGAAGTGTCTCGGTCCCATTCATCGTGACAGGGATCTCGGTCCCAGACGCCGCATTATTGATCGCCTGTATAACGTCACCCCAGCCCACTTTCGTATCTTCGTTGGTGATATACGGCGCACGGGCAATGGATTCTGTCTCGGTATGACCACAGATATCACAGATCCTCTGACGTTCACCCAACTCTTCTTTGCTGGGCTCTATGGTGACCATCCACTCTCCCCATGTATGCTCCGCACACTGTACCAATACTTCCAATTCTAACTCCCGATCCCCATATTGACTTGGATCTGGATTGTAGACAGCCGGATAAGTATGTTTTCCCACTGTCTCCATTTTCGTATTGGGATCTTTCCAACTAAAGCCAACACCGATATACACAGAACTCAATTTCTTACCCTGTATACCTGTCAGTCCCTGGGGTACATCTGCGCCTTCATACGGAGCCGGGGATTTTAGGATATTCCCTGTACCCACTGCTGCCCCGCTGGTCAGGACATAGTTCGTTGCACTCTCGCCTGCCAGGCTTATGGTCGCTGTCACCCGCTTATCTTTTCCAACACTCGCATTATCAAAAGCTGCCGTGTAGGTATAACTCACATCATCTACGGCACCCTTAAAGGTAGCCGCGATCACTGCATCTGTTGTACCGTCATAATATTTATCTGCGACTGTGATGCCTTCTAACTCGATCGTTTTCTGCGTGATATTCGCAGTCGTGGAAGCGGGAGCCCCCACTCCTGTATAATTGCTGGCATCTGCGCCAGTGATCACGATCTCTTTCGGAGTGACTGTCTTATTGGTCCCAGCATTTTTGTCAGCAAACTGACCTGTACCGGATACCTCGATCACATCGCCGGGAAGAGCTTCCGCCACAAAAGACACCACTGCATCTGTTGTACCGTCATACTCCTTATCCTGCGCAGTCATTGTGAGTTTCTCCAATACCCTGGGCTGGATCGTCCCTTTTATATCTGAATTATTGGGCCACCTCACGTCGTAGCACCCAAGGTCATTTCCACCTTCCTGCTTATTTGTGAGTTTTACGCTTTTATTTTCTCCAGCCTTCTTATCTTCAAATTCAACTTTAGCACTCGCTGTCACATTATCGCCGTTGATCAGGCCGTCAAGCGTAGCCTCCACATCGGCCGTGGTCGTACCGTCATACTGCTTCGGTATCACATTTATGACCACATTGACCGGACGCTTCTTGATCGTCCCTGATGTGGCTGTGTTATCCACCCCTGGATAACCTGTGATAGAAAGTTTGACGCTTATCTTCTTGTTGATATCTTCTTTTCTTACCTGATAACTGCTTCCTTCTTCACCTACAATGGTCTTTCCGTCGCAGCTCCACTGATAAGAAAACAGACCTGAGTCAATAGCTTGGGAATTGACTATCGCCGTCAGTGTCCCGCCGTAACACTCATCACCTTCTAATGTTATATCCAATTCACCACTGCTGATAAAACTCTCATCGTTTGTCAGCGGCGGATGGCTGGCCATATAATTTGGTGTCTCCTTGGCACGCACTTCCAGATTTCCTGCCAAAACTGTATTATCCCCTACATCGATCACAAAATCTGTATAATCTGATCTCGGCACATCTGTCCAATCACCGCCATTTATACGATACTCATAAGGAACACCAACAACACCTGTAAAAGTAAACGTACGATTTTCCAAATCTTCCCGTCCATTAGTCGGTGCATATTCTGCTGGACACGCCCCAAGGCCTACTTTACCTGGTGTAGCTACCTGGATATAACTTGAGAAATTTTTTGCGATCGCATGACAAACGATCACTTTTCCAATATCATCTTCACTCACATTATATATATTGCTATTAAAAGTGTTGATCATTGTCTCTTGTCCGTTATCATCACGCCAATACCATTGATATGATATATCGCTTTGCGCAATAGACGAATCCTGTGGCACTACATCAACTTTTAATTTATCACCAGCACCCACAGTACCATCTGCTTTTACTTCATCATTTTGATCCAATATGGTCATCGTGATCTTGCCTTTAAAATTCGGTTTATCTGTTGTAAAAGCATAGCCATGATACAGATTATCTGCAGCACCATCTCCCGTATATATACTCCATGGAGCTACCCCCAGATCATTCCCTGAATTATCTACTATACGTTTTATATACTGCGTTTCATTCCCCGCATTATCTTCTACGAGCAGATACAGGTCATAGGTGGTATTCGGTACCAAACCCTCAATCTCAAAACGCCCTGTTGCATTGGGTGGGACACTACTGCTTGCAACTTGATCTCTGTCATATGGATCTTCAAGATCACCCGATCCATTTGGTCTTTTCTGTGTCCGCAATGTATACTGCCATACACCACTATTATCTTCCCCTGCTTCATCAGGCGCATTAAACTGAAACAATGCCGTCTCCCCAGTAAGAAATTCATCTTTAAGTTCCACTTGGGGATATTCCCTATCCACATTAAAATCATCAATGTCTACTAGACCGATCTCACCAGTGTTTGATTTGACATATACTGTATATGTACCTTTATTAAATTTCAATTTATCCAAATTGTCCACTGGAAACTCAAGTTTGCCTGTTACTTCACTCGCATAGGCTTCTCCCCACCTTTCTTGTGTTTGAGGGATCTCAGGGAAATCTTTAAAGTCGAATATCTGATATCCTGGGATTTGGATCTCGATATCGCCACTCTCATGATTATACCACATCTTGCCATCATGGCCTGGCTTGCCTTTTTCCGGACTTATGTTCGCCTTCACATCCACTTTTGGCGTAACAATAGTGAAAGTTACAGTCAACAGGCAATTGCCGTTTTCATCATTTCCTTTATATTTTTCCTTTTCCTTATCATTATCATATTTAAATTCTGCTTCATATATCGTCTTGGCATCTGAAGTATGCGGATATAATGTCGTATTCTCTACTTTATCCTTCTCTTTCCACTCCCAATGGCCTTTTACCTCTGTTCCTGCTTTATTTGTCGGCTTAGGAATATCAGCAGCAAGAAGATCTATAGCCTGAGGTATCTTTTTCCCTGCAATAATATTACGATCCAATTGCACATTTGAATTGGTCAAAGTCCCTTTGGTAATAAAAAAACTAGACGATTCCTCTGATTTTGAACCTGGATGCTGCGGATCACCAGCATATTCTACTATAAATTGATATTGTTTATCTAGAGAAATATCCGGTTTTCCTAATACTGCTGGTAAATTCTTAACGATCTGACCCGTATTAATTTCATCCTGACTTGCACCGGCTTCTGTTATAGGTATTTTCTCAGACCCATCGCTGTTTACCAAATAAACATTTATCCGCCCATTTCCATCATAAGTAACACCTGGCTCAGAGTCTTCCCCCAACAGATTAACTGTGGCTGTTACAGTCAATTTCTCACCAAACTCTATAGCCTGATTAGGATAAAGCTCCACATTACCCTGTTTGACATTTATCACCACATTACTTCGGAAATAATTATTTGACAAGGTATTTTTAGCCTTCTCCTGCCCTTCATCCTCTATCACAGGCTCCTTCTCCGGTACAGCTTCTTTCGTCGGAGCCGGAGTCGATGCTGCTTTTTCTTTCGACGCTGGTTTTTCTTCTTCCGCGGATGCCGCTGCCGGCTCGCCTGCAGGCGTTGCTTTCTGTGTCTTAGGCTTTTCTGTCTTCACTTCGCTGCCTTCGGTAAAGCTTACATCAGAGATATCCGTCTCCCCGTCCACTGTCAGGGTCGCGCCTTCTTCAGAAGGTATATCCAACGCGCCGTCTGCCTGGGCCAGATGATCTGTCATCCCCTGGGTGAGTTTTACATCACCGGCAACAGTCCCCTGTCCGTCCTGGTACAGGATACCTTTTTTAATATCCACATCTGTGGAAGGATCTGTGAACAGGATGGCATTGCCGTTCATGACGCTGTCTTTTGCGGTGATAGTGTTCGCGTCCACAACGCCGCCTGTGATCTCCACTTTCGGGCTTGTGCCGCCGTTCCCGCCGCCGATGCCGCCGGTGGCTGTGATCGTACCGCCGCCGATATCGATCTTAGGGCTCCCCATCCCGGATGCGCCTCCGATCGCCGCCGCGCCGCCTTGTCCCGTGGCGACCAGCGTACCGCAGTCTGCGCCGCATACATGGCTGGGACTCGTATTCCCGCAGGTGAGTTTCAGCTTCCCGCATTTGCAGGAACTCCCGTTATGGGTACAGTTTTTTTGGATCGCTGCCGCGCCCTCTCCAGCCTTTAGGTTATTGACCCCTTCAAGCGTAAAAGACACATCCCCGCTGGAATCATCCGCGATCCAGACCGGACTCTCGCCTGGTTCTGTCCGGGTGATATCCACGTTGGACAGGACGATATTGGCATTTACACCGCTCCCGATCTCTATGGAATGCTCTTGACTGGATCCAGTCACCACATATTTGGAACTGGTCTTCGTCACTGGGTTTCCTTCCGTATCAAAAGCTGAGATCTCATTCCCGTTGATCCGGATATTTCCCCGTCCGATATCCAGCACCACCTGATCCTCTGTCTTCGAACCGGACTGTTCGCCATAGACCTGCGACCGCATCTTATTTTTCTCAGCGTCTGACTCAGTATCTTTCTCTTTATCCGAGCTGTCCCCACCCAGCAGTCCCTTGAGGACAGAAAATCCTGCTGCCGCCGGCTGCGCTGCCACCGACATCCCCGTCATATTACATGCTAGGGCCGCAGCCAATGCCACGGCTATAAACCTTTTACTCCTCATAAAACAATGTCCTCCCTTTGACTGTCGTATACCTATCGTCCTCTATAATATCAACTAGCATAGAGACCGGCTGTTCTCTGCAGCGGCCGCGCCGTCTACTTATCCATCCGCCATGTGGAGCGGCTAAATATCCGACACGCTTTATTACAGAAGCCAACTTGTCGCTACACTTGAACGTGTATGAACAACACTTTATGTCAACCGCATGTCACGATCTGTGGAGGATCTGGTCCAAATGAGGGCGGCGCAGCGCGGGCTGCGTCAACCGAAAGCGGGACAGATACACCGCAAAATGAGGCTTGCAGATGGCCTGGATGATCTTTAAAACACGCTCTAAGATCTTACTTAACAGTCTTTATATATTATATCGGCATTTTTTACTCTTGACTTAAGACTACTGGGCTGTGAATGTCTGTACATCCACCTCGGACAAGTTGCCTGCTTTGTCTGCTGCTACAACAAAGAGCTGGTACCTTTTTCCTGCTTCCAAATCTGTATATGTAAATTCTCCGATCGTATTGTTCTTCGTCTCTTTATTTTTTATCAATGTCTTGCGTCCCATGGACTTGATCCCGGACTCCGGCTGGACAAGACAGTAGAAATACCGGGTACCGCTCACCTGCTCCGTCCGGCTGGTATCGTCCTTTGCTCTCGCCCGTATCCGCATCCCTGCCCCTACGTGCATGACAGTCACGCTCTCTATGATAGGCGGCAGGCTGTCGATATTCAGCCGGATCTTCTTCACGCCCGTTGTCAGGTTCGTACCCACTTCCCGCAGATAATACTCATAATCACCGGAACCGCCGTCGTCGGCAACGACCAGCTCCTCCACCCATCCCACAGATCTGCTGTGGAATGCCTGGTAACCGTCCGGCGCCTCCAAGACCACATTTCCCTTGTACCATCCATTCTCCCCATCCGGAGATGTGGGTGAGAGGATCGAGACTTTCTCAGTGGTCTCCAGATAAGACATCTGAGGGAGGATCTTCACGCGCACCTCTTTTTGATCGGGATCTTCCGGTGTGAATACCCTTACATAAGATGTTGTCCCATTGACGATGGGATATGTCTTATCCGGCTCTTCTTCCGCTGCCCAGCTCCATGTCCCGGCGATATCGCCTTCGATCGGATGGTCTGTGACTTCCAACTGACTGAGTGTCTGCCCGTATGTGCCTTTTGCCGCGGATGTGAGATCCACTTTCCCATCGGCTCCCCGCTGCAGACGAGTCTCTGTCTGTGCTCCCGACACCGTGTCATCTTCTTGCTCTTCCTCCGGATCGTCCAAGACGCTGTTGCTGGAGGTGACGGAGGATGGATCCAACACCCGCAGTGTATTCTGGACTGTCCAGGCTACACCCTCCGGCAAGAGCAGCCGCCCGCCGTCTTCCCGTGTCAGCTTCTTATCTTTTAGGATCCCGGCCGCACCGTTCTTTGTGATATTTACCGCGCCGTTGATCGTCCCGGAATTCCCATTGAGCACGATCCCTTTATATACTGTGATCCCGCCCATAGAGCCGGCTTCCACGATGCAATCGCCGTTGATCGAACCCTCCTCGCTGCCGTCCAGGCCGCCAAGGGCTACATTGCCCTCTCCAGCCACTGCTGTGACCTCACCCCCGCTGATCCGCACATGGCTGCCTTCACAGAAATATCCGCCTCCGATCCCTGCGCTGCCGTAACCGCCGCTGGCCGAGATATGGCCTCCCAGGATCTCGATACGGTTGGCTTTCCTGCCATCCCCGCCTCCGATCCCTGCGCCGCCGTTCACCCCGGATGCGATCAGTGTCCCGCAGTCGGCATCACAGACATGCCCCTCTTCTTTATATCTCTCACAGCGGATGGTCAATGTCCCGCAATCGCACTGGCTGCCGCCCCGGACGCAGGACGTCTGGTTGCATCCTTTTTCTACTCCCGCGCAGTGGGAACCGCCTTTTAGCACGTTGTATCCCCGGAGAGTCAAGGTCACATCCCCTTCGGATGCATCTTCTATCTTCAATGCGTATGCATCTGTATCCACCTGGCTGATGTTGACATTCTCCAGCAAGATCTCCGCCGTGACCCCCGCTTCTATCTTAATAGAATATGTATCCGTCTCTCCCACGATGTGATAACCATCCCGGTTGACTTGTGTTTCCCGTTTTCCTTCTGGACTGAGCCCGCTGATCTTAGAAACGCCGATCTCGATATCCCCTTTGCTTATATCCAGCTTTGTCTTTGTGGCCACCTGCATCTGTACCAGCCCGCTGGATGCCTGGCAATCCGCGGCGCCCGCCGTCCAGCATAGACTCGCTGCCAGCAAGATGGCCAAAGGCTGGGACAATTTTCTGTATTTGTTCATCTCAACCCCATTCTTTCAAATGTATACGTATTTTAACGCGAGCAGCACGATAAGCCGGGTTTTGTCGTTGGGTGATCATCTATCTAGGCCTGCCGTTACCGACAGGCTCCAGCGGCCCACCTGAGGACGCGGCGGGCAGCCGCACAGCCCTCTTCTCGGCCTTGCTTCAGATGGAGTTTACATGTGCCTCTGCTGTTACCAGCAAAGCGGTAGTCTCTTACACTGCCTTTCCACCCTTACCAAGATCCATGCATGGTGCTGATCTTGGCGGTTTATTTCTGTTGCACTGGTCTGGGAGTCGCCTCCACCGGACGTTATCCGGCATCCTGCCCTATGAAGCCCGGACTTTCCTCACCTGGCGCCTTTCGGCATCGCCAGCCGCGATCACCTGTGCTGCTCGCGTTCCCTTTTATTTTAGCACGATCTGCCTAATATGTAAATTCCTCATTCATCGATCTTTATACATGGAAACAACTCCCACCGATAAATTCCCTCAATATGGAATTGAACGGGATCGCCTCACTGGGGACCGGCACAAAATAATCAAAGAATTTCAGGAGCCGTTTCGCCTCGCTGTACTCCGGCTGGTCTTTCCCTATGCCAAATAACAGAGGTTCCGCATAGACTTTCAGGCAGGCAAGTTCATAGATGAGCGCTGAGTTGAACATCACGTCCGCCTGTTCCTGGAACGGAAAGATATAATTTTCTTCTCCTCTGCGCACGGAATCCCACATAGCGATCGTCTGTGTAGCAGAGGCGCCCCGTGTCCTGGCATCCCGCACGATCCGCCGTATGAGCCTTGTATCTGTAGCCGGGATACGGTTATGTTCATCCACGTTCAGGCTGGTCAGCGCGCTGATATATATCTTGAACTTATTCTCTCTGGGAAGGCTGCTGCACAACTGGTCATTTAACCCATGGATCCCTTCGATCACCAGGACGTCATCTGCCCCCAGCTGCAGATGATCCCCTTTATATTCCCGCTGCCCAGATATGAAATTAAAGCTGGGCAGTTCCACTCTCTCCCCTTCCAGGAGCCTGCGCATATCCTGGTCAAACTGCTGCACATCGACAGCTTCCAGGCATTCATAGTTTTTCTTCCCGAATTCATCCAGCGGAGTGTCTTCCCGGTTGCGGAAATAATTATCCATCCCGATCGGATGAGGGTTCAGCCCGTGGGCCGCCAGCTGGATAGAGAGACGATGGGAAAATGTAGTCTTCCCCGACGAAGAAGGCCCGGCTATCATGATCAGTTTCTTTGTCCCTGTGCCTGCCGCGATCTCATTTGCTATCTGAGAGATCTGCGCCTCATGGAAAGCTTCCTGTACCAGCAGCACATGCTGGATCCCCATCTGTGTGATCTGATCGTTCAGCTCGCCCACATTCGAGATGCCTATCCTTTTCCCCCACTCTTCCGATCTCTTCTGCACCTGGAAGAGTTTATGCTGGGGTATGAAAGGCGGGATCGTTTCCGGATCCTTCCTTGCGGGGAGCAGGAGAACAAATCCTTCCTCATAGGGGACCAGGTCAAAATGCTGGATATAACCTGTATGGTGTACCATAAAGCCATAAAAATAATCTTCGAATTCCCCAATGCTGTAAATATTCACTTTCGAGACACGACGGTATTTGAACAATCCCTCTTTGTCGTGCATCCTGTGCCTGCGGAAAAGTTCGATCGCATGGTCCGTACTCACAGAACGTTTCCTGATGGGCAGGCAGGCGTCCACGATCTGGCGCATCTGCTCTTTCACCTGTGCCAGGAAATCCCCATCCGGACGCACAGATCCCTCCAGTGTGAAATAAAACCCTGTCCCCATTGAGTGATGGATCACCACGTTATCCACGCCTTCTTTTCAGACAGGCGCTCCTTTGATATGTATTATGCCCAGGTCCATCGGCAGTGGTCACAAAAGTGATCTTGGCATCTTTTTTTAAAGTCTTATGGAGTTCCCGCAGCTTTCCATCCACCATCATCAATACGATCGGATATCTCTGAGTATCCTTATATTCTTCTGCGATATCCGCCAGGCATGTGCCGTAGTCATATGTCTTCTCTTCCCCATAGATCGTTGCAGTCACTGTTTGCCGCTCCATTTTATCTCCTCCTGTCATCCTATATCTACAAAGGGCTGCCGTCTCTGATCGCCGCAGAGCACAAGACCGGGGAACCTCTTTCCCAATTCTTTTTCCATATAGGAGATAAAGAAATACTCTGTCCCGTAATGTCCCGCATCAATGATGCACAGCCCCTGATCCACCGCATCCAGACCCGTATGGTGGTCCATATCCCCGGTGATCAGTACCTGTGCGCCGCTCGACAATGCACTGGGTACCATGCTCTTTCCCGCCCCTCCGGATACAGCCGCACGGCTGATGATCTTCTTCAGATCGCCGAACACTTTCACACCCGGAAGATCAAAACGCTCTTTTACAAATCGGGCGCAGCTCTCAAGATCCATAGGTGATCTCAGCGTACCCACGCGTCCGATCCCCCGGGGACGTCCCTGTGCGTCTTCCCCTGTCTGTAAGAGTACCTGTGTATCCTGGAGCCCCAGAAGATCTTCATTGATATCAGCCATCGCCAGGACATCAAAATTCGTGTGCATGGCATAACAGGCCATATGTCCTTCTGCCAGCCTCAAGATCTTTCTCCCTGTAAGATCCTGGTCGTTGACCCGCTTGATCCCCTGGAAGATCATAGGATGATGGGTCACGATAAGATCCGCCCCCCAGTCCTGCGCCTCCTGTAAGACCTCTTCTGTCAGATCCAGGGCAATATAAACTTTATCCACAGGCGCATCCATGCGCCCTACCAGAAGGCCCACATTATCCCACTGTTCAGCACAGGAAGAGGGATATGCCCCTTCCAGCTCCTCTACGATCTCCCTACATGTCAAACCCATATCTCTCTTGTACCTCCTGTATGCACTTTTTTTCCTGGAGCACCTGCAGAAGCCGCGTGGACGCCCGGCTGCTCCCCGACAGGCGCAGTCCCTCTTCCAGTCTATCCAATCTCTTTTTCTCCTGCTGCAGATATCCTCCCAGGACCGGATGACCTCCCCGCAGCAGATACTTCCCGTAACGATAGTCCGCCTCATCCCAGCTGTCCCGGCTCTCCCCGCCTGTCTCCTGTCCCCCAGGCACGAGCCGCATCATGGGATAATACTTCCCGTCCTCTTCCACCATATCTTCCTCCACGATGGTAAAAGGCAGGTCCTGCAAAAACCTGCGGAAATGTCCCACATCAGACTGGGGCTGCAAGATCAGTTCCCGGACAGTGGCCAGCTGCCTGGCCCCCTCTCGCAATATCTTTTCCATCAACGGCCCGCCCATCCCTGCGATCACCACGGTCTGGGCCTCGTCCTGTCCCAGCTCTGCCAGCCCGTCGCTGCGCCTTACTTCTATCCGGTCCAGGAGTCCGTATGCCGCGATATTCTCCCTGGCTCTGGATAAGGGGCCCTGGCGGACATCCATGGCGATGGCTCCCGCAATACGATGCTGTTGTATCAGATAGATCGGCAGATAGCCATGGTCACATCCAATATCTGCCAATATCCCCCCCTGCGCCGCCAGCGCGCCGATCGCTGCCAGCCTTCTCGAGATCCGTATCATACCCTTGCCTAAAATCCCTCTAATCCAGATAATCCTTTAATTTCCTGCTCCTGCTGGGATGGCGCAGCTTGCGCAGCGCCTTCGCCTCAATCTGGCGGATGCGCTCACGGGTCACATTAAACTCCTGGCCCACTTCCTCCAAAGTCCTGGCCCTGCCGTCATCCAGGCCAAAACGCAGCCGCAGGACTTTCTGCTCCCGCTCTGTCAGCGTCCCCAGCACCTCCACCAATTGCTCTTTCAACAGTGTGAAGGCTGCCGCATCCGCAGGCACAGGCACATTATCATCCTGTATAAAATCACCCAGATGGCTGTCTTCCTCTTCACCGATCGGGGTCTCCAGAGAGACTGGCTCCTGAGAGATCTTCAGTATCTCCCGCACCCGGTCCACGGACATGTCCATCTCTTCGGCGATCTCTTCCGGCGTAGGTTCACGCCCCAGCTCCTGCAAGAGCTGCCTGGATACCCGTATCAGTTTATTGATCGTCTCTACCATATGGACAGGTATCCGTATCGTACGGGCCTGGTCCGCGATCGCCCTGGTGATCGCCTGCCGGATCCACCAGGTGGCGTAGGTACTGAATTTATACCCCTTTCGGTAGTCGAATTTTTCCACAGCTTTGATCAGCCCCAGATTCCCCTCCTGGATCAGGTCCAGGAACAGCATCCCCCTGCCCACATAACGCTTGGCGATACTCACCACAAGGCGCAGATTGGCCTCCGCCAGTTTTTTCTTCGCTTCTTCGTTCCCCTCTTCCATCTTCTGGGCCAGTTCGATCTCCTGCTCCGCTGTCAACAGGTTCACTTTTCCGATCTCTTTCAGGTACATGCGCACAGGGTCTTCAATACTGATCCCTTCCGGCACGGACAGATCGATCTTCTCTATATCTACTTCGTCTTCCTCCTTAAGCTTCACTTCGTCGTCATCGTCCAGGATCAGAGGCTCCGGATCCCCCTCGGTGATACGAAGGACATCAATGCCGCTCGCTTCCAAAAAGTCGAAGACTTTCTCTATCTGATCCGGTTCCAGCGGAGTGTCCTTGAAGAAATCGTTGATCTCCTGGTATTCCAGCACGTTTTTTCTTTTCTTTGCCAGCTCCAGGAGTTCTACAAGTTTCTCACTGAATTTCCCCATGTTCATTTCCATCAGTGTTCCATCCTTCCATACGTTGTTTATATTTTATCCTTATTCAAAAGAAATATGCAATTGTCCACGATCCATTTTCAACTTCTTCAATCCCATTTCTTTATCGATGTTTTCCTGCAGGCCTTTGATATCTCCTGGCTTTAGATTTTTCCGTTGTTCTTGCAGACTGTCTTCCAAGATACGCAGCAGAGTATCCGCAAATACCTTGCCCTCTCCCCTGTGGAGTTCTGCGGGCAGATCGCCGTTTAGGAGCGAAGCCACTTTCTTCTGCTCCTCTTCGTCCTCAAACTGGGCCCAGACCCGGACAGGCGTGAACACACCCTCTTTTTCCTGCTGCTCGTAAAGGATCCTGGCTGTCTTCTGGTAAAGAGGCGTGGTAAAATCCTCCGGCTCCAGATAGGCACGTACCTTTTTGAAGATCTTCGGCTGATCCACCATCCAGGCTAACATCAGTTTCTGCGCTTTCTCCCTGGCGCCTTCGCTCTCTTCCTTCTTCTTAGACGGACTGCGGACCTCCTGTTTCTTCTGTATGCCCGCACCCGACAGCGCCATGCTGTTGACCATCTTGTGGAGCTGTTCTTTCGCCACCTGGTACTGCCGTGCCACGGCTTCTATGTAATTGTCACGCTCCAGATCCTGGGTGAACTCCAGCAGACGTTCTGAGACAGCCCGGTAAAAATCCGTCTTGCCCTGGGGATCCTCCAGGTCGTGCTCCCTCTCCAGCATACGGACCTGGAACATAAAACTGTTCTGCGCCTGGCTGAGCCGTTCCCCAAAGGCTCCCGCCCCGCAGGTCTTGATAAATTCATCCGGATCTTTATGGGGGCTCAAGTCCACCACCCGGGCATGGATGCCTGCGGCGCGCAGGAGGGGGATCCCCCTCAAAGCTGCTCTTATCCCCGCCTCATCACTATCATAGATCATCAGCACTTCTTCCGTATACCGTCTCAGCAGACTGGCATGCCCAGTGGTCAGCGCCGTTCCCAGGGAGGCCACCGCATTGGTAAAACCTGCCTGGTGCATGGCGATCACATCCATATATCCTTCACAGATGATGATATTTTTCTTCCTGGAAGATCTGGCACGGCTCAAGCCATACAGATTCCTGCCCTTATCAAAGATCTTTGTCTCCGGTGAATTCAGATATTTAGGCTTTCCATCTCCCATCACACGCCCGCCGAATCCGATCACCCGGTTTTTCACATCCGTGATCGGGAAGATCACCCGGTCCCTGAATTTATCATACATCCCTCTGCGCTCGTCTGCCTGGAACAGCCCGCTGTCACGCAATAGTCCGTCCGGATATCCCTTCCCTTTTAAATAACGATACAGCCCGCTCCCAGACTTTTCCGCATAGCCCAGGCCGAACTGCTGGATCGTCTCTGCTGTCAGCCCCCTCTCGCTCAGATATCCTCTGGCCTGCGCGCCGCAGTCCTGTTTTAACTGATAATGATAATATCCGGCCGCCTGCTTCTGGATCCCCAGCAGGGAGCTCTTATAGTCCGCCTGCGCCCGGTCTTCCCCAAAGCCTTCCACTACAGGCAGCTCCACACCTGCCTGCTGTGCGAGCTGCTGGACTGCTTCCGGAAAACTGAGACCCTCATACTCCATCAGGAACGCATAGGCATCCCCTCCAGCCCCACAGCCAAAACAATAATACATCTGTTTGTCCCGGCTGACTGAAAAAGAAGGGGATCTTTCATTGTGGAAAGGACACAGGCCAAAATAAGAATTTCCCTTTTTCTGTAGTTTGACATACTGTGAGACTACATCCACTATATCATTCCTCGCCCGGACTTCTTCAATGATATCCTCTGTATAACGCATCTCTTTCCTCCCTGGGCCGCGCTGCTAATACACAGACCAGCACTTCGGCACAAATATCTGGTCAAATTTGTCCATAGAATACTGGTCCGTCATGCCTGAAATGTAATCACATACCACACGCTCTACTGTCTCACCCTGGCTGAAGATCAGTTCCCGGTACTCTCTGGACATCTCTTCGGGATGCTCCATATAATAATGAAACAACTCGATCAACATATTTGTCGCCTTTTTCTCCTCCTCTTTTGCCGCGGGATTCTGGTATACATTCTGGAACATGATAGACCTGAGGTCCATCATAGCTTCCTGGATATCCTCGGACATACAGATCTTGTCCTGCCCGCTGCTGCTCTCCACGATATCATGGATCAGGGTATCCAGACGTTCCTTCGTGGTATACCCCAGGAGCATCCGCAGGGTGATAGGGATATCGTCCTCTGTGAACAGCCCGGCCCTCTGTGCATCGTCCATATCATGATGTATGTAGGAGATCTTATCACACAGGCGTACGATCTGCCCTTCCAGCGTGTGGGGCGTCCCGCTGGTCCGGTGGTTCCTGATGCCGTCGCGCACTTCCCAGGTCAGGTTCAATCCCCGTTCGCCCCGCCCTCTGGTCTCCAAGACCTCCACCACGCGCACACTCTGCAGATCATGGGCAAATCCCTCCTGGCTCACCTGATCCAGCGCATGCTCCCCTGCATGTCCAAAAGGCGTGTGCCCCAGATCATGCCCCAGGGCAATGGCCTCCACCAGATCCTCATTTAGCCGCAACGCTTTCGCGATGGTCCTGGCCGTCTGGGATACCTCCAGCGTGTGGGTCAGACGATTCCTGTAATGATCCCCCTGGGGCGCCAGGAATACCTGCGTCTTATCCTTCAGTCTCCGAAATGCTCTTGAATGTAAGATCCGATCCCTGTCCCGCTGGTACACTGTACGGATGTCACACTCTTCCTCCTGCATGTCCCTTCCCCTGGAATCCCTGCTGTGGGAGGCAAACGGGCTTAGGTTCTCTAATTCCATCTCTTCCAGGTTCTCCCGTATATCCATAAACTCCTCCGTTTCTCAACACCTGCCGTGTGTGGAACACTCTATCCCATGGAGTGACAAAAAACCTCTATAATATTATATTCTATATATATGATAAATTTCCTTTTTTCTTGTAAAAAATATAGAATAGATATTGACGAGAAGCTCCATAAGTGCTATAATGATTTTCGTTGCAAGGTTAATAACTTTATCGAAAGCTTAACAGCAATATGCGGAAGTGTCGGAACTGGCAGACGAGCAAGACTAAGGATCTTGTGAGCAATGTGCTCGTGTGGGTTCAAGTCCCATCTTCCGCACTAGAAAGTTCTTACTCCAACCCTTACCAAAAAAATTAGATAAGCGGCTGGGTATTGAGGATAGGAAGTCCATGAGCAGATGCTCATGGACTTCCTCGTTGTCTTTGGAGGAATTCAATCGCGCCAGTTTATCTTTAACTGGTTCTACCAGCATATTAAACGGCTCAGCAAATTTTGCCGCCACTGTCCCGTCAGGGCCGACTAGTGTATCGACAAGTTGACTTCTGTAATAAAGCGTGCCGGATATTTTGTCACTCTGCAAGGCGGAGGAATGAGGTGTAGCGGTGGCTACAGCGATTGACGGTGCTATGTGCCAGTGGCACATGTTCAGCACGGACCGGAACGAAGTGCAGACCAACGCAGCACAAGATGATCTCTAGGAAGGTCTTTAACCTCAGTACACTGACTTATCTATGGTCTTTTGCACAAGCTGGAAGGTACCAGTCGAGTTATACGGATGTCTACTCCAGGGAGCTGGCTCCGAGATATTAAATGCCTTATTGCTGTTAGGATTTGTGCCTAAAAAATGTCCTCATGATCCTGCAGGTCATGGAAGATTCCGAGGACGTGCGCTTCGCTGCCTACGATTTTATACAGCATAAAATATTTATGCCGCCTGAAATGGATCGTCCGGTATCCCAAAGCCCGTAAACGGGGATGGTCACACAGCTTAAGGCTGCCGGCCACAGTGGAAAGCCTTACTGTGGTTTCCTCCATATCATCCGCGACCCTGGACGCTGCCTGGTCATTCTGGAGTTCATAGATCAGATAATGGAGGATTTTTCTGAAATGTTCCTGTGCTTCCGCTGAAAAAATAACTTCATATACCATACTCCTGCCTCAGTTCTGAAAGAAAATCCTTGGCGTTTTTGCATTCGCAGTTGGCGATCTGCCGTTCGGAAGTCTCTGCGATCTTGATAATATCCTCTTCGCTCAACAATGGAAATGGGTACTCTGCCCCGCGTTGCTTGAACAGGCTTCTGGCGTAATCCTGGATTTTGATCAAATCGGTCTCAGGCAGCACTTCCAGCATGGAGATCGTGTTTTCTAATGTACTCATCCCGGCTCTCCTCCTTCTTTCTAAAATGTGATCGGCATGATCCTATTAAAAACTATCATAACATCTTACGGCATAAATATAAACACTTTTAAAAAATATCTATTGGGAGTTCAGCATAATGTCATCTTAAGTATCGCCTCGTCCGCTCATCCTGCCTGATGCCGAGGTAAAGCTTAGTGGTCTCATAACTACCATGGTCATAAATATCTACAACTACTGCCAGCGACACATCCCCATCTATGATAGCGTGGTAGCCCCAGGTCTTCCACAAAGAATGGCAGGCAATCTTGCCCATGATCCCCGGCTCCACTACGGCGGCAGGGATGATCCGCCACGCCTGCACCCGGCTGATAGCCTTTGGCTCTTTACGGTCATTGGCAAAGATATGATCGCCCCGGCGGTGGAGGTAACACTGCTTGAGTGCTCCTAGTACTCCATCCGACCATTTGAGCCGGAGCAGGTCGCTGATCCGAAACACGGTATATGCCCCATCAATACAAGCGTATGATCACGCAGTTACCCTTTCTTCAAAAAATAATCCGCAAATTCCTTTAACTGTTTCTTGTCCCTGATCGGTTCTGTTGCTGCCATAATAAATAAAGCCCCCTTTTTCTTTGATAGAAATAAATATAACCTATCAAGGACAAGAGGACACTCGTAACATTTTGTCTATACTGTAGCCTATTCTAACATCAAGATCAACAAGATCCAAGGGAAAGATCATTTTTATCTAAATACTAAAAAGTTTAAATATATGTTATAAAAATAGATTGAAAACACATCTAATATCATGTATGATGATATCATCTACTAGAATGTGTTTGAAAAATGCTTTATGTCAACCGTAAGCCACAATTTGTGGGAGATCTGCCCCGAATGAAGGCGGCGTAGCGGGCTACGGCAACTGGATAAGGGGCAGATATACCGCAAAGTGGGGCGTACGGATGGCGTGAATGATTTTTCAAACACACTCTAGTACTCCATCCAGTCAGAAATTGTAGTTTGACTTTGCCTGGTCTGCACCAGTGCTAGGCAAAATTTTGACGGTGATGCGGAGGCATCGGTTAGAAATTTTAACAACGCAATGGTGCGGAGCAGACAGAGTCAAACTATGATCTCTGGCTGGATGGAGTACTAGATAAAGATATCTAAAATGGACTAAATTTAAAGAGATTGAGAAATGTTGATCTATAAGATAAATGTATCAGAAAAACTAAAGGCCACCGGATATGATACGACAAGGTTGAGAAAAGAAAGATCGCTAAATGAAAACGCTATACAATATTTAAGAGAGGGAAGACCCGTAGGCGCAAAAGCTATGGACAATATCTGCCGCCTTCTCGATACTCAACCGGGCGATATCTTAGGATATGTCAGTGACCCTCACTTGGATGACACCCAAAATAAAACATGATATTTAATGTGAGCCCTATTGGGATCACACTAAATATCATGTATAACAATATTATCAGATGTGGCAAATAAATCTGAAATACAGAAAGAGAGACAGATATGGAAACCATGGGGATGACAAACAAACAATGGTATGCCGATGTAAGAAACCAGATTGAAGACTGGGAAGATGTTAGAGAAATGATCCAGGGAACGCCAGATAGTCCCGGAAAAGAACTGGCATTGAAAAAGATCTAACAGATGCCTATCTTAAAAACATCAAAAAGCCCTTGGCTATAGAAAGATATCGCTATATAATGATAACATCAGACAACACATCACCGATCCTTTTACAAAATACACATGGAGAGAAAAAATATGATCTCAGACAAATTATACCAGCTCGCGTTTGAATACAAGAAAACAAAGCTCTGGAAGACCCTATGGGACACAGATATATTTGCCGTGGCATTATCGGACGGCCAGATCGGTTATATCAGTGTGATGGGGGCAGGGGGAGACCATTGTGCCCTGGGCGTGTATATAGGCAGCGATGGATTGAGCAGTTATCTGCGTGTACTCACAACAGATCCCAGGACGCTGCCTCCCCTCAGACTCCGGGAACATCTCCTGCAGCAGGACTGCCTGCAGTGCGCATTTGAAAACAAAAGTGAGCTTTCAAAAGAAGAGCATGAAGAGGCAAAGGGATATGCCCGCACCCATGGGATAAGGATCGCCGGAAAAAAGGCCTATCCACAGTTCAAAAAGTACACGCCCAACCGCCTCCCATGGCATCTGCAGACGGAAAAAGAACAGGAGATCCTCTGCCAAGTCCTGGATGCCGCCATCGAACTCTCCAAACGGTTGGAGACAAGTTCCCCCGACTCCCTGGGCCTTGTCCGGTTTGACGAGAACACCAGAGAGATCCCCTTACTGAGATACCAGGACGAGGGATATGTGATCGAAAAGACAGAACTCCCGCCGGAGACACCTCTGACCGTACCTTCCCCCACAGCCAGCAATGACGTGGGCATCGCAAGTCTTAAGAAGGCCAAAAAAAGCGGCATCTGGGAATGCGAGATCATCCGCTTCCCCCAACCGATCCAAAACGACCCGGAAGAGATCCCATTTTTTCCCATAACTCTGCTAGCTGTTGAATCCTCCAGCGGATACATGCTGCAAGTACCCCCTATTGAAGATTATGAAAAAGACCCGGAACATCTCTTGAACATGTTCATAGAAGGATTCCTAAAAGAAAAGATCTGTCCGATCAGCATCAAGACCCGGGATGCACGCACCTACGCATTTGCAGAATCCCTCTGCAAGAGACTGAAGATCAAGCTCAATATGGTGGGTGATACAGAGATGCCCGCGCTGGATGAAGCAGAAGAGAACTTTATAGCGCATTTCAGTATGGACGAAGAGGAACAGATGGACAGCCTCAACAGTGTGCTGGACACTTTACTGGGATTGGACGAAAGACAACTGCGCACACTGCCCGATGAAATGGTCAACATACTGAGTATGCTGGCGGAACAGGGGATCTTACCGGATGCTCTGGTGGAAAAGCTGGACAGGGTCTTCTCTCCTACAAGCGCTCCTCCTGCAAAGCAAAAACAGACAGGCCCGCAGCATTCTTACGTGATCAGCGTCTCCCTGGGCACCGGCTGTTACCGGCACATCCAGATCGGGGGCGGCTGCACACTGCTGGAACTGCACCGCGCCATCTTAGGAGCTTTCGGATTTATGGACGACCATGCCCATGCTTTTTTCATGGATAACATCATGTGGAGCGAAGCAGACTGCTACTATGTGACAGGTATCAAACGCTATTACCGCACCACCAGAAAATACACCCTGGACCAGGCCGGTCTGTCCAAAGATATGTCTTTTAAATATGTCTTTGACTTTGGAGACGAGTGGACTTTTCAATGCAGGGTGCTGAAGGTCCTACCGGAAGATACGGATCATCCCATCATCATAAAGAGCAAAGGCGAAGCCCCTGAGCAATACCCTTCCTGGGACGACGAATGAATGAGAGGGCTGGTGTAAAAAGAGTGGTATACCCTTTTTTTACACCAGCCCTCCCATTTTTTTCTATCATGAGATCTTCTATCAAGAGACCACTTTCAGATACCGTTTCAGCGCATCCTGCCATGTGGGGAGACGGCGGAAACCTGCCTCGTCCAGCTTAGCCTTATCCATCCGGCTGTTATGGGGACGTTTTGCTTTTGCCGGATACTCGTCTGCACTGATCGGGGACACCTCCATAGGGATCCCTGACTGGGCGAAGATCTCTTTGGCAAACTCATACCAAGTACAGATCCCTTCGTTGGTGGCGTGGTAGATCCCATAGCGGTCTGTCTCCATCATATCCACTACGAGTACGGCCAGATCCCGGGTATACGTGGGCGATCCCACCTGATCGTCCACCACGGTCACTTTGTCCGTGGTCTTTGCCTTGTTGAGCATGGCTTTGATAAAATTATTGCCGCTGACCCCGAACACCCAGGCAATGCGCACGATAAAATACCTTTCCAGATATTTCTGCACGGCCACCTCGCCCAGATATTTGCTCTTTCCATAGACATTTAACGGATTGCAGGTATCCTGCGGCTCCCAGGGACGTTCTCCTTCCCCGTCAAAGACATAATCCGTACTGATATACATCATGGGAAGATCCAGCTCCCGGCAGACCCTGGCGATATTTTCCGTGCCGTCTGCATTGACTTTACAACAGACTTCCGGCTCGTCTTCCGCCGCATCCACAGCCGTATAAGCAGCACAGTGGATGACCCCATCCGCCTGCGCCCCTTTGATCACCCGCTCTACGGTCTGTGCGTCTGTGATATCCATCTCTTCCACATCCACACCCACGCCTTCATGCCCCCGCAGAGCCAGTTCTTCCATCACATCATGTCCCAGCTGCCCTTTCACTCCTGTAACCAAAAAACGCATCGCACTTCCTCCTTATAGTCTCTTCAACGAAAAGTCCTGACTGTCCAACGTAAGATTAGGATTATAATAGGGATCGCCTATGCGCAGGATATCCGGCCAGCGTTTTTCAAAAAGAGCGATCTCCTTGTTGAACCTGGCCACTTTCTCCGGCGTATCCTCAAGCCCCCGTGACTTGGATTCATAATGATACAATTCCGCATACGGGTTGTAGACGATCAGCTTGCCGGCTTTTCGTATCTTCAGGCACAGATCGATATCATTGAACGCGACTGCCAGTCCCTCGCAGAATCCCCCCACCTGGTGGAACACTTCCCGCGGGACCATCATACAGGCAGCCGTGACCGCACTGTAGTCCTGGGCGCTTATGATCCGGTGGCAGTAACCGGAATGACCCCGGAGCTGCTGTACGAAACAATGTCCCGCCACGCCTCCGAACCCGATCACCACGCCCGCATGCTGGATCGTATCGTCCTCGAAATACAGCCTGGCTCCCACAGCCCCCACATCCGGCCGCATACAATACCCCAGGAGTTCTTCCACACAATCCTCATTGATCACTTCCGTATCATTGTTGAGGAACAGATAATAGTCCCCTTTTGCAAAGCTCACACCGAAATTATTGATGGCCGCATAGTTGAAACTCTCTCTCCAATACACCACCTTTGCATGGGGGTGCGTCTCCTCCAGCTCTTTATAATAAGAGAAAGTCTCTTTCTTTTCACTATTATTCTCGATGATGATATATTCCATGTTTTTGTAGGAAGATCTCTCCTCCAGGGAATCCAGGCAGCGCCGCAGATCCTCCGCATGGTCTTTATTCGGGATGATCACAGAGACCAGCGGATCATGGTCCCGCAAAAACCGCGTGCGGTACAGTCCCAGATATTCCCCTTTATAGACTTCCGCTTTTATCCCGATCCTATCATAATGAGCCTGGACCGCCCGCTGTCCCGCATCAAAAGCGTACAGCTTGCTCTCAGGATTTTCCGAAGTAGAGTCCTCATGGCTCCTCCAATGGTACAGGACTTTCGGGATGTGGCAGATGCGCTCCATACGGTAAGGCTCCTCCACCGCCTCCGTACACCGCAAGATCAGATCGTAGTCCTGGGCGCCGTCATACTCCGGACGCAGTACACCCACCTGATCAAGGATATCCCGGCGCACCACAAAGAGATGGCAGATATAATTGACTGTACACAAGAGATCCTGGTTAAAATCCGGTTTCATATGGGGCTGGAAGAACTTGTGTCCGTCCATAGACATCTTATCCTCATCTGAATAGAGCATCTGGATCTGGGGATCCTTATCAATGGCTTTCACACACTCAAAAAGCGCATTCGGTGTGATCTGGTCATCATGATCCATAAATGCCACAAACGCTCCTTTTGCCGCCCCGATCGCTGCATTGGTATTCTGGGCGATCTGCAGCGCCTCCTCATGATACAGCACCCGGATCCGTGGTTCTTTCTCTTCCCACTGTTTTAAGATCTCCCGGATCGGGGAATCCGGACCGCTCCCATCTGAGAGGCACAGTTCCCAGTTCTCGTAAGTCTGCTCCCGTACCGACTGGATCATCTGTTCCAGATATGCCGGCGGCGTGCGGTATAAGGGGACGACGATGGTGATCAGCGGACGATGTGCAAAGACTGTCTTGCGCTGTTTTTCCAACTCACTGGGTCCTGGCAGATGTTTCTGTATCCATTTCTGGTATACGACAGGGCGTTTGGAGATATTTGATATCTTCCCCATGCTCTTTGCAAAAAGTGCGCCCAGGCCGTGGGCCTGGTAATAGCGGATCGCTTTTTTGCGGTATTTATAGATCTTTTTCTGGAAGATCACCCGCCTGTCCAGGCTGACCTTGTGTACCGCTTTGCCCCTCCTGGACTGGAACACCAGATAGATCCACTCCCCTTTAAGGCCCTCCAATTCTATGAAAAAGCCGCATTTCCCGCTGATGGGATGCTCTTTGAACATCTCCTCCACATCCACCCGGGCAGTTTTTTGGACATTGCAGGGGATCTGCTTTTTATCCTGGTCGAACACGCGCACCGACACGGGACCTGCATCCACCGCCCATCCCCGGAGCTGGCAGCATTTCTTAGGACCCACGATCTCCTCTTCCATGAAGAACTGGGGTCTTCCCATCCGCGCCGCCAATTCTGCTGCACGGATCGTAAACCAACGTATGCGTTTGTCCCCCTGTACCGCGTATATCTGTAACTTTTTGTGGGATCTGATATCCGCGGGGATCTTGACCTTAAGGGTCACATTTTCCCCTTTGATCAGGTCCAGATCTTTAAAACGCTCCAGAGCGCTGGTATGCTCCCAGGGCTCCAGCTTTGTCTCAAGCGCCTCCCCATCCAGGAGGGCCAGCGGCTCATGCTCTTTCGGCCAGCTCCCCTGGAGCAGATATCTATCTGGTTCCAGCAGATCGAACCGCTCCCTCTTTACCTCAAAGAACTCTCCTGACATACCGTTTTTCCTTTCTCTCTATGCCTAAACTGACATGTCATCAATATCCGGGAGAGCCTCCGCTTCCCCGCGCAGACGGCAGTCGCCGCTGTCCAATGTCAGGTTCACATTGTAATAAGGATCCCCTTTTTCCAGTATCTCCGGCCATTTCGCGCAGAACAGGCCGCTCTCTTTCTTCAGGCGTTTCTTTTTCTCCGGGGTATCCTCCGCCCCCCTGGACAGGGATTCGTAGTGATATGCTTCCACAAATGCATTGTAGACCACCAAGAGTCCCATGCCGCGCACTCTCAGACAATAATCCACATCATTATAAGCCACCCGGAACTCCTCTCCGAACCCTCCGGCTTTCTCAAACACATCTTTCGGCGTCATCATACACGCAGCTGTCACTGCGCTCAAGTCCTGGGTCGAATTAGATTTTCCCGCATAAGTGAGTACATGGTTCTTCGCCCCGCACAACACATGGCCGGCCGGCCCTCCCAATCCGATGACCACGCCCGCGTGCTGGATACGGTCATTGGGATACAGAAGCTTCGCCCCGCACACGCCCACGTCTTCCCGCTGGCAATAACCCAGCATCTCTTCCATCCACTCCGGCGTGATGATCTGGATATCATTGTTCAGGAACAGCAGGTACTCTCCCTCGGCATGGCGCGCGCCGAAGTTATTGATCGCGGCATAGTTAAAACTCTTCTCCCACTTGAGCACCCGGAGGTTTTCATGCTCTTCTTCTAGCTGCCTATAATAGGAGAACGTCTCCTCCTTTACGCTGTTATTCTCTAACACGAGGATCTCAAAATTGGTATATGTGGACTTCCCATAGATAGACTCCACCACTCTCTTAAGATCCTGGCAGTGATCCATATTGGGGATCAGGATCGAGACCTTAGGACTCCCTTTCACTGGAAATGTGGTGCGGTATCTGCCGTAATGCTCTGTCATGGACACCTCCGCTTCTATCCCCAGTCTCTCATAATGGGCGCGGACAGCCTCCTCTCCGGCTTTATATGCATACATCTTACTGGCCGGATCACCCGCTGTGGAGGCAGGATGCGCCCTCCAGTGGTACAGAGACTTCGCCACATGCCGGATCTTCCCGGCCTGTTCACAGCAGCGCAGGATAAGATCATAATCCTGGGCGCCGTCATAGGCGCTGCGGAATCTACCCGCCTTGTCCAGCACTGACTTGCGCACCAGGAAGATATGGCAGATATAATTATTGCTGCGCAGAAGATCCAGATTGAAATCCGGTTTGAAATGAGGATCGTAAAGATGCGTCCCGTCCATGCTCAGTTTATCCTCATCTGTATATACGATATCCACCTGCTCCTCTTCATTCAAGACCTTGACCATCTCAAAGCAGGCGTCAGGCGCCACCACATCGTCATGGTCGCACAGCATGATAAATTCCCCCCGGGCCATATCCACCGCCGCGTTGGTGTTGCCGGAGATCCCCTGGTTCTCCTCCAGCTTCCGATAGCGTACCCGGGGATCCTTTCCGTAATCTTTCCTGATAAATGCTCCCACCTGCGGGTCGGTGCTGCCGTCGGCCAGGCAGAGTTCCCAATTTCTGTATGTCTGTTTTTCGATGGAATCGATCACTGCCTTCAGATATTTCAGCGGCGTGTTATACAGAGGGATCACGATGCTGATCAGGGGACTGTAGGCAAAGGTCTGCTGCCGCTGTTCCCTCAGTTCCTTACGGCTGGCGCTGTGTTTTTTCAGCCATCCGTGCTGCCCGCTGGCTTCCGGGTCGATCTCCCGGCTGATCTGCCGGACGAAGTTCACCATCCCATATCTGCGTATATATTCTCTGTTTTTTTCCGCGCGCTCTTTGCGCAGGGCGCGGGCCAGCCGCCCTCGCTTAGAAGCCCGGTAGTACATCTCCTTCAGGTCGATCCCGCAATTTTTTTTGATCAGATGGTTCTCAAATACTAATATCACCCAGTCCCCCGGGACATCAGAAGCCACGATCGAGATGTCAAAACCATAAGCCCCGTCGCTCTCAAGACCCCTGGCCTTGTTCAGATCCATGCGGACCACACGCTCCATCTCAAAAGGGATCGGACGCTTCTTCTCATCCACCACCGCTATCTTCTCTTCCCCAAAGTCGTCCAGCACCCACCCCTGCAGGAGGATCCGTCCTTCCCGGGGACGGGCCACATCCAGTTTATATTCAAGAGTCTGCCGCCTGTATCCTTTCTCAACGTCCGATGTGGTCCTTTCCCAGAGGACCCGCTCTTCTGTTCCCCGGACAGCCAGGACCTTGAGAGATCCATATCGGTCCCACAATCTGTCCACAGAGGGGACCGTCAGCACGAATCCCACCTGTGGAGAGATCCCGGACAGTTCAGGGATATTCTCGATCACATCTTCCCTGGGCTTTCTCACTTCGCTAAAAGGCACAGATCCGCCGTCTGCCAGCACCTGGATATCAATGGACTCCTGATCCGGAGATGCCCGCCAGCCTTCTAAGATCAGGTCGATGCCTTCCCCTTCCTGGTATGCCTCCAGATCCATATTTGCATATATCTTATCCATATCTATCTTTTCCTTTCAACCAGCCTGCGGTATGCGCGGTAAGCTTTCCAGGCCTTCGTATTTTCCATATCCCGGATCTGTCTGCGGTATTTTTCCCGGACTACAGCCAGACGCCGTGTTTTCTCTGACAGTTTTTCCATGACAAAAGGATCTCCCTGGTATATCCGCAAAGATACCAACAGTCTCACAGCTCCTTTTTCTATCTCCGTGATGATCAGCTGGGGGTCGTCTTCCAAAAAATAGACCGTATCCGCTTCTGCCCGCTGTCCATTGGCCACAAATCTTGCCGGGAGTTCCCGTCCTCCCCCGCAGACAAAATGCAGCTTCTCCAGTCTGCAGATCCCCGGCTCCATCCCGGGATCTAGGCGGATCCCCTGCACACCCTCGGGGATCAAGATCTCTGCCTGTACAACGCCCTCTTCCATAGCCACCCGATAAGAATCCTCCGCCGAGTACCCGGCGCCTCTGTCGTAAAATACCTGCAGCGTCTCATTGCTCACATGGTAACGCTCCCGCTGGATCATCTCCTCTAAGGGCAGTCTCCCGGCGGCAGTCCCCTCGAACACCTCATGCAGCGGTACATGGGGATGGTTGATGTACCGCTGGAAGGACTGCTCCATACTCTCGTATATCCCTAT
The DNA here is from genome assembly GCA_947652925.1 of uncultured Lachnospiraceae bacterium. Lineage (GTDB taxonomy): Bacteria > Bacillota > Clostridia > Lachnospirales > Lachnospiraceae > MGBC164599. The sequence continues at coordinate 51,908 of CANTEW010000012.1, forward strand.
CTCCTCCGCCCCGATCCCCGCCCATGAAAACAGGTCGAACTCCTCCAGTACTTTCCGGTCTGTCTTCGTATGGATGTAATAATGCAAGATCCTGTAGACCAGATAAGAGACCGGGACAGGGAAGTCAAAACACCACTCATGATCGATCACCGTCACAGGATCGCCCAAGATCACATTGCTGCAGATCAGGTCGATATCTGTGACCTCCATACTCTCCAGCCCCTCCGGCAGATCCACTTTCCCAAATACCGCCTCAAACTGCTCCGTCATGACAAAAGGCGTCCCTTCTGCGGGTTTCCTCACCGTTTCAATGAACGCTCTCAGTTCGTCTGCCGCCTGCTCCTGCTGCCCTTTCTCCAGCAGCCCGTCCAGCTTTTCCTCCAGTGTCTCTCCCTGGATGTAAGCAAGCTCCACCCCGCCATTGTCCAGCTTCTTCCCCGGGACCATCACATACCCAGTCCCGTCGTAGATCTTATCCAGGCTCTCCTCCCAGCGGAGCAGATCCTCCAGGTGTTTTTTTGCATCGGGATGCATGGGGATCTTCTGCACCGTCCGTTCCCCCGTCCCATCCTGCCAGATATCCGTGCGGATGGAAAAACAGTCTGCACGGTCGTTGGAAAACTTTGTAAATATGATCTTCTTCATGACTGCTCCCCCTTCTCCAAAATGACCAAAAAAGAGTTGGCAAACTGCGGCAGCAAGCCGTCCTGGATCAGTGAATCCAGCACTCTCCCTTCCGAGAAGGCCAAGATCCTCTCCCTGTCAAAATTAGGGAAATTCTCTGTGATCTCCCCCGGTTTCGGCAGATATTCGTCAGAATAGATCACCATAGGCAACTTATAATCCGGGAATGGATAATAAAAATACGCCTGGAACTCCCCCGCCTGCCGGATGATCTTACAGAGAGCCGGACGGGAAAAAGTTCGCACGCTCTCTGTACCCGGATACCCTTCCAGCCCTTCATGATATCTCCCCACGTGATCCTCCGTAAATCCAGACCAGTATTTCAACCCGATCCGATTCTCGATCGCGATCACGATCTTCCCACCAGGCGCCAGATGGCCGGCCGCCTGCCGCAGCATCTCCACATAAGGATCATCCCCGCCTATATAACCTCTCGCATATTCAAACACACCGATCATCGTGATCAGGTCATACCGCCCCAATCCTTTTTCTATATCCTGGTAATTTCCCACCAGTATCTCTATATTGTCCCGCTCCTTATTCCTGTACGCGTTGATCTGGCTGCGCTTTTTTGACAATTCCACACAGGTGACACGCCCAGCCATATCCGCCAGCGCACCCGTCAGCGCACCGCACCCTGCCCCGATCTCTAAGACCTTGTGGTCTTTCGTGACTGGCAGCCAGTTTATGATATTCTGGCGGATCTTAGAAAAATGGTATAACACAGGCCAGCTCTTCCTCTGGGCGATCACCTGGTCATACTCTCCCTCTTTATACTCTTTGGCGATCGTAAGGAGTTCTTCCTCCACATCACCGTCGCTGTACAGGTCTTCTCCGGGATACCACGCATAGTCCAGGGTGACGCCCCCGATCTTTTCTTTCGCTCCTGATCCTTTTGAATCCATCTCTCATCTACTCCAATTTTATTTATTGACAGTTCCTTATCATGTCGATATCCTACCTGTTCTTTCATATGTAGCTATTTACCCATTATACACAAAGAATACTCCTCCATCAATTATTTTTAAGGATTTCCGTGCAAATTTATACTGTGGGAGGCTAGATGGAGTTACTAGGACACTTGCAAAACACAAAGACAGATGATATAATACCCCTGATGATATAAACAGGGGAGCTTGTGTGACAGGCTGAGAGGAAGGTAGACCTTCGACCCTTAGACCTGATGCGGGTAATGCCGCCGGAGGGAGCTGTCAGATCTTGTATTTTTTCAGGGGGCGTCCTATCCGGATGCACCCTTTTTTCAATGCAAAGGAGTATGTAAGATATGTATATGTTTGGACAGATCTTTGAGGATGTACGCCATACATCCCCCTTGATCCACAATATCACCAACTATGTGACCGTCAACGACTGCGCCAATATGCTGCTGGCCTGCGGAGCCTCGCCCATCATGGCGGATGAGCTGGAAGATGCCGTGGAGATCACCGCCATCTGCGGCGGGCTGGTCATCAACATCGGCACCCTGGGTCAGCGCACCATCCCTGCCATGTACGCCGCCGGAGAGCGGGCCAACCAGCTGGGCCATCCTGTGGTGCTGGATCCGGTGGGCGCAGGGGCATCCAAGCTGCGGACAGACACGGCTCTCGGGCTGATGGAACAGGTGGATCTTTCCGTCATCCGGGGCAACATCTCGGAGATCAAGACCCTGGCCCTGGGCAGCGGCACCACCAAAGGCGTGGACGCCGACGTGTCAGACAAGGTAACGGAGGACAACCTGGACAGAGCGGTGTCTTTTGCCAAAGAGTCCGCCCAGCGTACCGGAGCAGTCATCGCCATTACTGGGGCCATCGATATCGTTGCCGACGGGGACCGGGCCTTCTGTATCCGCAACGGCCATCCCATGATGGCTGCGGTCACCGGCACCGGCTGCCAGCTCTCCGCCCTGACGGCAGCCTTCGTCACCGCCAACCCGGGCCGGCCCCTGGAGGCTGCCGCCGCAGCCGTGTGCGCCATGGGTCTGTGCGGAGAGATCGCCCATGAGAGGCTCACTGACCTGGACGGCAATCTCTCTTATAGGAACTACATCATCGACGCCATGTACCGCCTGACCCCGGCGGCATTAGAAAAGGGAGCATGTTATGAAGTGCGCTAAAGAACATATGCTGCTCTACGCTGTCACCGACCGGGCCTGGACGGGGAGACAGACACTCTATCAGCAGGTGGAGGCGGCACTGAAAGGCGGCGTGACCTGTGTACAGCTCCGGGAAAAGGACATGGACAAAGAAGCGTTCCTGGCGGAGGCAAGAGATCTTCGCACCCTGTGCCGCCGCTATCACGTACCGTTTATCGTAAATGACAACGTGGATATCGCCATCGCCTGCGGCGCGGACGGTGTCCACGTGGGGCAGTCGGACATGACCGCAGGCCAGGTCCGCCGCCGGGTGGGAAAAGACATGATCCTGGGCGTCTCTGTCCATACGGTGGAAGAAGCCCGTCAGGCCGTCCAGGACGGCGCAGACTATCTGGGCCTGGGCGCAGTGTTCCCCACCAGCACCAAAGCCGATGCAGATCCGATGCCCCACGACACCCTGCGTGCGATCTGCAATGCGGTGCCGATCCCTGTCGTGGCCATCGGCGGGATCAGCCAGGACAACCTCCTGAGACTATCCGGCAGCGGGGTGGACGGGGTGGCTCTGGTATCCGCCATCTTCTCAGCAGAGGACATTAAGGGGACCTGCCGGGATCTGCGGGCACTGTCGGAAGAGATGGTGCGTACAGTGGAAATGCGCAGTTCTACCATGAAGACAGCATTATCGATCGCCGGTACAGACCCCAGCGGAGGCGCCGGGATACAGGCCGACCTGAAGACAATGACCATGAACGGTGTCTTTGCCATGAACGCTATCACGGCAGTACTGGCCCAGAATACCACCGGTGTGCAAAACATCGTGGAGATGACGCCCAGATCTGTGGCACAGCAGATCGATGTGGTGTTCGAAGATATCCCTCCCGATGCTGTGAAAATCGGTATGGTAGCTTCCCGCGGACTGATCGAGACCATCGCGGAACGTCTGGATCATCACCATGCAAAGAACATCGTGGTGGACCCGGTCATGGTGTCCACCAGCGGCCACCGGCTGATCTGTGAGGATGCGGTAGACACTCTGAAGACCCGTCTGCTCCCCCTGGCAGCCGTGGTCACTCCCAACATACCAGAGGCAGAGATCTTGTCCGGTATGAAGATCCACAGTAAAGAAGATATCGAAGCCGCCGCTGAGAAGATCGGTGATACATACGGCTGTGCTGTCCTGCTCAAGGGCGGACACAGTATCAACGATGCCAATGACTTTCTTTATGCGTCTGGAAAGGGGCAGTGGTTTTTCGGCACCCGCATCAACAACCCCAATACCCACGGCACTGGATGCACCCTGTCCAGCGCCATCGCCGCCAATCTCGCCAAAGGCTTCGACCTGCCCACATCCATCCAGCGGGCAAAAGATTATCTCTCCGGCGCGCTGGGGGCGATGCTGGATCTGGGAAAAGGCCGGGGACCCCTGCGGCATGATCATAACCTGACCGGCAGATTTGCGCAGGAGGCAAGTCCCACCCTCCTATGAGCTGTAGTTTTCTCCATCCTCCATATTTTATAAGTTGTATTTTGAAAATCGGTGTCGTATAATGTTACGAGAAATCCAAACAGACCGTCTAAACAAAGATTTCAGTAAGGAGGAGACGAGATACCTATGCAGAATCTCACACTTGGGATAGATATTGGTTCAACGACTGTCAAGATCGCGGTTTTAGACGAAACCCACGAACTTCTATTTGCCGATTACAGGCGGCATTATGCAAATATACAAGAAGCCCTCTCCCAGCTTTTGGGCAAAGCCCGGCAAAAACTGGGAGAACAGACCGTGAGCCCTGTGATCACCGGATCCGGCGGACTGACCCTGGCCAAACACCTGGACGTGCCTTTTATCCAGGAAGTGATCGCCGTCTCTTCCGCCCTCCAGGAGGCTGCCCCGCAGACCGACGTAGCCATCGAGCTGGGCGGCGAGGACGCTAAGATCATCTACTTTGAGGGCGGGAACATCGAGCAGCGCATGAACGGCATCTGCGCAGGGGGGACCGGGTCTTTCATCGACCAGATGGCCTCCCTTCTACAGACAGACGCCGCCGGATTGGATGACTACGCCAAAGACTATAAGGCCCTGTACCCGATCGCGGCACGCTGCGGTGTCTTTGCAAAATCAGACATCCAGCCCCTGATCAACGAGGGAGCCACCAGGGAGGACCTATCCGCCTCCATCTTCCAGGCAGTGGTCAACCAGACGATCAGCGGCCTGGCCTGCGGCAAGCCCATCCGGGGCCACGTGGCATTCCTGGGCGGCCCGCTGCATTTTATGTCAGAGTTAAAAGAAGCCTTCATCCGTACTTTGGATCTGGACGAGGAACATACCATCGTACCGGAAAATTCCCATCTGTTCGCGGCTATCGGTTCTGCATTGAATGCAGACCCATCCGTGACCAACACCCTGGCTTCCATGGAAGAACGCCTGGCGGGAAATATACAGATGGATTTTGAAGTCGCCCGTATGGAACCTCTCTTCTCTTCTGAGGAAGAATATGACGCTTTCCACGAAAGGCAGTCCCACTACCATGTAAAGACCGGGAAACTGGAAGAACATCATGGAGACTGCTTCTTAGGGATCGATGCAGGCTCCACCACCACCAAGGCGGCTCTGGTAGCCGGAGATGGGACGCTCTTGTATTCTTTCTACAGCAGCAATGACGGGAGTCCTCTGGCCACCACCCTGCGTGCCATGGAAGAGATCTACGCACGCCTGCCCGACGATGCACAGATCGCCTACTCCTGTTCCACCGGATACGGAGAGGCGCTGATCCAGTCAGCGCTGATGCTGGACGAGGGGGAAGTGGAGACTGTCTCCCACTATTACGCCGCCGCCTTCTTCGACCCGGAAGTAGACTGTATCCTGGACATCGGCGGACAGGACATGAAATGCATCAAGATCAAAGACCACACAGTAGACAGCGTACAGCTCAACGAAGCCTGCTCTTCCGGATGCGGCTCTTTCATCGAGACCTTTGCAAGATCCCTCAACTACTCTGTAGAAGATTTTGCACAGGCTGCTCTATTTGCCAAAAATCCCATCGACTTGGGCACCCGCTGTACGGTCTTCATGAATTCCAAGGTAAAACAGGCGCAGAAAGAAGGCGCGGAAGTCTCCGACATCTCCGCAGGGCTGGCCTATTCCGTGATCAAAAACGCCCTGTACAAAGTCATCAAAGTCTCCGACGCCACGGAGCTGGGAAGACATATCGTTGTCCAGGGCGGGACGTTCTACAACGACGCGGTCCTGAAAAGCTTTGAGAAGATCGCTGACTGCCAGGCCATCCGCCCGGACATCGCCGGGATCATGGGAGCGTTCGGCGCAGCGCTCATCGCCAGAGAACGTTTCCAGACTGCAGACGGGACAAAACAGACGACCATGCTCTCTTACGAGCAGATACATAACTTAAAATACACCACCTCAATGGCCAACTGCAAAGGATGTACGAACAACTGCCGCCTGACTGTGAACAAATTCAGCGGCGGCCGCCAGTTCATCAGCGGCAACCGCTGTGAGAAAGGCATCGGCAAACAGAAGAACAAAGACAAGATACCGAACCTGTTCGACTACAAATATAAAAGGATCTTCGGTTACGAACCCCTCTCCCCAGACCTGGCCAAACGCGGAGAGATCGGAATCCCCAGAGTCTTGAATATGTTTGAGGACTATCCGTTCTGGCATACTTTCTTTACTCTGCTGAAATACCGGGTGGTCTTATCGCCCACCTCCACACGGAAAATCTATGAGCTGGGCATCGAATCCATCCCCAGCGAATCCGAATGTTACCCGGCTAAGCTGGCCCACGGCCATGTGACCTGGCTGCTGAAAAAAGGAGTAAAACGTATCTTCTATCCCTGCATCCCTTACGAGAGGAAAGAATTTAAGGATGCGGTGAACCATTATAACTGCCCCATCGTCACCTCCTACCCGGAAAACATCAAGAACAACGTGGAGCAGCT
>CANTEW010000013.1 GCA_947652925.1 uncultured Lachnospiraceae bacterium
ATCGGGCTGGTGAATGATATGTATACGGAGCAGGTGAATGACGGGTATCGGTACTTTGAGATTGGGACGCAGGAGGATATGGATCGGTTCTGATTGATAAAACGGCCTTTTTCTGCTATAATTTGGTGGTGGAAAAAGGCTGACAAATTAAGGATATATTGGTAATGAATAAATATTTTTCAAAAGTTTTGAAGAGATTTGAGGAATATATTTCTGAATATTCTTTTCAAAAATTTATAATCGAAAAACAGGAAGGTGTTTACCTTATAGAAGATAGTATTATAGAATACTTTTCTGTTCGTGGGGAGAATTATGGGCGAATTGTCATAGAAGAAATTTTTAATGAGGGTGTCCATAATCTCAAATTGAAAAAATTTGAGAATCAACCAGAAGGAGCAATATTACAGTATTTTCCTTATTATGGAGGGCTTGGTGTTTCTAATCCATTTATGAAAAGTCAATTTGAAAAAGTGAACCAACTGTTGCCAGAATTGAGGATAAGAGAAAGATTTGATAATTGGCCTGGTTTTTCGGTTCCGTATTTGGTTTTTGAATTGGAAGATGAAGGGATAGTAGGATACGCTATTTGCCAAACTAATGCAAGACAAACGATTAAAAAGGTGATTGATATTGGAAGTGATTTAATGTCCGCATGTTTATCTGCACCAGATTTCGATATGATGTATAAAGAATATGGAAAGAAGTATGTGAGCTGTGGTTTAAATTACTATTTTCAGATTGATCGTAATATGAAGGATATAATGCTGTGTCGTTTAAAGGCGGATACATCCAGTTGGAGAAAGAAGAATTTAAGCGGAGGCCGGTTAGGGCTTGAAGAGAAGGGATTAAAATATTTTTGGATTAATGCCCGTATTAAATATCCCGATGAACGTTTTGATGGAAAAATAATTGAAGATATAAAATCCGGTGTTTATGAGGATGTAGACAAATATGAATATGTTCTTCCAGAAAATAAATGGAAATCTGAGCAACTGGTATATGAAATAGTTAAGCAACTTTATTCGAAGGCAGCAGTCTGGTATCAGTTTCGTCCTGATTTTTTGAATACAGGCACTGGACAGTTATCATATGATATATTTATTGGGAAATTGCGGGTTGCAATAGAATATCAAGGAAAGCAGCATTTTGAACCAGTTGACATTTTTGGAGGACAGGAGAGTTTTGAACGACAGAAGACAAGGGATGCTTTAAAACGTAAACTAAGTGAAGAAAATGGCGTGAAATTAGTATATATAAATTATTGGGATGATATTACACCAGAACTGATAAAAGAAAGAATTGAAGGAGAAACTTGAAAATAATAAATGGAGGGAGAATGAATTTTGGATAAGGAACATATATTCGAAAAGCTGAATAAATCGTTTGACTTAAATATTGAAATAAGAAGAATTGAGGCTTTATTCTGTACAAAACTTTATTATGAGCAATTTGGGAGTTATAGGAGGATATGGTATTTCCCAGAACAGTTAGTTGATGAGTATTGCATATTTAGCTGGGAACATAGGAAAAATTGTATTACTTGTAGAGACATGAGGGAAACCCTTGGAATACCTCATTTCGATTATGTGGATTGTTATACGCAAGATGAGGTATTGACATACTTAGAATATGTCGCAAATATTTTGTTTTTATGTGAAATATGGAGAAAAAGTCATTCGGATTTAAAGGTTACTGATGAATACGATATGCTGATTCAAAATCTCAATGTTGTATTGGATACTTTAAATCTTGAAATAAAATGTTTTGAAGAAAGCCGACAGGTCTTCATAAAGGAAAAAAATAATGCGATAAACATTGTATTAGATTCCGTAGATGATAATATTGCTATAGATATTGTTAAATACAATCACCATATGTTAAAAGGAAAATTAGAAGAAAAAAGAAAGATACTGGCTTTTTTAGCAACAGAATTTGAAGGAATGAGAAAACAATTAAAAAGTATGAAGTGTAATATCGAGGACGATGCGGGGTATTTGCTGAATACTTTCATCCGACATAATAACAATAGTAAAATGTATATACAGAGTTTGTCAAATGATGAATTGGAGAGATGGTATGATAAGACATATGAATTGGTGATGATTTGTTTTTTACAAAATAAATATCTACAAGACAAAAAAGATATAAAATCTTTAAAACAAAGAATGTCTGAAAATACGAAAAATTAATATGGAATTAATGAATACATAAGGCGTTTGTCAGAAATGGCAGGCGCTTTTTTGGTGCATTTTTATGGGAGCCAGGGTGGCTCCTTTTTTCGTTGGAGAAAGGCGGGTGAGGTTCGTGGCATCCAGGATTCAGGGGATTACGGTGGAGATTGGCGGGGATACTACGAAGCTCTCCACGGCGCTTTCAAAGGTGAATAAGGAGATTCGGGACACGCAGGCACAGCTAAAGGACGTGAACAAGTTGTTGAAGCTGGACCCGGGCAATGCGGAGCTGATGGCGCAGAAGCAGCGGCTCCTTTCCCAGGCGGTCAGTGAGACGAAAGAGAAACTGGATGCCTTGAAGCTGGCGGGGCAGCAGGCGAATGAGGCGTTGGCAAAGGGGGAGATTTCCCAGAGCCAGTATGACGCTTTGCAGAGGGAGATCATAGAGACGGAACATGCCCTGCGGGATCTGGAGCGGCAGGCGGAGCAGTCTTCGGTGGCTTTGCAGAAAATCGGGGCTGCCGGGGAGAAATTGCAGAGTGTGGGTTCTTCCATTGAGGGTGCCGGGCAGAAGCTGATGCCGGTGACGGCGGCTGTGGGCGGGCTTGCCACGGCGGCGGTAAAGGTGGCTTCTGACTTTGATTCCGCCATGAGCCAGGTGGCGGCGGTGTCCGGGGCGACAGGGAAGGAGCTGGATGCCCTGCGGGACAAGGCGCGGGAGATGGGGAGCAAAACGAAGTTCTCCGCTTCCGAGGCGGCAGAAGCTATGAATTATATGGCCATGGCTGGCTGGAAGACCGGGGACATGCTGGACGGCATTGAGGGGATCATGAATCTTGCGGCCGCTTCCGGGGAGGATCTGGCGACTACTTCCGACATTGTGACGGACGCTTTGACCGCCCTGGGGCTGTCGGCTTCGGATTCCGGGCATTTTGCGGATATCCTTGCGGCGGCAAGCAGTAATGCGAATACGAATGTATGCGTAATAAAAATATGAAGATTATAGTCTAAGAAAAAGTGTCTCTCCATCCCAGACACAATTATCTACCACTTCATTCACGACAGCATTCTTATCCTTATCCGAAAAACGCTCAAGCCCATGGATAAACTGGGCTATCGTATCGGCCTTATCTTCGATGGATCTCTTTTCTTTATCCTCCCTACGTTTTGCTGCCCTTGCAAGCTCCTCCTCACGCTTCAGGGCCTGCAGTTCTAAGTCCTGACGCTCTATCTCAGCCACGATATACTTCATTGCTGAAGAACTGTCCGCTTCCGAGAGGGAAGCCGTCAAACGGGCGATACGGGCCTCACAGGCGGCGATCTTCTGGCGGGACGGTTGCGAATCAGGGGCTTTTTCTTTTGGCTCTGCTTTCTCTATGTAACGCTGGATCACAGAAGGATCGGCCTCGATCTCCCTGAACGTCTCCAGGACCTTATCATCCAGGATGGAACATGTGATCGCTCTCATATCGCACGCTTCCACGCCCTGACGCTGGCGTTTCAAACAATAATACTGCGATAGGACGCCGGACTTTTTCTTTTTCCTGGCGACACTCATCCTCCCGCCGCATTTGCACCGCAACACGCCTTTTAAGAGAGGGACATCATATCTCATTGTCTTGTCGAATGTATTCTGTTTGAAGCGCTCCTGCACGGCCAGCCACCTGTCTGCAGGTATGAAACCTTTATGGAGGCCCAGGCACACGATCCAATCTGACTTGTCTTTCAAAGGATGTGTCCCGCCCTCACCTTTTCCACGCCGCCCGTAGACCATGACACCTTGTATTCCGTCCCACCTCTCCCTGGGTGAACCTGCGTCCATCTGGCATCCGAGAGATTCCCAGTAGTCGTAGACTTCTGCAGTGGCGATACAATAGTAAGGCGTGGTCAGGATACGGTAGATGGACGCCTGGGAGAAGAAGCATCCATTCAATGTCTTGATGCCGTTCTTGCGGAAATGCGTCTCCATCCCCTGTACGGTCATCTCCTCATCCAGGAACGTATCATAGATGGACTTTATGTAGGCCGCCCCATCGGGATCGATGGCGAGTGTGCTGTGCCGTTTACCATCGACGATGATATGCTGGCGGACAAAACCGGTCGGCACGGTGCCGATCGGCCAGAAGCCACGCCTGGCCAGACCGGTCATGTTGTCGGTCACTCTGGTGGCGATGGTCTCCCGCTCCATCTGGGCGAATACCATGGTGACATACATCATGGCCTTGCCGATGGGTGTAGCCGTGTCGATGTTCTCCTTGATGGATATGAACATCACATGCTTTTCCTCCAGCGTGGCGTAGATGTTCGCAAAATCCCGCACGTCGCGGGATAGCCTGTCCAGCTGGTAGACCACGATGGCGCCGATGAGGCCGTCCCTTATATCTTGTAAGAGGGCTTTTAACATTGGCCTGTTTGTGTTCGCGCCGGTCAGGCCCTCGTCGGTGTATTCGGATATCCCCTCGTCCTGCCCGGGGAACTTGAACTGGATATACTCCCGGCACATCCGGCACTGGTTCGTGATGGAGTCGGATCTGTCGGAATAGACGGACTTCCGTCCGTAGATCGCAAAATGCATACATCATCCTCCTTAAAAAAGTGTATAAAAATAACACCTGATCAAACGTTCTGGCTTGACCGGTGCCCCCGCAGGATGATATATTGCGTTTGGTGAGGTATCACTCTGCGGAGTATATCTGAAAGCCGTTCGGTGTTGGTAGCACCGGGCGGTTTTTCTTAATCAGCTATTGATTATCTTTAACTTCAACGTATCCCATTACTTCACGGTAGTTCGGGAGTGACAGGAACTGTTCAAGATAGGGTAGCGCGCTGGGATCTCTTTCAGCGAAATATTTTCGTGACTTATCGCGTAGCCATTCTTCAACAAAGAATCGGCGCAATTCTCCAATCAATTCGTTCGGGTATGCTCGAGCATCAACGATACGCCCATCTTCGTATTTATGGGGGTATGTAGGGTAATCATCTACGGGATAACCTAAATTACGTAAATGTCTTGAAAACGTGCGTCCAAGGGATATATCGGGGATCATCCCAGATGAAACTGTATAGCCTAATGCTTCAAGCGGTCCGATAAGGGATAACGTTACCTCGTTGAGCATAGAAAAATAACCATAAGGGACGCTTGCCATGTTTACAAGATATCGTTTTAAATGATAGGGTAAGTTTTGTTGTTGGATATTGCCAGACATCCATTCAAAAACCCATTGGGATACAAGTACGGCAATTTTTGGGGAGAGCCACTGTGCGAGGTGGATGGCAACCTGCGGATGTACCCAGGTTCCCTGAAGGTGGGGAGTCCCGCCCCGTATTGTCTGAATGAGTCCCGTTACGGGAATTCCCGTAACGGAGGATAATTCATTTAAAAAGGCCTGTGTTGAAGAAAGTCTAGCATAATCATTGATCTGTTTCTTGACCACTTTGCACATTGCTGTAGCGTTGATATAGCCGTCAGTTATACGTTGTGATATGATATCATTATCCGCCAGACGTTCAATAACTTTGGTCTGAAGTTGGAATTGAAGTTGTGTATTATCCATAAATATCTTCTCCTATTTTTGAGTAAGGGATTTCAGATTAAAAAAAATTTTCTCTCGAGGGGATGTTGCCGGGCGGTTTTGTTATTGACAGATCTGTCTGCCTGGCATATAATATGCTTAACAGAACAGCCGACGAGTAGTTGCACACTACCCGCCCCTGTGAAAATAATTGACTATAGAGATAGCCGCCTATTCTTTACCAGAGGACAGGGCGGCTATTTCTTATCGACGTATCTGAGTATCGCTACGATCAGGTTGGCTGTCGCCAGTATGACCATCAACAACTCATATGTACTCATAAGCATTTCCCCTTTCCGTAAGACTCGGAACGGGTAATGAGCCGCCACTGTCGGCTGTCCGGGTAAGCATATCATATTGTCAGGGTGCGGATTCTGTCCGTTACGGGAATCCCCGTAACGGCTTATCAACCGACGTGGAGTTGTGCCTTCAATGCATCCTGCAATACTTGGGAGAAATTCAGCCCAGCAGCGATAGCGGCATCGTTGAGCCATGATGGGATACTCAGTGTCTTTTTCACCGCTCGGGAGTCGGTTTTCTTTTTATATGCCAGCATATCGAACTCGATCACTGCAAGAAACGCATCTGATCCAGGGACGATCGTTGTCGGGTCAGATGCATCTGGTAACAGTTGCCCTTCTTCTTCACGGCATACCAGAGCCAGACCCAATGCATCTACAGCCATCTCATAGGCTTGCGCCATATCGTCACCTTGTGTGAGACACTCCGGGAGGTCTGGAAAAGAGATCCAAAAACCACCCTCTTCAGCTTTGTGGAACAATGCAGGATAAAATAACTTTTTCATGATACATAGACCTCCATCTGTGATGGCGGGGTCATTTAAGCCCCGCCTGTTTCAATATAGCCTGTTCCAGACCTTTTTTCAGGTCCGTGCTGTGATAAGGAACTTCGGTCTGATGTCCGGTCTCGTCATTCCTCATCTTTACATGGGAACCGTTCTGCCCGACTATCTTAAAACCGTTTTTCTTGAGATGTCTTATCATCTCACGTGATGTCATCGGCATCTTTTTGTATCTCCTTTCCTTATCATGCCTATATCATATCACGTAATAATACGTATGTCAAGGTGAAATACGTATTATTACGTAAAATATCGAGTGTCGTCTCAAACCTTGCCGATAGTAGCTATATCCTCATCCACTTCTACGTTTGGTTATTTTTTGATCGGGAATCCACAATAAAATACTATCAATCACATAGTATCACGAATTAATTTCAGATACATTGCTTCCTCACATACGTAGCCGTTGCTATGATAGACCATTGATCCGCAGGCAGTTATTGTAGGCGAGTTCTTGCAGTTGTTTATAAAGTGGTTGGACATTATATGTCTTAGGAAATTCTAATTTCTTCGTTGCATAGACCACTTCATATGCAGTCAGGTTGGGTGTTTTGATGTATGTAAAGGCCAGCGCACTATCATTAAGACCAAATCCAGCGGTTTTCATGGCTACATCCACTACAGAAAAATTGATAGTTTGAGAATTTTTATTTTATAAAAAAATCTACAGCCGTATCATAAGCTTTTAATTTTTTAGAAATAGTATAAGAACCCAAGGGCAAATCTGATCCAGAATAATAAGAAAGTGATCTTACAAATTCTTTGTTATCTTTATATTTCATAGCAAATGAATAAAACAGGTCTTTCATTTCAGGCTCGGCATCTTCCAGCGTATAGTATACTTTTCTTTTGAGATTACAATATACTTTCATGGCAAAATAAGCAATTTTTTCATCCAGGTCGATATTACGAAAATACAGGTTATGAGCTTCATCTTCACTGGCATAAGCAGGAACATAAATTCCTTTTCCGATTAAATACCGAATCAATTTTTCTGGCATAGGGGATGGATACAACGTCCTTCTTTCTTCATATCTCGTAAGAAAAATAGAGACATCCTCAAATGCGGCGTCTTGTGGTAAAGATAATCTTAATTTTTTTGCATAGGCTATCTGTTTTTCCGTAGGTGCGCCGAGAGAGATTTCTGTTATCTCGAATGGGGGAAGGAAACCGCTTTTCTGTTGTATGGCTTCCATTGACGCAGTTGATTCTACTACTACTTGGATAGTTTTGAAACGGTTTGTAGCTGGATTTTTACCTTTAACAAAATACCTTTTACAAGTTATACAATTTTTACGCACTTTAGAATTATTGACTTTACATTGCACATCGATAACATTTTCAGGAATGTTGTTTTTTAGAGGTGTTATTTCATCAATATTCTTATTATTGTTGTAAATTTCAGCATCAGATTCAGTACGAGAAACTGGGTTAAGGGCGTTTTGGTCAGCAAACAGTTCTGGTCGATATTCTCCCGTCCTTAATGTTTCAGATATATTTGTGTGTTTTTCGCCAAAGTGATCTAAAGTACTGGATAGTTTCATCATCTTTTCATCTAGTCCTAGAGTATTAGATACTTTGACGCACGTTTCTCCCAGACCACTTAAAGCATCAGATGCCTTTGATATTTTCTCATCTAAATCTATAGCATTGGATATCTCCGTATATTTTTTCTCTACTGCATTAGATGATCTCATTAGTTTTTCATCTAAATTTAGGTCATCCGATATTTTTTTACACTTTTCACCTAAATTTGAAAAGCCAGGTAATTTCATAATATAGGTTCCTCCTTTTATGTATATCCTACATAGATAATGCGATAAAAAAGTAAAGAGATAACGCTAAATGGTAAAATAATTTCTTGATATTTCCTTTTGATACGAAAAACTGTGATCAATTACTTTTTCAATCTTAATCCAACAAGTTTTTGATGATATCCCAAAGTACGGGATAGTTGCTCCAGCGTATAATCCCTGTATTTTTCTATATCTTCATCAGATACAAGTAGATGCATGGCAAATGTATTTGCCTCCATTTCATACCTGGAGGTATTCAGGCACGTCCGGGTATCCATGAAGATGGCATTGCTTTTCTTATGCAAGAGCATGTGTCCGAGTTCGTGGGCCAGCACGAAACTTTTTTCGGTATCCGGGAGCATCTCATCTATGTATATGATGTTATTCCGTCTGAAGTATTGATAAAAGCCACGTACCCCCACTAAAGGGTAGTGTACAAGGATCACATTCATACCCATTACCATTTCAAACGGGTTCCGGGTTTTGTGTTGACGAACAAGACGGTCCACCCTCAACTTAATATCTTTCATAGGCATCAATCCTTTTTGTATTTTTTAGGCGTGTACTTTTCCTTATTCTTTTTCTTTGCCATCTCCATGCCAATCTGCATCGCGGCGAGGATGGATTCTACTGCCTCGGGGCTGGCCGGATTACCATCGAACATCAAGCCTTCTTGGGAGGTGAGTTGTTCGCGGGTCTGGTCTAGGATTTTTTCTATATCACGTTCATCTTTACGGGTCAAAGCGTTGATGTCAAGATAGTTTTGACCAGCTGTTTCAGGAAGGATTGTAATTTTGTCGGTTCGTCCTAAGAGGTAATCGGTATCCACATTGAAAAAATCAGCAATTTTTTCAAGCGTTTCAAAATCTGGTTCTCTAGCTCCAGTTTCATACATTCCGATTGTGCTTCTTGAGATGCCTAATCTTCCGGCCATTTCTACTTGTGTTAATCCCGCAGAAATTCTAAGGCGTTTAAAGATGTTTTGGAAATTTCCCATGAGATACCTCCCCTTGTGTTGTTAAATCTAATATTATCACATAACGTGATAAATGTAAATATAAAAATGTCACGAAAAGTGGTTGACAAACAGAAACATATGTACGATAATATGTAGGAGAAACACGAACGGATATTCGATATAGGGGAGGCAGGAACAATGGAGAGACTAGAAGATAGAGCGTACGCGCATGATGTAGAGGTAGAAAGGTATAGGGAAGAGATTGTTGAGATGGTGGGGAAAATTGAAAGTAAAGATTATCTGTTTAAAATTTATCATTACATATTAGCGAAATTTCGTAGAGATAAAGGCCAGGGTTAATCCTGACCTTTATACTTTTCTGCCATTCCTTCTGCGATTTTTCTAAGAGCGGTTTTACTGGTTTCATCTAATTGCATATAAACTTCAATGATATTTTTAATGAATGCGTCATCCGTATCTTCTAGGTCGGACAAAAGTTCTGAAAATGAACCATCTTTTTCTTTCTTTTTAGGCTCTATCCCATATCGAAGCCAATCTTCGTTAAATCCATATTTCAGACATATAATTTCAATTACTCTGTCTGAAACACCTTTTCGCTTGTTTTCGATGTCCGAAACATGTCCTTGGGTTAACTTGATTTCTTTTGCAAATTCGCCTTGCTTCATTTTTAGGGATGCTCTTATTTCCTTGAATCTTTCGCAGATTTTTTCTTCATCTATACTCATATTCTCTCCCTTCTGGTATCACTATATCATAAAAAAAATTACTTTGCAACAAAAAAAGGTTGACACAATACCTAAAAAGCTATATTATAATATTACAAAACAACAAATAAGGAGGTGCATTTTTATGGCTGACGCATTGGATATGGCAATACCAAAAGAAGAGCAAGATGAGATTAAGGAATTTATTTCTATATTGATTTTGCTCCCAAAACCAGACAGAGCGATATTGCTATCAAATGCGAATGCTCTAAAAGTTCGAAGCGACATTGAGAAAGCTATGCGGGCGCAAGGGATAAAACAAGGGTGAGGATAGGGGAAGGTGGAAAGAGATGTTGAGACCGGAGGATGTAAAAGTAGTAGTTGAATACACGGAAGGCATCGAGCGACGGTATACAGAAGCCTGCCTCAAACGGCTGGACAAGATGCTGAAAGATGGGGCGGACCTGGATGAGCTGCTGACACGTACACAGGAAACAACAGAAAAAGTAGGATAAGGGAGGGCAGACAATGCACAAAGAGTTAGAAAGAGCCATCGGGGAACTGCGGGTGAACCACACGGATAAAGAGATTGCCGGAGCATTATCCGAATATTTCCAGATCGTCAAGAACGTATCGTATGACTACACGGACAATGCCACAGCGAAGGATATCCGGGAGGACCACCCGGAGCTGGGCTTCATGGATGATGGAGAGATCGTGGAGATCCTGGAGCAGGCCAAGACGATGCGCCGGAAACGGGCCCCACAATGTTACCACACGGACGGCTACGACGTTGAGTTCATGGAGAAGTGTGTGGCAGAACACATGGATGCATTCATAGACCGGCCCTATGGGGATGTCAAAAAGGTGGAGGTGGACAGGGACGGCAACCTGCGCATCCATTACACAGGCGGCATGTACTGGCACTATAAAAGAAAAGACGAGGAGATCGTATGGTGGTAGAAGATAAGGAGGAGAGGATGGAGCGGATATACCCGAAGAAAAAGAGATTGAAGCAGGTAGATATCTATGAAGCGGCAGAGCTTCATGAGATACATAAAGAAGAGATCGTTGTGCTGGTCCAGACGGACCATGGCATGTATGAGAGTCATACGCTGGAAGAGTTTATTGAGGACTGTATGTTCTTTAAGACGGAGTAGTGCAGATGCAGGAGCTGTATTACCGCAAAGGGCAAAAGGACCAGCGTAGGTATTACGCCACGTACAGTGATGCAGCGTTGGGCGTCCCATCTTTTGAGCATGTGGCCCTTATGGGACCGATGGAGCGCGGATGGGAGAGGTTCACGATGCAGGATCTGCCCGGTGGCGTGATCATGATAAAAAAGATGCCCTGGCCGTCAGGGGACGGGACCAGGGCTCACAGAAAGAATCACACCTCTATTATAGGGTGTATACACAAAGATATCAAGACGTTTTTTAGGAGGAGAGCGATATGAAGATCAATGTTGAGTTTGAAGATCTGAGAGAGACAGTGATATTTGCAGAGTTTATCAATGGGAGGACCGCGCCGGCCCAAGAGCCAGCACAGTCGGCCCCAGCTGTACAGCCAGCCGTGCCGGCGTCCACGCCACCAGCGGGCCAGGCGCAGCCGGCAGCACAGGGGGTGGGACAGGCCGCGCCTGTACAACAGCCAGTACAGCCGGCAGTCCCCACACCGCCCCAGCAGGTGCCGACGGTCGCCCCATCCTACACGCTAGAGGACCTGGGCAGGGCCGGTGTGACGCTCATGGAATCCGGGAAGAAGGCGGAACTGGAAGCACTGGTGGCCAGCTTCGGGGTGGCCTCACTCCAGCAGCTCCCCGAGGAGCAGTACGGGGCGTTCGCCACCGCCCTGCGGTCCATGGGGGCGCCGATATGATGGGGCACGCCCTCCTGGGCGCGTCCAGCGCACACCGGTGGATTGCCTGCACCAGGAGTGCCAGGTTAGAAGAACAAGTTCCTGACGCCACGTCGGATGCAGCGGCAGAAGGGACGTTGGCCCATACCTTAGCAGAGGCCAAGGTGCGCCATTATTACTATCCGGCGGACCTCAGCAAGCGCAAGCTGTCCGGGCTCGTGAAGAAGATGAAGGCGGACCCGCTCTGGCAGGATGAGATGGACGGGTATACAGACGATTACCTGGACTATATAAAAGCGGCGGCCCTTGCGTTCGATCAGGCACCGTACGTGATGCTGGAAAAGAAGGTGGATTATAGCGTCTATGCGCCCGAGGGCTTTGGGACGGCCGACTGCATCCTGATAGGCGGCGGTACGCTGCATATCATCGACTTCAAGTACGGCAAGGGTGTCCAGGTGTCCGCAGTGGACAACCCGCAGCTGTCCCTGTATGCCCTAGGAGCTTATGCGACGTATAGGATGTTGTATCCGATCCGGGACATCAAGATGTCCATCGTCCAGCCGAGGCTCGACAACATCTCCGAGTGGGGGTGCAGCTTAGATGACCTGCTGGCCTGGGCGGTGTATGTAAAGGAACGGGCAGCCCTGGCCTGGGACGGTCAGGGGGAGTTCGCCCCTGGGGAGGATACCTGCCGGTTCTGCCGTATACGGGCGCAGTGCCGGGCGTGGTCGGACTACAACGTCAAGCAGGCATTTGACATCGGGGAGCTGCCGCCGCTGATCACAGCACAGGAGGCTGGGGAGAGGCTGACAGCATTGGAAGGTCTGGTACAGTACCAGAAGGACCTACAGGCGTGGGCGCTCTCCGAGTGCCTGGCCGGGAACACGGTCCCCGGCTGGAAAGCCGTGGAAGGCCGGAGTGTACGCGAGTGGACGGATATGGAGGCGGCGTTCAAGACTTTAAAGGAGAACGACATCGACGAGGCCATGCTGTACGAGAAAAAGCCACTGACACTGGCCCAGGTGGAGAAGGTCGTAGGCAAGAAGGAGTTCGCGGAGATCGCAGGCGGCTACGTCATGAAGCCGCCAGGTAAGCCGACACTGGTAAAGGAGATTGACAAACGGGAAGCGATAACAAACAAGGAGACAGCCGCAGAGGTATTTAAGGAGGAAAGATAGTATGAGTATGGATGTATGTAGAGTGACGACAGGGGAAGCGAGATTATCTTATGTACATTTATTCAAACCGTATGCGTTCCAGCAGGGGCAGGAAGAGAAATACAGCGTGACAGTATTGGTGCCGAAGACGGATACGGATACCATGGCCCGCATCAATGCGGCCATCGAGGCAGCAAAGCAGAGGGGGATATCTGATAAATGGAACGGGCAGTGCCCACCAATCCTGCCGACACCGGTCCATGATGGTGACGGGGTGCGGCCGTCCGATGGGATGCCCTTTGGGGATGAATGTAAGGGCCATTGGGTGTTCACGGCTAGCGCAAAAGAGGATTATCCGCCGGAAGTGGTGGACGTGAACGGGAACCCGATCATCGACCAGTCAGAAGTATACAGCGGCATGTATGGGCATGTGCGCGTGAACTTCTTCCCATATGCCTTCGGGGGCAAGAAAGGGATCGGATGCGGCCTGGGACCGGTACAGAAGACAAAGGATGGCGAGGCCCTCGGCGGGGGCAGGGAATCGGCGGCGCAGGTATTCGGGACGCCCATCCCGCAACAGCCACAGATGGGCGCGATACCTGGTATGCCCGCATACGCCACAGCTGGTATGCCCACACAACAACAGCAGGCGCCTGTGTATGGCACAGCCGGTATACCAGCGTCACAGGCACAACCAGCGCCGCAAGCATCCACAGGGGGTATCAACCCGATCACCGGGCTGCCCTATTGATGGCCTATGGCGCATCTGAGTATAGATATCGAGACGAAGAGCAGCGTAGCCATTGGCAAAGCTGGGATGTACAAATACGCCCAGTCAGAGGATTTCGGGATATTGTTGTTCGCTTATCAGGAGGATGAGGGCCCTGTGGAGGTCGTGGACCTGGCGCAGGGAGAGCGCATCCCGCCGCATATCCTAGTGGCCCTGGAGGACCTGCACATCACCAAGCACGCATATAATGCAGCGTTCGAATGGTACTGCCTGAACAGGGCAGGGTATGCGACGCCCCTCAGCCAATGGCGCTGTACCATGGCCCACAGCCTGTACTGCGGGTATCCCGCAGGGCTGGCAGACACGGGTGCCGCCATCGGCCTGCCCCAGGACAAGCGCAAGATGGCGGTGGGGAAGGCGCTGATCAAATATTTCTGTACACCGTGCAAGCCCACGAAGAGCAATGGCGGCAGGACATGGAACCTGCCGCACCACGCACCGGAGAAGTGGGAGCTGTTCAAGGATTACTGTAAACGGGACGTGGAGGCGGAACACGCGATACTCAAACGCCTCACGCCATTCCCTATGCCGGAGGATGAGGAGAGGCTCTGGCGGATGACCATGGAGATGGACGCCTTTGGTGTACGTGTGGACGATGCTCTGATCAAAGGGGCCCTGGCGATAGATGGCGCGAGCAAGGCGTGGCTGATCGAAGAGGCACGCCGGATGACAGGGGTGGATAACCCGAACAGCGACACCCAGCTGCACGGCTGGCTGGAGGGCCGGGGAGTGCCCTTACCCAATATGCAGAAAGCCACCATAGCGGAGACATTAAAACGCCAGGATATACCAGACGACGTACGGAGGGTCCTAGGGATCCGCCAGCAGACAGGAAAGACATCTATCTCAAAATACACGGCGTTGGATACGGCAGAAGGGAGCGACGGGCGTGTCCGGGGCCTGACGCAGTATTACGGGGCCAACAGGACCGGCCGTTGGGCCGGGAGGCTGGTACAGCCACAGAATCTACCGAGGACTTACTTGGAGACGTTGGACTACGCCAGGGGACTGGTGAGGGATAAAGACTATGATGGCCTGAGATTAGTGTATGGGGATGTGCCGGACACATTGTCCCAGCTGATCCGGACAGTGTTCATCCCTTCAGATGGGCATAAACTCGTGGTAGCTGACTTCTCTGCCATCGAAGCGCGGGTGATCGCATGGCTGGCTGGGGAACAGTGGGTCAACGAGGTGTTCGCCACCCATGGGAGGATCTATGAGGCCACGGCATCCCAGATGTTCGGCGTGCCAGTGGAGCGGATCGTGAAAGGCAACCCGGAGTACGATCTGAGGCAGAAAGGAAAAGTGGCCACGTTGGCCCTGGGATACCAGGGATGGATACCGGCCCTGATACAGATGGGGGCAAAGGACATGGGTCTGACTGAAGAGGAGATGCAGGATATCGCAAGACGGTGGCGACGGGCGAACCCGCGTATCTGCGATCTGTGGCAGGCGACGGGACAAGCGGCCATAGCGGCTATACGGACCGTGCAGCCGCAGGTGACGCATAGGTTGCGGTTCGCGCTGGAAGGCGATATCGTCTATGGCCAATGTTTCCTGACCATACGACTGCCGAGCGGGCGCAAGCTCTATTATCCGAAGCCGTTCTTGCATGAAAATGACCGTGGGGAGCTGGCCCCCCATTACTATGGGCTGATGAAGGGTACGAAAAAATGGGGGCCGATATCCACATACGGGGGCAAGCTGACAGAGAACATCGTCCAGGCCATCGCCAGGGACTGCCTGGCCGAGACATTAAAGCGGATCGACGCCAGGGGGCTGCAGGTGGTCTTCCACGTCCATGACGAGGTGGTCATAGATGCGCCGATGGACGTGGGCGTGGAGGAGATCTGTGGCCTGATGGCGGAGCCGATCCCCTGGGCGCCGGGGCTGGTGTTAAAGGGCGCCGGGTTTGAGGGCATGTATTATAAGAAGGACTAGGAGGGATGCCGGGTGGACTATAACAGACAGATACATATCAGTACAGCCGGGAGCCGCAAGGCCAGGCACTGGCCCGCGACGGTGACCACCTGGGCCGAGTTCGCCGAGAAGTTAAAGATACCGGTCAGGGGCGGGGAGACGCTGGGGGCATATCTAGCCCTGCCCAAGACACAGCAGGATGACTTAAAGGATGTGGGAGGTTTCGTGGGCGGCACGTTCACAGGGGGACGCCGGAAGGCGCCCTGCCTGGAGGGGCGTGACCTGGCCACGCTGGACCTGGACAGCATCCCTGCAGGGCAGACGGAGGACATACTGAAAAAAGTGGGCGGTCTGGGATGCGCTGCTGCAGTCTACAGCACGCGGAAGCACGCCGGGTACGCGCCCAGGCTCCGCGTGGTCATACCTTTTGACCGGACGGCGACAGCGGATGAATATGAGCCTGCGGCCAGGAAGCTGGCATCGCTGATCGGGATGGAGTACTGTGACCCGACGACGTTCGAGGGTACACGGCTCATGTACTGGCCCAGCTGCTGTGCGGACAGTCCGTACGTGTACCAAGTATACGACCAGTCGTTCTGCAGCCTGGATGGCATCCTGGGGATGTACGGGGACTGGAAGGATGTGTCCCAGTGGCCGCAGGTGCCAGGGGCAGATGCCCGGGAGAAGAGGCGGCTGGCAAAGCAGGAGGACCCGACAACAAAGAAGGGCGTCATAGGGGCTTTCTGCCGGACGTATACCGTCACCCAGGCGATGGAGCGGTTCATCCCCGGGATGTACGAGGGGACGGCTGTACAGGGCCGTTATACCTATACGGGCGGGTCCACGGTGGGCGGCGCCATCGTCTATGACGGCGACCTGTTCCTGTATTCCCACCACGCCACGGATCCATGCTCCGGTCTATTGGTCAACGCCTTCGACCTGATCCGGCTGCACATGTACGGCGACCGGGACGGGGAGGCGAAGGAAGGCACGCCGGTCAATAAGCTGCCATCCTTCCTCGCCATGAAGCAGCTGGCGATGGAGGACGAGGGCGTATCTGGGCTGATGCGCAGGGAGAGGCTGGAGGCTGCACGGGAAGCGTTCCCCATACAGACAGGTGGGGAGGATGCACAGCCGGAGGATGACCCGGACTGGATCAGCCGTCTGGAAGTGGATGGGAACAACAACTATAAGAAGACCATCAACAACACGGTCCTCATCTTAGAGAACGACCCAAACTTGAAGAGGAAGATAGCGACGGATGAGTTTGCCTCCTGCGGGATGGTCCTGGGCGCGGTGCCGTGGGATGCACGGGAGGAGAAGCACCGATGGGGCGATGTGGACGATGCAGGATATCACAGATACATGGAACAGTATTACGGGATCACAGGGAGGGACAAGATGGACAATGCACTGCTGATCATCAGCGCACAGAACAAGATAAACGATGTGAGGCGATACCTGGAGGGCCTGGCGTGGGATGGGATACCACGTGTGGAAACATTATTGTCAGATTATCTGGGAGCAGAAGACAATGTCTATACCCGGGCTGTCATGAAGAAAGCCTTATGTGCCGCTGTGGCGCGGGCCATCGTGGGCGGCATCAAATTCGACTACATGCCCATCTTCACAGGGCCGCAGGGCATCGGGAAGAGTACGTTCCTGGCCATCTTAGGGAAGGACTGGTTCTCGGATTCCCTGACCACTTTCGCCGGAAAAGAGGCTGCGGAGCTGATACAGGGGACGTGGATCAACGAGGTGGGGGAGCTGTCTGCATTTTCTAAACAGGAGACGCAGGTGATCAAACAGTTCCTGAGCAAGACACACGATATCTACAGGGCCGCATACGGACGGAGGACGGAGAAGTATCCCCGCCGCTGTGTGTTCTTCGGGACTTCGAATGACCACGAGTTCCTGAAGGATGCCACGGGCAACCGGCGGTTCTGGCCCGTGGACGTAGGACGGCATCCAGCCAAGAAGTCCGTATGGGAGCAGCTGCCGCTGGAAGTGGACCAGATATGGGCGGAAGCCTACGCGTATTGGAGAGCGGGTGAGGAACTGTTCCTGACAAAGGATATCGAGGCCCAGGCAAAGATCGCACAGGATGAGCATATGGAGACGACCGGCAAGGAAGGACTGGTCCAGAGATTCTTAGACAAGCCAGTGCCGGAGGACTGGGACTACCTGGGGATAGCGGAGCGCAGGATGTACCTGGGCGGGAACATGAGCCTGCCGGAGGGGGCCATGCTGCGGAAACGGGACAGGACGTGCGCCGTAGAGGTATGGGTGGAGTGCTTTGGAGGCGACCCTAAGTTCATGAACCGCCGTGACAGCACAGAGATCAACAACATCCTGATGGGGCTGCCTGGATGGAGGCGGATGAAGACGCCAAGGACGTACAGGCTGTACGGTTCCCAGAGGGGGTTTGAGAGGGTGGCTACATAAGGACTACAAAGGGCATGGTATCGTAGCGTCTCTTTCAGCTACATACCTATACGTAAAATGTGGATGTAGCGGCTTTTTGTAGGCGTCCCAACCCCTTTATATATAAGGCTTCAGAGGGTATCTGCTACAAAGACTACATTATCTATATATAGATATAAAGATAGGTAATATAGGTATATACGTATATAGCCTAGAGCGCCTATACGCATATATGTATACGCGCGCGCGAGATCGTAGGCAGGAGGATAGCATGAGAGAAAAGGATATAGAGAAGGTATTGGTGGATGAGGTAAAAAAGTTGGGCGGCAGGGCCTATAAATGGGTCAGCCCCGGCAATGCAGGGGTGCCGGACAGGATCGTCATATTCCCCGACCGTGAGCCTGTATTCGTGGAGCTCAAGACGGACACGGGGACACTGACAGCCATCCAGAAGGTCCAGATCGACAGGTTACAGGCCCTGGGACAGGGGGTGTGGGTAGTGAGAGGGATGGACGGCCTGAGCCAGTTCTTCCAGGACATGGGGTATGAGAGTGTGAGCAAGGCCCTGGACTGTAGGTATGACCTATGAGTGCCATAGGCAGGAAGGGAGGTGATGCCGTATGATGTTCAGGCCACATGCCTACCAGCAACACTGCATAGAGCAGATCATAAGGATACCGAAGCTGGGGCTGTTCCTGGATATGGGCCTGGGAAAGACGGTCACGACGCTGACTGCAGTCCATGAGCTGAAATACAACCGGTTCGCCGTGGGGAAGGTCCTGGTGATCGCGCCGAAGAAGGTCGCTGAGGGGACGTGGACAAAGGAAAAGGATAAATGGGACCACACCAGGTGCCTCCGGGTGTCCCAGGTATTGGGCAGCCAGGCACGCCGGATACGCGCCCTCAACACCCCAGCGGATATCTATATCACCAACAGGGAGAACGTGGTCTGGCTGGTGGACCATTACAGGAACAGCTGGCCGTTTGACATGGTGGTCGTGGATGAGTCCAGCAGCTTCAAGAGCCATACCGCGAAACGCTTCAAGGCCCTGGCCAGTGTGTCGGGCCGTATCGAACGGATGGTGGAGCTGACCGGCACGCCGTCACCCAACGGCCTGGAGGACCTGTGGGCGCAGGTGTATCTCCTGGACGGCGGTGAAAGGTTGGGGAAACGGTACGGGCAGTTCAGGGAGAGGTATTTCGATCCGGGCAAGAGGGGCAACGGCGTGATCTATTCCTGGGACCCGAAGACTGGGAGCGAACAGGGGATACTGGACAAGATATCCGATATCTGCATATCCATGAAGGCAGAGGACTATCTGCAGTTACCGGATATCATCTACGACCAAGTCCCAGTCGTCTTGGATACAAAGGCGGAGAGGTCCTATAAAAAGATGGAACGGGAAGCGGTATTGGATATCCCGGATGGAGAGGATATCAGTGCTCTGGATGCGGCGTCCCTGAGCGGCAAGCTCCTACAGTTGGCAAACGGGGCGCTATACGATGACGACCATGTGGCCCATGAGGTCCACGGCTGCAAGATAGAGGCGTTCATGGAACTGGTGGAGTCCCTACAGGGGAAGCCCGCGCTGGTGTTCTACAATTTCAAGCATGATAAGGACAGGATCAAAAAGGCCCTGGCCAAGAGTGGGCTGCGGGTGCGGGGACTAAAAGGACCGCAGGATGAGGATGACTGGAACGCCCACGGGGTGGACATCCTCCTGGCCCATCCGGCCAGCGCGGCCTACGGCCTGAACCTGCAGCAGGGCGGCAACCACGTCATATGGTTCGGGCTGAACTGGAACTATGAGCTGTACTCCCAGGCCAATAGGAGGCTGCACAGGCAGGGCCAGGAGGAAAAGGTCATCGTCCACCACCTGGTGTGCCAGGGCACACGGGATGAGGATGTGATGGCGGCATTGGAGAGGAAGGAGGGCGCGCAGGAGTGGGTCATGCAGAGTTTGAAGGCAAGGATACGGGCGGTAAAAGAGAGGGGCTGACCGTCCAGGTGACATATAAAGACGGCAGGGGTCAGATGACGGTCAACGTCCCTGAGTTCTTGAAGATGCGCAGGATAGGCAGGTACAGGAGACTGATGAAGTTGATCCGGCAGTCGGATACCCCGAATGTGGCGGATAGGGTCGTCCGGTATATCCGGCGGGAGCTGGCCGATATGGACGTACGTATGAGGGATGTGGAATCCAAGGCAGAAGAGGCCCGATCTGGCGCTGGGAAGATACGGATGGACATCAGCCGGCTGACGGTCATGCGCGACAGGGCCAGGAGGGGTCCAGAGCAGTACAGGATGTATTCCCAGCAGATCAAAGACCTGAGGCAGTCACAGCGTACGCTGAACGGTCTATACCGTGGGTATGAGGCGGATCTTAAAACGATGCAGAGGGACAGGTTTTTTTATCAGAAGATCATGGACGAGGAGGATAAAGGATGAGAATGAGCGAGCAGATATCGGCTTTCTTGGACATGCTCCGGGAGACCCCATCCATGTGCAGGACGGCGCAGGAAGATGAGACGCGCAGCGACAGGGAGACCCAGGATATCCTGCATTGGTTTGAAAACTATGGGTATCATGCCAGTGATGCAGAGATAGTGAGGGTGGCGAGGGCACTCAGTCTGGTACGTAGGCGCAGGAGACAGGCAAAAGATGCCAGGAACGTCTTGCATCCGGTGGCGGAATGGGTAGCTAAGAGCGAGAATGCCCAGAAGAGCATGGAACGCCTACTGGGGGACGTGCGGAAGGCTGAGAAGGCTACAGAGAACAAGCATTACATGGACAGGACGGATATCATGGCGCAGACGTTGGAGACGCCGGATGAGGAGGAGTGAGATGGCAAAGAAAAATAAACTGACACCAGAGGAAGAGCTGCAGCAGTACCGGGCGATCGGCACAGTCAATGAATGCCAGGAGGCAAGGGAAAAACAGACAGCGAAGATGCCTGTAGACTGGAGTGAGCTAAAAAATTTTAATCTGCAGGTATATGCCATACGCGGGGATTGTCCATCATGTGGGACAGAAGGACTCATATCCACAACTGGGAGATACTGCCCTAGATGTGGGCAAGCTATAAATTGGGGGAGGTGGGGATGATCACGATAGAGAACATGGATGAATATTCTCGGGAGATACGCAAGACGCGAGCACGGGATATAAGGGACAACTGCAAAGCAACTGGAAACTGTGACACCTGCAGGGACAAGGAACGCGGCCAGCCCTGCCCATACACAGGGAACCCGGTCAACTGGCGGGTATAGGAGGAAAAAGATCTGGATATGCCAAAGTTGAGTAAGAAAGATATGGAGGAACTGAGGGAACATTGTTCTTTAGGTTGTGATTACAGCGGTACAAAGGAAATTGTCTCAGAGCTTGTATATGAAACGTTAGAAGCTATGGGCAGGATCGGGATGGGAACGGATTTGAGAAGTGCTGACGAGATTGGATTGACTGATGGTAAGGAATTCGCGACCCTTGATGATTTTGTATACATATTCTGGGAAAAGGCAGCTGCGAGTATATTGAATGTCGTAGAAACACAGTAAGGCGCAGCGTCCAGGAGCCAGGCAGTAGGGAAAGAGAAAGGATGTGTACTGTTATGCCGCCAAGATGCGATAGGTGCGGGTTATGCCATATGGGGTGGTGGTGTGCTGACGGGATCGACAGTTTCAGTAGTAGACCATACATCATACGGATGAGAGGGACAGGAGATAAAAGCTGGGCAGACGGAGACACACAACATATTGGGGGGAGGATGATGCCGATGGTGACAGTGGATAACGAAGAAAAGAAAAAGTTCCTGCGGGGATATCGGGATTCTGTGCGGCGGATAAGACGGATAGGAGCGGAGATCGATGAACTACGTACTATGCGGATGGGCACGTCTGCGGGCAACGGCGGCGGAAGATGCAAAGACCGGAAATGTGACCTGTCCGGTTACGCCGCGTCCCTGGACAGGCTTGAAAGGGACTTGGAAGAGGAACGGAAGGGGCGGGTGCAGGTCTATGAGCGGATCACAGAGGCCATAAACGGCCTGGAAGATACGAAGGAGCAGGATGTGTTATTTTACCGCTACATAAAGGGGATGACCTGGTGGGAGATAGCCGAAAAGATGTTATATTCCGAGAGATGGGTCTACATGGCCCACGGGAGAGCGTTGACACATTTAGAACTCCCAAAAGAGTGCATAGAATTGCAGTCTTAAATGTGGTAATATGGTATTGTGGAAAAACGGCAAGGGAATAGCACCCCGCATATCCTCCTTAAAATACGTACAGACTTGAACGAGACCATTATTTATACTCCCGGAAACGTCCTACTGATATGTGGGGCGTTTTTTAATGCAAAAAAAGCCACCTAAGATGATGCCCCCAAATATATCATCTGGAGGTGGTCATGTATGGATAGTTTCATCAGCTGGATAGGCGGGAAGAAAGCCCTGCGCAAAAAGATACTGGCACAGTTCCCACAAGACTATGACAGATATATCGAGGTGTTTGGCGGGGCAGGATGGATGTTATTTGCAGAAGAGCGCAAGGTAGGCCTGGAGGTCTACAACGATATAGACGGGGACCTGGTCAATCTGTTCAAATGTGTAAAGCATCATCCTGATGCATTGCAGAAAGAGCTTGAGTGGACATTTACATCGCGGGAACTGTTCTTTGATGCAAAGCAGGATATAAGCGGCTTGACTGACATCCAGCGTGCCGCTAAGTTCTATATCCTGATCAAATACTCTTTCGGTACAGACCTCCATTCATTCGGGGCAAGGAAGAAAGATATGGAGAGAGCCGTCCATTACTTACAGGATGTATCGCACAGGCTCAGGAGCGTCGTGATCGAACACATGGACTTTGAACGTTTACTAAAGGTCTATGACAGGCCGGGCGCACTGTTCTATCTCGACCCGCCATACTTTGGCGTTGAGGAGTACTATAAAGCTGGATTCAGCACAGAGGACCACATGCGCCTGTGCGATGCATTGAGCAGGATAAAGGGAAAGTTCATCCTGTCATACAACGACTGTGATGATGCGCGGGAGTTATACAAGGACTACGATATCGTAGAGACTGACAGGCATGATAACCTGACAGCGGGATCCAGTTCAAGACGTTATCACGAACTGATCATAAAAAACTACTAGACAAACGCGTGTTCGATTGTTATGATGGTCACGGGGCATCAACATAGGTGTTTTTGCAAAGGGCTGGACAGCATTGGCTGTCTGGCCTTTTATACGTGAACGATGCAAGGTACTTCTTTGCATCTGTATATGTATGCGGGTAAGAACACCCCGATTTTTGATTAGGTTCACATAAAAATTTTTTGCGGTTACCGTTACCGATTTTTTGGCGTCTGAGGAGGTGTAGGCATGGGCGAAACGGTTGAAAATACAGGCTTTTCCGCGAAGGTCACGGATATAGATAAGGTCACAGTATCGGTAACCGTCCTGAGTGATATCTTCGGCGTCACGGACGGCCGGGTCCGGCAGATGGCGCGGGAAGGCATCGTCGAGCGGGCGGCAAAAGGGCGTTATAACCTGAAGGATTCCCTGAAGAACTATATCCTGGCCCTCAAAGTCGCAGGTGAAGGGTCGGGCATCGCTGACTTGGACAGCGACATCAACATCGATGAGGAGAAGGCGATCCACGAGAGGGTGAAGCGCCACATCTCTGAGCTGAAGCTGAAGACTATGAAAGGGGAGCTGCACAAGGCGGCGGATGTGAAAGAGGTCATGACGGATATGCTGGCGGCATTCCGGACCCGGACACTGGCCATCCCATCAAAGATAGCCCCGGCACTGGAGGACAGGGACGCCAACTATATCAAGGAGCGTCTGCTGGCGGAATGCACCGAGGCCCTGTCAGAGCTGAAGGATTACGATCCGCAGATGTTCTACCCGGATGAATATGTAGGGGGTGTGGATGATGAGTGACCAAAAGGAGACCCATGCCATATACAAGACGCTACGGCTGTTCCGGGATATCGCGCAGGTGGTCGCTCCGCCCCCGGTCCTCACCGTCAGCCAGTGGGCGGACCGGTACCGGAGGCTGTCCGCAGAATCCGCAGCGGAACCAGGTCAGTGGAACACGGACCGCGCCCCGTACCAGCGGGAGATCATGG
Organism: uncultured Lachnospiraceae bacterium; assembly: GCA_947652925.1. Taxonomy (GTDB): domain Bacteria; phylum Bacillota; class Clostridia; order Lachnospirales; family Lachnospiraceae; genus MGBC164599. The sequence continues at coordinate 24,366 of CANTEW010000013.1, forward strand.
ATGCGGTGAACGACCCGGCCTGTGAGGATATCGTGATCATGAGCTCTGCACAGGTGGGGAAGACCGAGCTGGTGCTGAACATCATCGGCTATTACATCTCCCATGATCCTGCCCCGATGCTGGTCGTACAGCCCACCATCGAGATGGGCCAGATGTTCTCGAAGGACAGGCTGGCCCCCATGATCCGGGACACGTCCGCCCTGTCAGATAAGGTCCGGGACGTGAAGTCCAGGACTTCCGGCAACACCATCTTGCACAAGGCTTTCCCTGGGGGCCATGTGACGATCGCGGGGGCCAATTCAGCGGCATCCCTGGCCAGCCGCCCCGTCCGGATCGTCCTGATGGATGAGGTGGACAGATACCCGCCCAGCGCCGGGTCCGAGGGCAACCCCATCAAGCTGGCTGAGAAGAGGACCACGGCCTTCTGGAACCGGAAGAAGATAAAGGTGTCCACGCCTGTATTGGAATCCACGAGCCAGATCTACAAGGAATACCTGGCGGGGACGATGGAGGAGTGGAACGTTGCCTGCCCCATCTGTGGGAGATACCAGCCGTATGAGTGGGATCGGATACTCTTCCCGGACGTCACGATGAGATGCAAGTACTGTGATGAGCATATCGGAGAAGCCCGATGGAAGCAGAGCCCCGGGAAATATGTAGCGGAGCATCCTGAACGCCGGAAGAAACGGTCTTTCCATCTGAACGAGCTGGCATCCCCCTGGAAGCATTGGGAGGATATCATCGGAGAATGGAAAGAGGCCAATAAAGAGTACAAGGAGTACAGGGATACGAACAAGCTCCAGACGTTCGTCAACACTGCATTGGGGGAGCCATGGAAAGAGTGGGGCAAGAGCGCGGACAGCGATGATATCCTGGCACGCCGGGAGACATACGGGGCGGAGATACCGGACGGTGTGTTATTACTGACCGCCGCCGTGGATGTGCAGGATGACCGTTTCGAAGTGGAGGTCGTTGGATGGGGCAAGGGCTATGAATCCTGGGGGATACAGTATGTCAAGATATACGGTGATACAGAACAAGAGGATGCATGGGACCAGCTGGAGGCGTATCTGGACAGGGAACTGTATTTTAAGTCCGGTGCGGGACTGCTGATCGCGTGCACATGCCTAGATACTGGGTTCCGCACAACGGAATGTTATAAATGGCTGCAGAAGATGGGGATAAGAGGCAAGAGGATCTATGGCGTCAAAGGCATGGGCGGCATGGGGCTCTCCCTGATCCATAAGCTGTCCAGGAACAATCCTTATAAAGTCCTCCTGTTCATCTTGGGTGTCGATTCTGGAAAAGATCTGGTCATGTCACGGTTAGATATAAAGGAGCCAGGCCCGGGGTATTGCCATTTCCCCAGCGAACGGGAGTGCGGCTATGATGAGGAGTATGTCAAGGGTCTCAATAGCGAGCAGGTCGTGACGAAGATGAAGGACGGGCGTGTGATCCGGAAATGGGAGAAGAAAGTAGCCGGCAGTCGGAACGAGCCGTTCGATCTGCGGAACTATAATACAGCAGCTGTGGAGATATTGAGGCCAGATTTCCGCGTGTTGGAGACGAAGGTCCGGGCAGGGATCAATTACCTGAAGAAGAGACCGGCAGAGACCGGGACTAAAAAGAGGTCAGGGGTCGTGAGCCGCGGCATCCAGATATGAAAGGGCAGGAACTGTTATGACAGAGAGGCAGAGACAGAAACGCGACAGATACAAAAAGAGACTGGATATGTACTATGCAGCCGAAGAGGCTGTCCTGCTGGGCCAGGAATACCGGATCGGGACGAGGAGCTTAAAAAAGGCCGACCTGGCAACGATCCGCGCGGCCATCGATGAGCTGGAGGATGAGATCGCGGCTCTGGAGGATTCAGGCGGCAAGAGATATGCAGGCAGGTTTTTACCGCGGGATATCTGAGAGGAGGGTCTATGGGTATCATCGATAAGCTGATCGAGACGGTCAGCCCACAGGCGGCATTGGAGCGTGAGATGTCCCGGATGAAGCTGCGGATGGCCAGGTCATTTACTGATTCAGGTTATGACGAATCTGGTGCATCCCGCACTAAGAACTCCATGCGCGGGTGGCTGGCCAGGAGTCTGACACCCCAGGAGGACATAGACCGGAACCTGCCTACATTGCGGCAGCGGTCCAGGAGTCTGTACATGTCGGCCCCACTGGCTGTGTCCGCGATAAAGACGAACCGGACAAATATAGTCGGGGAAGGCCTGCATTTAAAGAGTACGATCGACGCTGACTTTTTAGGACTGTCCCCGGAAGAGGCTGAAGACTGGCAGCGCACGGCGGAGCGTGAATTCGGGCTCTGGGCGGCATCCAAGTCCTGCGACTCCACCCGGGTCAACAATTTTTACGAGGTGCAGCAGACGGCGTGCCTGTCCTGGCTGATGAACGGGGATGCGTGTGTCCTTTTGGAGTACGAGCGGCCCAGCAGGGAGTTCCCGTACGGGATCCGGGTCCATCTGATCGAATCCGACCGGGTATCCACGCCCAACAGCTCAGGGCACAACGTCCATCTGTATGCGACCAACCCGGACAACGGGAACCGGATCTTCAATGGCGTCGAGGTGGATGGCAACAACCGGGTCGTGGCTTATCACATATGCTCTTCGTATCCCGGCAGTAACCTCTATGCCCGTAAAGAGTGGAGGCGCGTCAAGGCGTTCGGGGGCCGCACGGGGACACCAAATGTCCTGATGATCTACGAGACAGAACGGGCGGAGCAGTACCGGGGCGTCCCGTACCTGGCCCCGGTCATCGAGAGCCTGAAACAGCTGACCAGGTACAGTGAGGCGGAGATGATGGCTGCTGTGATCAACGGCTTCTTCACGGTGTTCATCAAGTCTGAGAAGGGTACATCCGAGATGGGGTTCATGGGTGTGGTCCCAGGAGAGGATAGGGTCACGGATGATGATATATCCTATGAACTCGGCCCGGGCATGGTCAATGTGTTGCGTCCTGGGGAGGATGTCGAGATAGCGGATGCCAAGAGGCCCTCCACGAACTTTGACGCGTTCGTGACCTCCATGGCCAAGTATGTAGGCGCAGCCCTGGAGATCCCGGTGGAACTTCTGGTGAAGCATTTCTCATCCAGCTATTCCGCCAGCAGGGCGGCATTGCTGGAAGCCTGGAAGGCATTCCGTATGAAGCGGGCATGGCTGGCGGCCGATCTATGCCAGCCGGTGTATGAGCTGTTCTTAGCAGAGGCCATCTCGAGGGGACGGATGAGGGCTCCGGGCTTCTTCCTGGACCCGGTCGTGCGTGCGGCTTACTGCAAGGCACAGTGGAACGGGCCAGCGCAGGGAATGATAGACCCGTCCAAAGAAGCGGACGCGGCTGAGAAACGGATTTCCATAGGGGTCTCCACGAGACAGCGGGAGCCCATCGAGATGACGGGCGGGGACTTTGACAGCAACATCGCCCAGCTGGCGCGTGAAGAGCGGATGATGCGGGAGGCTGGGCTCTCGGGCGGAAAGAAGGCAAAGGATAGGGAGGCAGACGGGAAGGAGGATGAGCCAGAGGATGGACAAGATGAAAAAGACAGTCCAGATGAGCCGGGAGAGGATGACGATGACGACCCAGGCGATGGGAAAGACAGGAGAACGGACAGGACCTAAGTTCTGGAACTTCATAGACAACGGTGATACCGCTGAGCTGCAGCTCTTTGGCACGATATCCAGCGAGGAGAGCTGGTGGGATGATGACTGTGTCACATACCGGAACTTCATCAACGAACTGAACGGTCTCGGGGATAAAAAGACCATCAATGTGACCATCCAGTCAGGCGGAGGTGACGTGTTCGCCGCGAACGCTATCTACACCGCACTCGTGACGAACAAGGCCACGATAACGGGGACGGTGATCGGGATATGTGCCAGTGCGGCCACGATCGTACTCATGGCCTGTGACAGCCGGAAGATCGCGAAGAATGGGATCCTGATGGTGCATAATCCGTCCATAGGTCTGTTTGGGCATTACCAGGCAGAAGACCTGCTAAAGCTTGTGGAGGTCACGGACCAGGTGAAGAAGAGCATCCTGACAGCCTACATGGAGAAGCTGGATAAGTCAGAGGATGAGATCCGGCAGATGATGGATGAAGAGAGCTGGTACGTGGGCCAGGAAGCGGTGGACGCTGGATTTTGCGACAGCGTGATCGAAGCGGGTATCCAGGACAACGCTTTTTTAAATAGATTTGAGATCAACGGGAGACCATGTAGTTTCCAAAATTACCTGGAGGACTTTGTGCCGGAGGATGTGCGGAAAAAAGCGCGGGCCCTCTCAGAGAGGCCATCAGCTGGCAAGCCTGGGGCTCTTTCCAGCACGACAAGTAAAAAGACAGGGGGAAGGACAAAGATGGATGAAAAAGATATGACTATCTCTGATGTAGCAGGGCTCAAGGCCGCATACCCACAGTTATGCGACCAGATCATTGCCCAGGCGGTCGATGCGGAGAGGGAACGCCTGAGAGCTATCGATGAGATCGCGGCAGGGATCCCGGAAGGGACGCTCATGAAAGCGAAGTACGAGGAACCGGTATCGGCGGCTGACCTAGCACTTGCGCAGATGAGAGCCAACGCCACAGCAGGCCAGCAGTTCCTGGCGGGCATGGTGGCCGATATGCAGGATTCCGGTGCGGCGGCAGTGTCAGCAGAGCCAAATGGGGGCGTTGATGATGCGGCCAGGGCGAGAGCGGAGAGCGAAGAGAAGGTCAACGGCCTTGCAAACGCGATGAAAAAAGACACGAGGAGGGGATAGGCCATGGGTATGTTCGAGCAGATCAGGGAGTTTACACCAGATAGCCTGATAGCTTCACCAGATTTCCCGATACTGAAGAGAGGTATCGGATTGAAGCCGGGGCAGGGGGTATTGAAACGCGGTTCCCTGATATTGAAAGGGACAGATAAGGCTGGATATATCGCGGGGGGCAGCGTAGCCGGGGAAGGGGCGCAGGTGTGCGGCATCCTGACGGATGATACTGACACGGGGAGCAGTGCAGGGGCACAGGCATCGGATACCCCGGGAGTTGATACAGATACAGTGGATGGGATATCTGAGGATATACCCGGGGGCAATATCCCGGCTACGGTCTATATGACAGGGGTGTTCAACCCAGCGGCCATCCTGTTATCAGGAGAGGATGCAGATATCAGCACCTATGAAAAAGAGTTAAAGGACGCGGGGATCTATCTCCGCAGCGTCCAAGAGTATGAGGGGAGGTAAGCCAGATGCCGGAATATACGACACGGGAGATGATGGAGGCGATCGACCGGACGCCCCCAGTCGGGACGTTCTTCCAGAGGACGTTCTTCCCGGGTGAACAGACACATATATCCGAAAAAGTAGAGTTCGATGTGCGCAAGGGCAAGCGCATCATGGCGCCGTTCGTGAGCCCGCGCATGGGCGGCAAGGTCATCACCCGCCAGGGCTGGAAGACCAACCAGTTCACCACGCCGAAGATCGCCCCGGAGAGGCCGCTCACGATCGACGATATCGCCCAGCGGGGCATCGGGGAGGACATCTATTCCCAGCGGACGCCTGCCGAACGGGAGGATGAGCTTTTATCCAGGGACCTGACAGACCTGGAAGAATCCATCGCCCGCAGGAAGGAATGGATGTGCAGGCAGATCATGTATACAGGTAAGGTCGACGTGGTGGATGAGGAAGAGGGCGTGGATGTACAGATCGATTTTGGGTTCAGTAACATCATCGTCCTGGGGGCCAGTGAACAGTGGTCCCAGGCGACGGTCAACCCTCTCATCATCCTGCGGGAGGTCCGCAAGAAGATCATCAAGGACACTGGATCCGCACCGGATATCGCCATATTTTCCTCCGATGTGATCGAGGACTTCATCACGAACCCACAGGTCAAGGCCGCGATGGACATGCTGAACTACAAGAACATCGTCATCCAGCCGCGTGTCGTAGACCCGGCGCTGACCTTTTACGGAAGGATCGCGGAACTGGACCTGGATATCTACACATACGATGAATGGTTCTTAAACGATGAGGGTGTGGATGAGGCCATGGTGCCGGAAGGGACGGTCCTCCTGGGCCATTCCGGCGGGGAGGGCCAGATCGAATACGGGTTAGTCACCCAGATGGAAGATAAGGTGTTCCGTTCCTATGAAGGGAAGCTGGTCCCCAAAGTATGGGCAGATGAGAACAGTGAGGTCAAGAAGGTAAGGCTGACATCCAGGCCACTCCCGCGTCCATTCGATGTGGATTCCTGGGCAGTCATCCAGATACAGAAAGGAGACCAGCCATGAGGTACAGGTTAAAGGTATCATACCGTTCAGACGGCAGGACATACGCCCCGGGGGACATCCTCCCGGAAGGCACCCCTGCGGGCGACCTGGCATATCTGAGGGATAAGAGATTTGTGGAGCCGGTCGATGCAGTGTTTCCGGAAGCAGATATCCCCAGTCAGGGAGAGAGAAGTTTTCAAGGCGTGGACGCAGTGGATAAAGAGATCGACATCGGCTTTCTGGACACGGGGGAGGAAGGGCTCGGCATTGGCTTTCCAGATACGGGAGAAGAAGGGATGGGCATCGGTTTTCCAGACCTTGACGGGATGGAGGGCATGAAGACCCCGGAGGAGATCCAGAAGATGCGGACAAAGGATGAGGTCTATGCCTATGCCCAGTCCATCGGCCTGGACCTGGGGGAGGATTACAGAGAAGAGAGCCTGAAAGGACTGCAGGAACAAGTGATCAGTTTCCAAGGAGGTGCAGGATGACTTTCAAAGAACAACTAGCGGCAGATGTCGGGGCGGTGTTCCTGAACCCGGCAGAGTTCGGGGAGACGCACATCGTCAACGATAAGGAGATGGTCATAGTCATTGATGGCTATATATCATCGGAACACCAGGGAGGCGCAGGCCAGTATCTGGACGGCCTTTATACGAAGATGAGGAAGGTATACGTGGCGGCAGCAGACTTCGGGCCGCTGCCAAAACAAGGATCGGTCTTTACGGTCGATGATGGGGAATATACGGTGATGGATGCTGTTGCAGAGGGGGACATGTATGTGATCACGGCTAAAGTGGATGACAGCTTATGATCAGTATCAGATATGAGCTGGATAGGAAACAGCTCAGGAGTGTCGAAAAGGACCTGCGGCAGCTGGAGACCAGGATGCCGAAGATATTGACCCGTACCGCCGATAAGACTGCCACGAGCGCGCGGGTGCTCCTAGTAAAGGGGATGCAGGAGACTTACACCATAAAGTCTGGCGGGGCAAAGAAGGGCATGGTGCTAAAGAAGGCTTCCGGCAAGGAGCCGACGGCAGTGATAGGGATATCGGGCGATTCCCAGCCGTCCATCCGTTTCCGCCACTCAAAGGGCGGGAGCGGCGGTGTGAAACTGCAGGTGCGGAAAGACGATCCGTTCGAGGCCATAAAGCCCGTCGAGGATAGGAAGGCCTTCATCGCTCAGATGGCGAATGGCCACAAGGGCATCTTCCAGAGGCAGGCGGATGAGTTCATGGGGAAGAAGTCCCCGAGGCTGTCAAAGCCTAGGGTCCGTCCCAGGACTAAGCACACAGAGAAGATCAAGGAGCACATATCCATATCGCCAGTCGGGATGGCAAGGGACGTGTACAGGGGTAGTGGAGGTGTCTCGGGAGGGCTGGAGCCAAAGATAGAAGATCTGTTCCAGAAGTACTTCGGGCGGCAGGTCATGCTCATACTGGGCAAAAAGAAAGGAGGGGGCGCATAGATGACAGCAGCACATCTGCAAGACGCACTCGCAGAGGAGGTAAAGGGGATACTCAAGGACATCATCACAGAGGATGAGGCTGGAGAGCGGGTGGAGGGTATAAACGTCTTCACGCAACAGCTCCCGGTCATCAGGGCGCATGAGAGGGATGGCACGAGAGCCCTCCCCTATGCAGTCGTGAAGCTGCTCGATGGCAGGACGGTGGGTGAGGAGCCCTGGACTGTGTCTGTGGGCATCTATCTGGGTGTATGGGACAGAGGCAGGGAGAACCAAGGGCATAGGCATGTGCTGGTGATGATACAGCGGATCATCGACCGTTTCGTATCGGAGCCTCTGCTGGATGACCGATACTGGGCGCAGCCAGAGATGGAATGGGCGCTGGACACCGAAGACCTCCGTCCAGAATTTTATGGGTGTGTCTGGATCAAGTTCAGTGTACCAAAGATAGGGAGGAGGATGACAGAGTATGACTGAAATCGATAAAAAAGATGGGACGGGGACGCCGCAGCCAGAGGATACAAAAACGGCGGCAGTGAAAAAAGATGATGCTACGCCGAAGCCGAAAAAGAAAGAGCCAGGGATGAAAGGCCCCTGGATGTATGTAGGCCCGACCGTCCCAGGCATCGGCATCCAGAACCGGGTATACACAGAGATACCGGCAGATGCAGCAGAACGGGCTAAAGATGTGCCTGAAGTGGGACTGCTGTTCATCCCGGTCAAGGATTACCCGATGGCTAACAGGATGCTGCGCGAGGGGACAGGCTACATCTATGATGCATACTGCAAGGCAGCACAGATCAGGAAAGGAGGCGATGGGGCATGAGCGTACATCATGGGATATCGATCATAGAAGAGGCGACGGCGCTGGCCGTGCCGATCACAGGGTACAGTGCTGTACAGGTGGTGATCGGCACAGCGCCTGTGAACATGCTGGACGACCCGTCCAGCGCCGTCAATATGCCCATCATGGCTACGAAAGCGACGGAGGCCATGGAAAAGCTGGGGTATTGCATGGACTTCAATAAGTACACGTTGTGTCAGAGCATGTATGTGACCAGCAACATCTACAGGGTGTCCCCAGTGGTCTACATCAATGTCTTAGATCCAGGGAAACACAAGAAGGCCCTCGAGGCGACCGAGGCGACCGTCGATGCACTCCGCGCGGTCGTTGAAACGACCGGCGTCCTCCGGGAAGGCCTGGCCGTGACTGCCGGGGAGACGGTACTGGAACTGTCAAAAGACTATACAGTCAGTTACGATGCCAACGGATATCTGGTCGTCAACTTAGTGGCTGGTGGTGCGGGTGCAGGAGCGGAAAAGGTCAGCGTGACCGGCCATGCACTGGATCCCACAAAAGTGACAAAGGACGATATCATCGGCGCATACGACCCACAGACTGGAAGAGAGACAGGCATGGAGCTGATCCGGCAGGTATACCCCAGGTTCGGTCTCGTACCGAGCCTGGCCCTGGCCCCAGGATATTCCCAGATCCCAGAGGTGGGCATCGCCCTGTCTGCAAAGATGGCGGACATAAACGGTGTGTTCAAAGGGATCGCCCTCCTGGACCTGGATACAGATAAGGCCAGGAAATACACGGATTGTAAGGAGGTAAAGGAGAGCAGCGGGTTTACATCAGAGTTCTGTTATCCGTTATGGCCCTGCTTCATGGTCGGAGAGACGGTGCTTGCCGCGTCGGCAGTCGTCGGGGACCTGATATCATACATGGATGCCTCAAATGGTGATGTGCCATACCTATACCCATCCAATAAGCTCATGGGTGTCACAGGCACATGTCTGGCGGACGGGACAGAGGTCATCATGGACCAGGACCACGCGGGCGCAGTGAATGAGTTTGGAGTGACCACGGCGTTCAATTCAAATGGATGGAGGCTGTGGGGGAACTACACGGGTGCGTATCCAGCGGTGACGGACGCAAAGGACATGTGGATCGCAACCCGCAGGATGTTCAACTGGCAGGGGAACACGTTCATCCAGACATACCTGTCGAAGGTGGACGATCCGATGAACCGGTATCTGATCGAGAGCATCGTGGATTCGGAGAATATCCGGTGTTCGGCATTCGCGCCGGAAAAATGGGCGGGGGCACGCATCGAATACGCGGCTGAGGACAACCCGGATACGGACATCCTGGCTGGGAAGATGACGTTCCGGCAGCATATCGCTCCATATACCCCTGCGCAGGAGATTGTGAACATACTGGATTATGACGTGTCGATGCTGCGGGCAGCGTTGACTGGCGAAGGGAGTGAATGAGTATGGCAGGGACAAATGTGGTCGTACCGGAGTTAGTGAACAACTTCAATGTATATGATGATAAGGCAAAGAGGCTGATCGGGGTATCCGGGGAGATCGACCTCGGGGAGTTGAAACAGATGACCGATACAGTCGGGCTTGCGGGTATGTTAGGGGAATATGACGCTCCGGCGACCGGACATTTCTCATCGATAAAGCTCAAGATACCTTTCGCGATCGTATTTGGGAAGATATTCGAACTGCTGGACCCGACCGAGGCGATACAGCTGACGCTCAGAGGTTCCATGCAGACCATCGGGCAGGAGAGCTTCAAGGTCGATTCATACGGCGTCAAGATCGTAGTCCGGGGCAGGATGACGAGCACGGGCCTCGGTAAGTGGGCCAGGGCCAAGAAAGGCGACCCAGAGGTCGAGCTGGAGATCCTATACATCAAGATCACGATAGATGGTGAGGATGTACTGGAACTCGACAAACTGAATTTTAAGTATGTCGTAGATGGTAAAGACGCGCTGGCAAAGATACGCAGCCAGATATAAGGAGGATGTTATGGGAGAGGAAAAAGTAGAGAAAAAAGAGATCGTGGGAGTAAAAAAGGATGGAAAGATGGAGGGTAGGCCGGACGATAAAAAGACGATCGAGCTGTCAAGGACATATAAGTTCGAGTATGAGGAAATCTCCAGCCTGCATTTCACCGGGCTGGAAGACGTTACAGCTGAAAATATGATCCGGGCGAACAATATCATGATAAATGACGGGACATCTGTGGTCGTCCCGGAGAATACCCTGTATTTCGCACTGATCATCGCAGCGGACACGACGGGCTTGCCGATCGAGTTCTTCAAGCAGTTGAAGCCTAAGGACGCGATGGAGGTCAGACGTTTCATCTCGAACTATTTTTTTTGAGAGGTTTGAGGCTCAGGGATGCGGGGAAGCTGCGGAAGCTGTGCATGGCGTTGAACTTCCAGAACGTAGCGAGTTACGGGGACCTGGAAAAGAAGCCCATCTATGAGCTGATGAATATCTGCAGGTGCTGGAAGGAGCTGCGGGAAGAGATGAGAGGGGGCTAGGTTGCGATGGGCGACATGAGCATCACGATCAAGATCGGCGGGAAGCTGGAAAAGAGCTTCAATGAAGCGGTCAGGGCAGCCCAGAGCAGCCTAGCCGGCCTCAATGCAGCGGTATCTAAAGAGATGGCCGAGGTAGGGAACGTCAGTACCGCAGCTGCCATGAAGATGGCGGATGCGGGGAAGATGTATGCGGGGGCCTCCAGGGATATGGCCGCTGCGGGGAAGATGGGAGCTTCGGCCTCTAGGCGTATGGCGACAGAAGGGATCGCGGCAGCCGCATCTTCCAGGGATATCGCATCGGCAGGAGAAGGCGCGGCCTCCACGTTCAGGGATATGGCCACAGAAGGTGTGCGGGCGGCGGACGCTATCGTGGATATCGCCTCGTCGGGAAAAGTGAGCGTATCTTCCGTCAAGGAGATCTCTTCGGCATTGAAAGGGGTCGTGACAGGGTTCAGGGATGTGTCCACACAGAGCGGGAAGGCATCCAAGGACCTGCTGGCGGGAGGCAAGGAGGCTGTCAACCTGTCCAAGGACCTGCTCCCGGCTGGGAAGGGGACCGTCAACCTATCCAAGGACCTGGGCAAGGCCGGTGAGATGGCTGGAGCGGCATCCAAAGGGTTCATGGTAGCCGGGGCGGCTATAGCTGCGACCGTCGCGGTGGCGGCGACAGCAGGGAAAGTGATGAAAGAGGTCGCTGAGTATAGCATACAGGTCGGCAAGGAGTTTGAGGCTTCTATGTCTGATGCAGCCGCTACAGCGGACGCCAGCGCAGAAGACTTCGGGAAGATGGAGCAGGCTGCCATGGAGATGGGCAAGACCACATCCAAGACAGCCTCAGAATCCGCCAAGGCCCTGGAATATATGTCCCTGGCGGGCTGGGATGTGGATACGTCCATCTCCGCCCTGCCCTCCGTCTTAAAGATGTCAGAAGCATCCGGCATGGAGCTGGGCCAGACATCTGACCTGGTCACGGATTCCATGGCCGCCCTGGGCGTCACAGTGGAGCAATTACCCGGGTACCTGGATGTAGCCACGAAAGCCCAGACCAAGTCGAACCAGTCCGCCCAGCAGCTCATGGAAGCATACATCGGCGTGGGCGGTACGATGAAGAACTTGAACGTTCCCATCGAAGAGTCGGCTACAGCTTTAGGCGTATTGGCAAACCGGGGTATCAAAGGGTCAGAGGGCGGGAACGCCCTGAACGCGGTCATGGTCAACCTGACCACAGGATCAGGCCAGGCCGGGAAGATGATGCAGGAGCTGGGCGTATCAGCGTTTGACCAGCAAGGTAAGTTCATCGGGCTGGAGGCGACGCTCCAACAGTTAGACACGGCACTGCAAGGATACAGCGAGGAACAACGCAACGCTGCCCTAGCGGCGATCGGCGGTAAACAGCACATGGACGCCCTGAACGCCCTCATGTCTGGCCTCAATACGACCAATGAGGAAGGCATCTCAGAATGGGCGGCACTCACAAACGAGCTGGAAAACTGTAATGGGTCCCTACAGAAGATGCGGGATGTAAAGCTCGATAACCTGGAAGGGGACTTAAAAACGTTGGAATCCGCGACCCAGGACGCGGGGATCAAGATCTACAAACATCTGAACGAGCCCATGCGGGAGTTCACGCAGTTCAAGATAAAGGCGGTCTATGACGCATCGGGTGCCTTGGAGAGCGGTGGGTTCGCCGGGATGGCGATGTCCGCGGGCAGCTCGTTGGCGGAGGGGATCGGGATGGTCGTTGAACGGCTGCCGGAGTTCCTGGTAAAAGCTGTGGTCTCAGTTGGGTCATTCCTGGTAGGGTTTGCGACAGAACTCCCCGCGAGCCTATTGAAAGGGATCATAAAAGGGGTACCGAGGCTCCTAAAGGCACTCCCAGGGATCGGTGTCGATATCGTGAAGGCTATCATCAAAGGTATCTTCTCGATAGGCGGCGCCCCATTAAAGGCCATCGGGAGTCTGTTCTTCGATGGCGGGGATGACAAAAAGATCAAAGATGCCGGTGCCGATATAGCAGAGGCCCAGGCGTCCGGGATCGGTGATGATATGGCTGCAGCGGCTGATATCCCACAAGCCCCGCAGCCTGCGCAGGCCGAGGGCACGGATCCAGTAGGACCTATCCCATCCGTCGAGGGTGTAGGGCCGATACCAGTGAGTGCCCCTATGGATACAGTGCCGCTGGCAGATGGCGTCGGTGTCGACAACGTTGATATAGGGTCCCAAGGACCCGGGATCGTGCAGGCACCTGCGGATATCCCTATGGACATAGTACAGCCAGTGGAGGGGATCGATGCCGTGGTCACAGACGCGCCCGTCACAGCGGATATGGTCCCTGCACCGCAGGGGATCGGGGATCCAGATACTGGTATCATCAAGGAGGGGATGCCGGACCAGGCTCCCATACCTGCAAGAGAGATGCCAGTGGGACCTCTGATGTCCGATATGGATATGACGGGCACGGACGCTGATATTGCGGGACAGCCCATCGCCGTGGGGCAGGATATCGTGCAGACACCGCCCTGGACTGCGACAGATATCCCCATTGGGGACTTGCAGGTATCAGACGATATCGCACCAAGTATCCCCATAGGGGACGTACAAGTATCCCCAGACATCATGCCGGATATGTCTGTAGGAGGTGCGCAGGCATCCGTAGGGGCCACCCAGATACCGGCTGATATCGTACCTGATGTGGGACAGATGGGCGATACCCCAGAGGTGGCAGGCATGTCCGATATCACCCCAGATGTAGCCACAGCAGTGCCCATGGAGGGCATGGGCAGCCAGGCCATGGCAGATGTACCCATCCAGGATACCGCAGTACCAGAGCCAGGGGATATGGGTATCGGGAAGATACAGGTTCCGCCAGCCGACATCGACATGGCGGGCATAGGTGACGGTATCGCCCAGGCGAGAGATGCTCTGAGCACTGGTGTGGTGGGGAGCGTGGTCGGACAGGGCAGCGTACTGGGTATCGATGTGGATGGCACTGCCTCATCTGGCAGGATGGGGGCCATCGGTGCACTGGATGGTATCGGGAATGATATCGGAGGCACCATCGATGCACCCCAGGCGGGTACTGATATGCCAGGGATAGCCGCTCAGATGCCGCAGACCACACAGATCCCGTTGCAGGGAGTTATACCAGTTGCCTTGCGCGATGCGGCCCCGGATATGACAGCAGCGCGGGATGTGGCCAAGGGCACAGGGGATACACCGGGAGCATCCCCAGGGATGGGTGCCCCGGCATCCATGATGGCGGCACAGGAGCCAGCCAGGGGCATGGGTGATGTATCTGGCTGGCTCCATGATATCACAGACACGATCCGGAGTGTATTGAGGATACCGGACATGGATAGCTTGTCCGGGCGTTCGGTGGTCGATGATACGTTAAACATGCTCTCAAAGGAGAGGGGTGGCAAAGATACGCCAGCATCTGATGTATCGCCAACGTTCACATTAAACCTGACGATCAAGGTCGAAGGTGGCGGTGGCACAGAGGATAAAGTGGTCGAGGCCGCCAAACTCGGTGCGCAGGAGTTTGAGAGACATATGGAAGGCTGGATAAAGAAACACCGGCGGGCAGGTTTCACAAAAGGACTGATAGGGATGTTCACGTAAGGAGGCGGTATAGATGGCATCGACATACATGACCAGCCAGGGGGACACATGGGACCTGATGGCCTATGACCTCTATGGTGACGAAAGATATATGCACTACCTGATCGAGGCCAACTGGCCCCTCTTGGATATCTTGGTCTTCCCCTCGGGGATGATGGTCAACGTACCAGATATACCGGAAGATGCAGCAGAAGATGTGCCATTCTGGCGCAACACAGATACGGAGGAGAGCTGATATGAGTAACCCACGGAGAGTAAAGGCAGATTTTAAATTCAACGGCAAATGGCTGGGGAAGTCACTAAAAGACTATCTACAATCGCTGACCTATACAGACGTCGCGTCCGGCCAGAGTGACCAGCTGGACATCGCGATGCAGAACATTGAGATGGACTGGCTAGGCAAGAAATACCCCAAGAAGGGTGACCGGGTGGACGGCAAGATCACGTTCGTCAACTGGGACGGGATTCGGGACAAAAAACTGGACTGCGGGGCGTTCGTCCTGGACAGCATAAAATTCTCCGGCGGTCCCCTCACGGCATCTTTCGGGTGCCTTGCGTCCCCGATCGACAGCGACTTTAATGCACGTGAACGTACTAAGACCTATAAGGAAGTCACGATCGAAGAGATCGCCCAGGGGATCGCCGACCGGTATGACCTAAAACTGAAATATTCCGGCGCGGACATACGGATCGATACGATCGAACAGTCTCAGAAGACTGACAGTGCATTCTTACAGGAGCTGTGCGACACCTACGGCTTGGCACTGAAAGTCTACAAAAAAGCCATCGTGATCTATGACCAGACCGAGATGGAAGGGAAAAACCCGGTAAAAAAACTGACCAGGGAGTCTTTTATAGACGATGGTTGGGAATATGAAGATGCGCTCGTTGGGGTCTACACGGGAGCGCGGATATCCTATAAGCCCGCTGAAGGTGGCGATGAGATAAGCGTTTATGTAGGCCAGAAAGCCGAGGATGCAAAAGACGCGCGTGTCCTGCACATAAATGAGACAGCGGACAGCGTGGCTGACGCATACCGGAAAGCGGCAGTGGCGGTCAATAAATCCAACCAGGAGGCCACCAGGTTATCCGGCGATATCTGGCCGGATCCGGAGATATGCGCGGGCGTGACCGTGGAGGTGTCCGGCCTGGGCCACGCAGACGGGAAGTATTTCGTAGATAAATGTGTCACGGAGGTGGGCGGCTCAAAAGCCCGACAATCCGTAGAGATGCACAAGTGCTATGAGCGGCTGGCATGTGAGCCGGAGCCAGAGGAGGACACCAAAGGATGACGGAGAGGTTGATAAGGATAGGAAAAGTGTCCACTGTGGACTACGAGACGGGCATGGTCAGCGTCACCTATCCAGAGATGGATGCTAACACGACCAACAGATTCCCAGTATTTTCTATGTCGGATGAGTATAAGATGCCCGCCGTCGGCCAGGAAGTGCTGGTCCTGCACCTCCCCACAGGCCAGGCCGCAGGTGTTGTCCTGGGGAAGATGTGGAACACAGCGAACAGACCCAGGAAGGCCGGGGAGCATGTATACAGCCAGGAGTTTGGGGACGAGCCGGATGAAGCTTACATGGAGTACGATGCCGCAGACGGGGATCTGAAGTTCAAGGATAAGAACACAGGCCCAGTCACATTGGCCGACTTGCTGGGCCTGGCAGAGACAGACAAACACCGCAGGGAGTTCGGGGATGAGCCGGGGGAAGCATACATCGAATACCGGCCCGAGGAGGGCAGGATGTACTTCAAAGATAAGAGGGCTGGCTTGGTGAGCCTTTCAATGATATTGGGCCTCAGCCCGGAAGACGAACTCAAAGATCCAGAGCCAGCCCCGGATCCGGTCCCAGACCCAGGCCAGACAGGAGGATGAGATGGCGAAGGTAGGCAACTGGGGGAGGCATATAAAGTTCTCTGTCAACTCCGAGAAGATACTGTCTTTCAAAGACTTCAAACGCACAGTCAAGGGCAGATGGGCAGACCATCCCATCATCAACGAGAAACCGAAGAAAGAGTTCCAAGGCCCCGATGCTTCCAGCGTGACCATGGACGTAGTGCTGTCCGCACACCTGGGCGTCAGCCCGAAAGATACCATCGAAAAGCTGGAGAAGGCCTGCGAGAAGGGTAAGATAGACTATCTATACATCGGCGGTAAGAAGATAGGCAAATGCAAGATGTACTTGGAATCAGTGAGTGAGACCTGGGATGAGATATGGAACAAGGGCGAACTGGCCAGGGCGACACTGAGCCTGACATTTACAGAATACTCATAAGGAGGTGGTCCCCATGAGGGAGACAGACAGGATCAGAATTGTCCCCGTCGGTGGGGAAGCCCCCATAGAACGCATCAACGCACAGTTGAAAGCCTTGATCCTCACCCGGGAGCGCACTATTCCAGGCTCCCGGGGTTTCGGATTGAGCGGGGACTATCTGGATGCACCATGCTACGAGGTGGCCAGTGAGTTCGGCGTGGAGCTGGAGGAGAAAGCAGATATCTATATCCCGGAGATCGATATCGCGGAGGTAAAGGTTGATGCTGGTATCGACGGGCGGGTGGACACACAGGTATCAGTGAGATGGAGGGATGGATATGATAGCGCAGATCAGTAACTTACCGGACGTGAGTTTCATAGACGATATGACCTTGGATGACGTCCAGGCCCTCCTAGTGAAGAGCTACGAGGAAAAGTACGAGCAGGTGGCAAAGGAAAAGGTCCGCTTAAAGAGGGCGGATCCCGTAACCCTCACCCTCTATGCCTGTTCCGTGCCCATCTACCAAGCATTGATGTACGTGGACCGGGCTGGGAAACAGGACCTGATCAAGTACAGCTACGGTGAGTTTTTAGACAATATCGCCGCCAACAAAGGCGTCACGCGCCTCCCCGCCCAAGCCGCTGAGGTGACCGTACGTTTCAGTATCCCCGCGCCCCGCAAGGATGCGGTCAGCATCCCCACAGGGACCAGGGTCACATCAGGGGACGGGATCTATTTCGGGACCATGGAGTACGCAGAGATACCACCGGGGGACGTATACGTGGATATCCCCTGTCGGTGCCAGACAACGGGAGCCGTCGGCAGCGGCCTGGCCGTGGGGAGCATCAACACCCTGGTGGACCTTTTACCCTACATATCGGGCGTATCCAACATCGAAGAGAGCCAGGGCGGGGCAGACATCGAAGACGATGAGAGCCTGGCAGAGCGCGTGTATCTGGCCCCATCGGCCTACTCCGTAGCAGGACCTAGGGACGCATATATCTATCATACAAAGGCATACGGCGCATCGATCGGGTCGGTCAATGTATCCAGCCCCAAGCCTTGCGAGGTGGAGGTGCGGGTGCTACTAAAGGACGGCTCCCTCCCCTCCCAGGCATTGTTGGACGGCATCCTGGAGTATCTGGACGATGACACGATACGCCCCCTGACAGACCAGGTGAAAGTCTTGGCCCCGTATACAAGAGAGTACGACTTAGATGTGACATACCACATATCCAAGACCAACGCGGCGAGGGCGGTATCCATCCAGACGGCTGTATCCAACGCGGTCAGGGAGTACAACACCTGGCAGACAGGGGAGATCGGCAGGGACATCAACCCATCGGAACTGATCCGCCGGATGGTGGACGCTG
Source organism: uncultured Lachnospiraceae bacterium (assembly GCA_947652925.1). Taxonomy (GTDB): domain Bacteria; phylum Bacillota; class Clostridia; order Lachnospirales; family Lachnospiraceae; genus MGBC164599. The sequence goes on from CANTEW010000013.1 coordinate 42,693, forward strand.
GCGCAAAGAGGGTGGTGGTCAACTCCCCCAGTTTCATATCGCTCCCGGCTTCAACGGTCGCGAGGCTGGGGAGCATGTCCGTGACATACGGGGGTATCGAGGATGATTGATCTCTATAACGGAGAGCTGTTGGACATGCTCCCCAGCCAGATGTCCAAGGAGACGCACCAGATCTGTCTGAGCCACGCCCTGAGAGCAGGCATACAGTTGGTCATGGACAGGGCATACGTGACCCGGACGCAGGCGTTCATCGACGGCCTCCCGGAGCGCATCTTGGACGTGCTGGCAGTGGAATTACATACACCGTATTACAGTGAGGATCTATCTATAGACCAGAAGCGTGAGATCATCAAGCGCACATTATTGTGGCATCTGACCGCCGGGACGCCCAGCGCCATGCGGGAGCTGATCGGCATCGTGATCGGGGAGGGGGATATCGAGGAGTGGCCGGATTTTACCGACCCTCCCTTTACACCCGGGACTTTTGACATCCTGACCGACGTGCGGATCACGGAAAAGATCGTGGAGACGTTCATCGCGATCATCGAGCGGGTAAAGAACGAGCGGTCACACCTGCGCAGGTTACATATCCACAGGCGCATGGACGCCCACTGGTATGTGGGCGTGTGTGCCGTGTCGCACCCGCATGTGGTCATCCAGAGGGATGCGCGCGGGGCAGAGGGCAGGCAGTATGTGGGTGCGGCCCTCATATCGTGGCCCACGGCGGTGGTCCGCATGGGTCCACACGAGGTGCGCACAGACCTGTATATCGGTGCGGCCCACATATCTTATACCAAGAATGTGATAGAGGAGGGATAGAGTGGCTACTTTCAAAGACGCAGTCCTGACCAAGAAAGGGCTGGCCCTGTTAGCGAAAGCCCAGGCAGGGCAGACAGACATACATTTCACAAAGGCGGCTTCGGGCAGCGGCTCTTACGGGCCGGACGAAAAGCTCTCAGAGAAAGAAGGGTTAAAAGAACCCAGGCAGGAGACCACATTTGAGAGGATAACGGTCATAAATGACATCGTGGTCCTGATAAGGTTCCTGATATCCAGCGAACAGGAGTCAGGGAACCTGCAGGAAGGCTATTACGTGAAAGAAGTGGGCATCTTTGCCGAGGACCCAAACGAAGGGGAGATATTGTACGCCATCGCCACGGCAGTCGAGGACCAGTGGGATTACATGCCCCCCTACAACGGCCTCATGCCTGCCTACATAACGATGGAGTTCTACACCGAGGTCTGCAATGCCGAGAACGTGACCATAGTCTGCTCAGGCACGTTCATAACGGCAGAAGAGGTAGAGGCTGAGTTAGAAAAGATCAGGGCGGATGCGGAGGCTGCGCATGACGCGATAAAGGGGATGATACCAAAGAAGGTATCACAGCTGACCAACGACAGTGGATATAAGACCACGGATAATGATACTTGGAGGGCTAATACAAAGACCCAGGATGGGTATGTGACAAAGGGGTCAGGGAATCCCGATAAGGTCTGGGGTACTGACGCGGACGGCAACCCTGGGTGGGTCACACCCAAGAGAGGCGACACACTCCCAGAAGGATTAAAGAGTGGATATGTCAGGACAGGGCAAGATAAGAACGCTACAGTCGGGCGCGCTTCGACTGCAGAAGGGTCGCTCACTGTCCCATCTGGTGATTATAGCCACGCGGAAGGTATCTATTCAAAAGCGACCGGCGATTATTCGCATACGGAAGGCCGGCAGACAACAGCTGGGGGCGAGGGCAGCCATGCAGAAGGAGGCACCACGCAAGCAACTGGAGGCTATTCACATGCGGAAGGTAGCGCCACAACAGCTGGGGGTGAGGGTAGCCATGCAGAAGGGGGCCGTACCCAGGCGACCGATGCATATGCACATTCGCAGGGATATTGGACGCGTGCGGCTAATATCGCATCCGATGCATCTGGGAAGTGCAACAAGGCTATGGGGACTGGCGGCGCCCTGAACAATAAGCTGGGGGACGCATATGTGATCGGAAATGGTTGTTCCAGTTCGGCCAGCAGCCCGCCCAATGAGCTCTCCAATGCGTTCCGTGTGACCTATGCGGGTGAAGTATACGGCCTGTCTGCGTTCAATTCTTCAGGTGCCGACTATGCCGAGTTCATCAAGCCCTGGGCGGACGGGAACCCTGACAACGAGGACAGGGTGGGATATCTCGTCACAGTGAAGGACGGGGGATTATACAAAGCCGACGAGGGGGACTATATCGCGGGCATCACATCGGGCAACCCTTCTGTCGTAGGGAATGCCGATGAAGATTATTATTGGAGATACGAGCGTGACGAATTCGACCGCATCGTATGGGTGGACGTGCCCGAGCTGGCCCCAGTGTTGGATGGCGATGGCAGCCCTGTGATTAGTGAGGACGGTCTGCCCGTCATGACCCCGACAGGCAGGATGATAGAAAAGGGCACTATGAAACTTGCAGGAGGCTATGATCTGGCCAGACAAAAGGACTATGTTGAACGTAAAGACAGGCCTGAATGGGACTATGTCGGGATGGTCGGTGTATTGGCGGTCCGTGACGATGGGACATGTATCCCAGGACGTTTTTGCAGATGCGGGGGCGGGGGTATCGCCACCCTGGCCACCGAGAGGGGCTTTGACACATACATGGTGATCGAGCGCGTGACCGACAACGTCGTCAAGGTCATCGTGAGATAGGGGAGGTGTGACATGTCGCGACCATACAACAATGCGGTCATAACGGACGCGGGGATAGATTTACTCGATAAGGCTCAGACCGGGCAGGCATCGATACAGTTCACCCGGATGGCGGCGGGCAGCGGGATATATACAACAGAGGAAAAGGACCCATCCGTGCTGCGGGGGAGTACTGGCCTCAAGCTGGGACAGGACAGTTATGGCTTATCATCGGTCGATATCATGCCAGATGACGGCATAAAGCTGACCTCTCTCTTCACAAACCAGGACCCGGCCACAGGGGAGGTCATCATAACAGAGGGCTACTACATCAACGAGATAGGGTTATACGCGAGAGAAAAAGGCGGGTCCGATGATACGGAGATACTCTACAGCATCACTGTCGCCACGGATGATACAGGGGACTATATGCCGCCCTATAACGGCGGCCCGCCCGCCCAGATCATCCAGGAGTACCGCTGCAAGGTCAGCAACGCGGCAGAGGTCAGCATAGACTTGACAGGCGCAGGGGCCGCGATGCTGGTAGAAGAAGCCGAAGCGAGGTTCCAGGGACTCACGGACATGATTCAGGGACTGATAGAGACGGACCAAGGCCTGGCAGAGATGATCCAAGGACTCACAGAAACGGTCCAGGGACTGCAGGAAAAACAAGAGAGAGACCGGGCAGATATCGATTATATCGCCCTTATGAGAGGGGTGGACCTATAGATGTTTGAGAAGATCAAAGACTACTACGACCAGGGGCTATGGGGTGAACCCAGGGTCAGGGGCATGGTCATACGGCGGATACTGACCCCGGAAGAATATGGATCCATCATCGGTGAGCCGATAGGTGAGTGGGAGCCGGATGACAGCACCATGATAGGCTCCACAGAGACTACAGATGGCAAAAAGGGATTTGTCCCCGCCCCAGACAAAGGTCCCCCAAACAGGTTCCTAAATTCAAGCGGTATCTGGACGCCTCCGATGGGAGGCAGTGCAGACACTGTGGACGGGTTCCACGCGTCCATAGATGATATCGCGAATGATATCGTGGTGCGCGGGACAGATAAGAGCATCAATGTTGGAGCTATCATATCGGATGCACCTAATGATGAAGAACCGTCCATATCCCAGGTGATCGTAACGAACGGGACGGATGATACCTATAGGAAAGCTTCTTTGCAGCACTTGAAAAATTCGATGGGCATCGGGCGGTTAAAAAGTGGGGCTCTTTTTGTTTTTTCGACAAGTAGTAAAAGTATGGGCGCAACCTGGTATCTCAATTTTATGGATGTAGATACGAGTGGGTATGCTTTTCCGATCGTCTTTTGGCTTGTTTCCAGGGGTGGGAACACGATAATGGCAAGGATAGCTCCGACTGTCAGCCGTGAGATCAGTTTTGTATGCACTCCAGGGACTGGGCGGGGGACTTCTTCAGAATGGGCGGATAAACTATATTACGTAAAAACTGGAACGAGCAGATACAGCATCTATGCCAGATGCCACTATTGGGGAGGTGAGGTCACTGTGTTTGGGGTATCCATGTCGGTACCTTTTGAAAATAAGAATATCGGCGTCAGTTCTTTACCGACAGGAGCTGTCGAGGCGACACAGGTGTCCAATATGGTATAAAGACTACAATAAGATATACATTTAACGAAAGGATAGATGATGGAAAAGATAAGGCTAAAAAATGGGGCCGAATACGACGTTATCTCCGGCGGCTTCCAGATGAAAGACAGCCAAGGGGGTACCGGGCTACTGAGGATGATATTGGCAGAAAAAGAGGGCACATCCTTTGACAGTATCGAAGCGGATTTCAATAAAGAGGAAAACGTTACCGATATCGTATTGATAGACCCGAACGGGTCTGCCGAAGATGTGGTATCTGGGTACAGTATATTAAAGTCGGTAGAAAAATGCAGGGACTACCTGACTGGGCATGACACCGTGCCATTGGAGGATGGGGGCTACCAGATGGATGAGATACGGCAGACAGTATATGTTGTCCTCCTGGAGAGACCAGACTTCCAGACGCAGTTCAGGAACATGGTGGAAACTGTAGATATGTTAGTCTTAAATGCGTTGGAGGGATGAGTCATGAGTGATACTGTGAAAAGATTGTTCTTGAGTGGGAAGATGCCCGTGGATCAGCTGGAGAGGGCAGTCACGAAAGGCTGGGTCAGCCGGGAGGAGGCTGACAGGCTGCTGGGGATGCGCCAGGAGGAAGAGGATGCATGATATGTTCCACAAAGTAAAGATGTATTATGACCAAGGTCTATGGAGCAAGACCCGGTTAGGCAATATGGTCATCAGGAATGTGATCACGGAAGATGAGTATATTGCGATCGTTGGCTCAGAGATGGAGTGGGGGGGGGGGGTAAAAGGTGACCTGATGATCGGCGCGACAGCGGCGGAAGATGGCGCCGCAGGTTTAGTCCCCCCGCCTGAAAAAGGGGATAGGGACAGATATCTGAGGTCTGATGGGATATGGACATCAGCAGACGGTGGGGATGCTGACACTGTGGGTGGCAAGACAGCAGATGAGTTGTTAGATTACCGTAACGCGACCAACACACCGACCATCCCCACATCCCTCCCAGCAAACGGTGGGAATGCGGATACGATAGACGGGTTCCATGCAGCCCAGACACCAAATGCTAAAAATACATGTATCGTGAGGGATGGGAATGGATACGCCCAGTTAAATTACATCGCTTCAAATACTGCCAATAATGAAGATCCAGGGATATCACAATTTATCACAACAAATGGTAACGACAATTATTTTAGGAAGGCTTCACTATCGCATGTTAAAAATAGTATGGGCATCGGGGCGATCAACAATGGTCGAGTATTTTCAACCCGGATCAGACCATATGTCGCTTATCCTGGATATGTGGATTTTCTCCAGATCACTTCTCAACGCATACCTGATTATAAATACACTGCTGATTCATACCCCAGGATAAGGGCGTATTTTTTTATCCTATACGATTACACAGTATTAGTCTCATGTAGTTTATGGCTCAATGGTAGCGCCAGGAGTTTTAAATACAATGCTGAATCAAACGATCATACTTTTAATATGTATGCGGCAAATACTGGGGGAGATCGCTATGACCTTTATCTCTCTACAGCTGGTGGACATCCAAATACTGCACGGACGATCGATATCTTTGGGATCGTACAGATAGGTGCATACGAAATAAAAAATACCACTGTCACATCTCTACCTACCGGAAATTTTTCGCTAACAGATTCATCATCGCTCCTCTGATCACTATAAATGATATGAAGATCGGAACAGACAAAACGAAAGGAGAGACTATGGAAAGATATCTAAGACCGATCCAACTGCTGCTATCAGCGGTGATCGCCTGGCTGAGCAACAGATTGGGGATATTATTCCCAGTGCTGTGTGTGTTGTGCTTCCTCATGATAGTGGACTACATCACAGGGATGACGGCCAGCAAGAGGGAAGCCCTCGATCATCCAGACGACCCTGGGTATGGTTGGAATTCACGAAAAGGGGCAAAGGGGATACTCAAAAAAATGGCGTATGTGTGTGTGATCGCATGCGCCATGGTGTTGGACTATATGATCGCGCTGCTGGCTGGACAGCTTGGGCTGGACATGCCAAAGCGTGTGTTCTTCGGTCTTCTGGTGGCAGTGTGGTACATACTCAACGAGATGTTATCCATCGCTGAGAACGCTGGCCGTGCAGGGGCAGATGTGCCGGAATGGCTGCTGCGGTATATCGCGGTATTAAAAAAGAAGATAGATGATAAAAGTGACGGAGTCGAATAGGTTTTTTGAATGGAGGTAATGATGAGCAATAGTTCTCTAGTGAGTTATACATCGATCAGTCCGTGCAAGAGCGTTCCCAGGGAACACAAGATCGACACCATCACGATCCACTGCGTTGTCGGGCAGCTTTCTGTAGAAGGTATCTGTGGTTGTTTCCGTAACTCAGCGGTGGGCGCGAGCTGCAATTACGCTATCGGGACGGATGGCCGGATCGGCCTATGCGTAGAAGAAAAAGATTGTTCCTGGTGTTCTTCTAGTCCATCTAATGACCACAGGGCGGTCACGATCGAGTGCGCCAGCGACAGGACGCATCCTTATGCGATCAATGAGGAGGTCTATAGATCATTGGTCGATCTCTGTGCGGATATTTGCAGGAGGAACGGCATAAAGGGAGTGAAGTGGAAAGCTGACAGGTCCCTGATCGGCCAGCCGGACAAACAGAACATGACCGTCCACCGTTGGTTCGCGAACAAGGCCTGCCCAGGGGACTATATATATGATCGCTTAGGGAGGATCGCAATAGAGGTGAATGCTAAGCTGGGTGCTGGGGCCATCAAAGATAATACCGAGGGACTGACCAAGATCATGGGCACCGCTGTAGCAACTGCAGAGCAGATGAAAAAATACATCAGGGCAAAAAATCCCGGTGTGTCTCAGTCGGTGCTTGATATGGTGCCATTATATCTGTCAGAAGGCAAGGCGGAGGGCGTTCGGGGAGACATTGCTTTTGCCCAGTCGTGCCTTGAGACGGGAAATTTCACATTTAAGGGTTCTGCAGTCACCTTGGACCAGAACAATTTCTGTGGCATGGGTGTCACTGCGAACGGGATGAAAGGCAATTCTTTCAAAGACCCAAAGACTGGCATCCGGGCACAGATCCAGCACCTGAAGGCGTACGCTAACGCGGACGCGCTGATGCAGTCCTGCGTGGATCCGCGCTTCCAGTACATCACGCGCGGATGCGCCAAATATGTGGAATGGCTGGGGATCCAGGAAAACCCGAACCGCAAAGGCTGGGCTGCCGGAGCGGGGTATGGTGAAAAAATCCTGAACATCCTGGCGCAGATTTTAAAAATAGAGAGGGGGGACGCATACATGTTTACAGTAAATGAGGTTAAAAAAGGCGAAAAAGGCAATCATGTGCTGCTGGTGCAGGAAATTTTAAAGGCGCGTGGGTTTAAAGGCAAAAACGGCCAGGAAATAAATTTGGACAAGGACTGCGGGGCGAACACTGTGTACGCCATTAAGCAGTACCAGAAGGCGCGGAACAAAGTAGACCCAGGCATCTGCGGAAATGTGGATGGTATCGCAGGGCCGAAGACTCTGCGGGATATGATCGCGTTGTAGAAATCACGGCTCGAAAAGAAATTATTGTTTTACTAAAGTTTCTTTTCGAGCTATCTGCTTAAAAGAGATAAAATATTCTATAAATCTTGTTTTAGTGAAACTGGTTCAATTCCGTAGTTCAAAAGATTGATATATTCTAATAAAAAATATCTATCTGCTAATTCCAAAACATTAAAATTCATATCATCTTCGGTTTCCTCATAATATAGTAGTCTGCATATTATTTCTTGATATGGTGTATCACAGGTTAATGCTATAGGCAAATAATATTTGCCTATTCTTTCGCGTATACCGTTTTCTTTTAGAGAAATATTAATACAATCTTTCATATAGGATAATGCGGCATTAACAGCTATAGATTGTGGAATTATTGATATTTCATCTATGCTATGCGATGAATGACTTATCGTATTTGATTCTAAAAAACAAATTGTAATTAAAGCTGCCTGTTTATGCGAATCAAGAGCACTTGTATCAGGTCTCATAAATCTATTTATGATATCATCGTATCGTTTCTCAAATATCTCTTTAAATCTATCATACCCGTTTGTATCAAATTTTATGTTGGGATATTTCTTTTTACATATATTATATCCTTCTATTATCGATTCCCATGCTTTATCTACAACACCTTTGGTTTTCGTCATAATCATAATCCTCTTTTCGGAAGTAAGTACGTATCGCACTCTAAATGATCTTTGAATTTGATATTTCTTTTGTATGTTTTAGGATTGAAACCAGAGTTTTTTCTTTTTCCCCACTGTTTTGGTTTTATGAGACTTGTTTTAGCTACATACTCTTCAAAAACAAAACCTCCGTGTTCTTTTCTGTACTTTCGTCCCTTAATGGAGGCATGTTGTTGTTTTAAATCATATCCTGAAAAAAAGTGAATAATCCCTAATACAGATCCAAACACTAAAATTGTTACTGCAATATATATTGAAATATCTATCATGATAAATTACTCTCTTTCTACTGGATCTATACTTGCATCATATGCATAAATTATATTATTTGTCAAATCATTAACAAACACCCAAAAAATAGATGCGGATGTTAAAAATTTTATTGCTAAAATCATAAACAAATTTCTTTCACAACGTAAAGTGTATGCGATCTCAACCGCTTTTGAATTAGAAATAATTATGAAAATAAGCAGTGTGAGAGTATATGCAAAAGCACATCCCATTACGCATAGTCTTGTATGATAATAATTATTGGTTGAGCAAGTATTTTCTATAGATGAACATTTTATCTTGTATGTGATTTCCGAAGCGGATATAGCGTTATTCAATACTGCACGAGCTAGACAAAATATATTCAGTATTAGGATTTCTGTAGCTGCGTTTTGCATTACAACCGATATTATAGATATGATTGAATATGTTGCTGCTATTATACTATCGGCCCATATTTTGAATTTGAACTTTGCTTTTTTCTTTTTTAAAACAAATCCGTTATATTCTAAATAATTTTTAGGGATTTCAGACAAAGAATGCATATTCATTTTTTCCTTGGTGGTTTATGTATATTTAACGAGAAAAATTAATTTTATTTTGGCGCGATGCATACATAATTAAGGATTGCGATTTTTCATTATTAACTCTCCTGTTTTAAAATGACGTAATCTTGAATATTTGATGACATATCAATACTATGTGAATTATATACAAATTATGCAATAAAATCCTGTGCATAATAGTGCATAATTTATAAAAATATAAACAACGAGTGTATTGTATCATCTCACATACAGATAAGTGGTGACAAAATTATTAATATTAATTACAAATATATTAACAATTCATCACATACTAATCACTAATTGTTTCAAAATCAACAATCTATTACATTGCACTAACAAATAAATGAATTCAATATAGAAAATCGCTGTAAAAAAATACGGTTAAATAAAACATAATGCTTGTACGCACGAACAATAACTAAAACAGCTTGTCCTAAAATTGTTTTTAGTACAAGCAAAGCAGAGGTATGCCTTGTTAATCTATAGGGGGAGTTTTTTACTGATTCTAATAAATTACCATTTGTTAAAATATTTAATATATATATAATATGTTACTTAATAATTTTCCTTGTGTTTTTTGGGAGGATATACTATTCGCTTTTTTATTATACTAAATTAAAAACGTAGAAATGATGTGAGCCCGTATGAGGGCATGGTCTGCAAATTTTATCGCACAAAAAAGAGTCATGAGAAACCACGGCTCTTTTCTATATCTTGATTATTCTATTTATGTCTGTTATAATATCCATTGTCGGGGGAGCGGTGGCAAGCCCGCCCTCCCTTGATTTTGTCTATGGCCGATTTAATCGGCCTCTTCTTTTTTGTCGTCTTTTTCTTCTTTAAATCCTGTTGAATGTTTGCGTATTTCCTTGTTCATCTCTCTTACTTCATCCATCGTTTGACATTTATCTGTTGCCGTCGTTATCAGCCATGCTATGAATTGCATTTGTTTATCAGTCATGATATCCATTCTTTCCTCTCTTTCTATTTCAGATTTACTTACCCCATCTGATAATACTTATTATATAACGATATCGTTATATCGTCAAGAGTCTCTGCTGATTTTTTTCAATTTTTCTAGGACACATCTAACGATATATCCGTTTAGGCTCTCTCCTGTTGCTTGTATCTGTTCTTTTGTGCCTTTTGGGAACCTTACCAGTATCTTGTCGTAGGCCTCCTTTTCATATTTTGCCGTGGCACGTTTCTGGGCGTTTGATACCGGCACTTGAACACCTCCTATCCCCGCTGTTAAAAAATGTTATCATATTTTGTATATTGACGTGTATTGAGCGAAATGTCAATAGTGTTATGATATTTTTATAAATCTTCACTTTTTTATCCCGCTGACTAACGTATCTATGATGGGGGAGACATTCAAGTATTGTGCGCCGGTTGCGGGGGCTTTGGGGTTCACGGCGGAGGATACGGCGGAAGCCATCGGGCTGATGGCGAATGCGGGGATCAAGTCTTCCCAGGCCGGCACGGCCATGAGGACCATGCTGACCAGCCTGACGGGGGAAGTGACTTTCGTTGGGGATGCGTTCGGGGAGCTGACGGTGCAGACTACCAATGCGGACGGGAGTATGCGGAGCCTGGGGGATATCCTGACGGACTGCCGGGCGGCGTTCGCGCAGATGTCGGAGTCGGAGCGGGCGGCCAATGCGGAGGCGTTGGTGGGGAAGAACGCCATGAGCGGGTTCCTGGCGGTGATGAACGCGGCTCCTGGGGATATTGAGAAGCTGAACAATGCTATTAATAACTGTGACGGCACGGCGGAGCGGATGGCCGAGACCATGCAGGACAATCTGGCGGGGCAGCTTACGATTTTGAAGAGCCAGTTGGAGGAACTGGCGATCTCTATCGGGGAGATTCTGATGCCGTCCATCCGGCAGATCGTGGGGTGGATTCAGGGGCTTGTGGACTGGCTGAACGGGCTGGACGAGGGGACGAAGAAGGTCATTGTCACGGTGGCTCTGGTGGCTGCGGCCCTGGGGCCGGTGCTGATTGTGATTAGTAAAGTGGTAGGTGCCGTGGGGACGATCCTGACGGTGGTTCCGAAGATTGCGGGGGCGGTTTCCGGCGTGGTCGGGTTTGTGTCGGGGACGGTGATCCCGGCGCTGTCGGCGGTTGTGGCGGCTATCGGATGGGTTCCTATTGCCATAGCAGCGGTGATTGGGGTTGTTGTGCTGCTTTATAATAAGTGTGAGTGGTTCCGGGATGCGGTGAATGCGGTCTGGGCGCAGGTGAGGGACTTTTTTGTCTCTGCCTGGGAGGTCATCTGTTCGTTTTTTACGGAGACGATACCGGCGGCGTGGGAGTCTCTGGTTTCATTTTTCCAGGGGATTCCGGCCTGGTGGTCGGGGCTGTGGCAGTCGGTGGGTGACTTTTTTAACAATGTCTGGACGGGCATGATGGAGAATCCGGTGCTGTCCGGGATTGTGGATATGATACGGTCTCTTTGGGAGAATCTTTCTGCTGCCCTGCAGGGCATCTGGCAGGGGATTCAGACGGCGGCTTCGGGTGCCTGGGAGTTGATTAAGAATGTGATTCTGGGGCCGGTGCTTCTGCTGATTGACTTGGTGACGGGGAATTTTACGAAGCTGAAAGAGGACGCGCTGCATATCTGGACGAACATTCAGCAGGCGGCTTCCACGATCTGGTCCGGCATTCAGCAGATTGTGGGTTCTGCGGTGCAGGGGCTGGTGAACCATGTTTCTATCCTGCTGTCGGGGCTGCGGGATTTCATGGGGAACCTGTGGTCTGCGGTGTCCTCTGCGGCGGCTTCGGCCTGGAACGGGCTGAAAAATCTGGTGGTGTCCACGGTGTCGGATTTAAAGCAGTCGGCGGTGGAGGCTTTCCGGGCGATGGTGTCGGGGATTGGTTCTGCCCTGTCCTCTCTGGGGAGCGTGGTGCAGGACGGGTTCCAGTCTGCTATTGGGTTTATTACGTCTCTGCCGGGGCGGGCTTTGCAGTGGGGGATGGATTTTA